>DATMSG010000155.1:0-6171 GCA_035565515.1 Devosia sp.
TGGCTCTGGGGGGGCGCTATTCGGCGCTTTATGACCTCCAGACGCGACCGAGCGAGGAAATAGACACAGAAAGGGCCGCCCAATGAGCGTGGTCGAGGACGACGAACGGGATGTCGCGAGCTTTCCGGGCCAGAGGCCGCCGCGGGCTTCCGTGGGCAGCCACCGAATCGAGGAAGAGGTCTTCGGCAAGGCCTATGACCCCAAGACAGTGCGCCGCATCTGGGCTTTCGTAAAACCCTACCGGTTGCAAATCTATCTTTCGGTGGCGGCCGTGCTGGTCTTTACCGCGACCCAGCTAGCCATTCCGCTGATCATCGGCTGGGCCATTGACGGGGCCATGGTGGCGGGCGGCGATGCCACCAATCTGATCTGGGCCGTGGTCGCCTTTGCCGTGGCCGTGCTGTTCAATTTCGGCGCGTCCTATATTCAGGAAACCCGGGTCGGCCAGGTCGCCGAACATGTGCTGTTCGATATGCGCCGGGCCATGTTCGCGCAATTGCAGCGCGTGTCCCTCAGTTTCATGGACAAGACCGAAGTCGGCCGGCTGATGAGCCGATTGCAGGGCGACGTCAATTCCATGCAGGAATTTCTGGAAACCTCGGTCATTTCCGTGGGCGACATCGTGCTGCTTTTCGGCATCGTCGTGGTGCTGCTGACGCTCGACCCCTGGCTGGGGCTGCTTACACTCGCCACCATGCCGGTGCTGTTCGTGGTCCGTATCTTCTGGCTGCCGCCGGCCAAGCGCGCCTTCTGGGCCGCGCATGAGACCAATTCGCTGACCAATGGCGCCATGGCCGAAGGCATCAATGGCGTGCGCACGGTGCAGAATCTCGAGCGCCAGCAGGTCAATTTCGACCTTTATGACGACAAGGCCTACCACAATCTGGAAACCCAGCTCACCGGCTCGAAATATGCGCAGGTAATGGTGCCGATCGTGGACAGTCTCACCGGCATTGCCATGGCGACGGTGGTATTGGTCGGCGGCTCGCTGGTGCTCAACGGATCGTTGCAGGTCGGCGTCATCGTCACCTTCCTGTTTTACATCCAGCGCTTCTTCGATCCGATCCGCTCGCTGACCATGCAATATTCGATCATGCAGCGCGCCATGACGTCGGGGCGCCGCATTACCGAAGTGCTGGATCTGCCGGTGACCATTACCGACAAGCCCGATGCCTTGACGCTGACCGGGGACATGGACGGTTCGGTCGCCTTCCATGATGTGGTTTTCGGCTATGATCCCAACCGGCCGGTGCTGAAAAATGTTTCCTTCCGGGTCAATCCGGGCGAGACGGTAGCGCTTGTCGGGCCGACGGGCTCGGGCAAGACCAGCGCCATGGCGCTCGTGCATCGCTTCTACGAGGTGCAGGGCGGCGCGGTACTGGTGGGCGGGCACGATGTCCGCAATGTCACCCAGGAATCGCTCGGAGAACAGGTCGCCATGGTGCTGCAGGAACCATTCCTGTTCACCGGCACGGTGTTTGAAAACATCAAGTACAACAAGGCCTCGGCGACCCGAGAAGACGTCATCGCGGCAGCCAAGGCGGTGGGCGCGCATGAATTCATCGAACGTCTGCCCGGCGGCTATGACAGCAAGCTCGAACAGCGCGGTTCGAACCTGTCGCTGGGCCAGCGCCAGCTCCTGAGCTTTGCCCGGGCGCTGGTCGCCGATGCCAAAATCCTCGTGCTCGATGAAGCGACAGCCAATATCGACAGCTATACCGAGCGGCAAATCCAGAAGGCACTCGAAATCCTGCTCGATGGCCGCACCGGCCTTGTCATCGCGCATCGCCTGGCCACCATTCGCGGCGCCGACCGGATCATCGTGTTGCAGAACGGAGAAAAGATCGAAGAGGGCAATCACGACCAGCTCATGGAACTGGGCGGGCTTTATTCACGCCTCTACAATATGAACTATGCCAGTTTTGACGATATTCCCGACGAATTGGTGGCGCAGGCCAATGCCAAGGCAGCGAGCACCTGACGCCCGGTTCCCTTGCTCTCATTGCCCGGCTCGTCCGGGCAATGACGGGGTTGCGTCGCGGCGATGATGATCGCCGGCGCCCACACTATTGCGTGAAAATCGGGCACTTTTCGGCTCACCGAGCGGCGTGATAAGGCTTCCTTCACCCAGCCTGGTCATGCTGCGCTAACCATTGCCCCAAGGGGCGGATTTTGTGGGCCCTGTTCGTGACTGCCAATCTCTTTCATCGCATCGCCTCCGTCATCATCGTCCTCTGGCTGGGGGTCGGGCTTGCCGCTTGTGCCAATTTCGTTGGGAGCGGCGACAACCGGCACAATATTCCCCTGGCCCCGGCCATGGTGAAGGCGCTCTACGATATGGGGTCCTCGCCCGGCGAGGGCATGGTCGTGCGCATTTTCAAGCGCGAAGAGCAGCTCGAAGTGTGGAAGCGCACGAGCTCGGGGCAGTACAAGCTCTTCAAGACCTATGCGATCTGTTCCTATTCCGGCGATCTCGGGCCCAAATTCAAGGAGGGCGATTATCAGAGCCCGGAAGGGTTCTACACGATCACCCCGGGGCTGATGAACCCGAAGTCGAACTACTATCTCGCCTTCAATACCGGCTTTCCCAACAAGTTCGACCGCGCCAATGGGCGCTCGGGCTCCAACCTGATGGTGCATGGCGACTGCAAGTCGGTTGGGTGCTATGCCATGACCGATGCCGGGATTGCCGAAATCTATGCGCTGGCCCGCGAAAGTTTCAAGGGCGGCAATCCGAGCTTCCAGGTGCAGATTTTCCCCTTCCGCATGACCACGGCCAGCCTGGCGCAGAATGCGTCCAACCAGCATCTCGCCTTCTGGCGCAATATCAAGGAAGGCTACGACTATTTCGACCTGACCAAGACCCCGCCGGCCTGGGATGTGTGCGAGCAGCGCTATATCTTCAATCCCACGGCATCCGGTCTCGATGCGCTGGGGCCGTGCCCGGCGACCTATCAAAACGCGGAGGTCGAAGCGCGTAAACTGGCCGATGCCAATGCGCTTGCCAATGTGGCGGCAAGTGTCGAGCGGCAGGCGGCCAGCGAAGCTGTCCTCAAGGAACGTAGCCAGGCGGTATCGGGCTTCTTTTCGGGCATCGGCAATATGATTACGGGCAATCCGCAGGCGCCGACGGAAGTGGCTGCAACGCCTGCGCAATAGATTTGGTCCTTAGTTCGGCCCCAGTTTGGTGTGACCTCCGTCACGCCAGTGTGAGCAGGAGCGAAGCGGCGTGGACGAGAAGCCGAGCGAAAAACCGTCGCCCGAACCCGCGAATGCCGGAAAAGCCCCCGACATTGTGGTGGGCGATATCGGCCCGTCGGTTCTGGCCGCTCGTCAGCAACCGATCCCGCGGCGCGGCAGAGGATCAGTCCTCGGCATTGCAGCCTCGGTTATCGCGCTTGCTTCGCTCGTAACCAGCGTCTGGGTTTACACCGATATGCGGCGCGAAATGGTGCGCGTTTCGACCGAGATCGCCCAATTGCGCCTAAGCCTTGATCTCTACGCGCAGCGGGGCGCTGCCACACCGACGGCAACCGCGGCCGGGCAGAGCCCGGATAGCGAAGCGCTGTCGGCACTGGAAAATCGTCTGGCAATTCTGGAGCAGAACTGGCGGGGGGGCACGGCGACCACGCCGCCTGCGGCGTCATCCGCGCCCGGCCCGACCGCCGGCAGCGAAAGCGATGGCGATTGCCTGCCCTCGGGCATGCGGCTTCTCGTTGCCGCGGGGGATTCCTATCCCATCTGCGGCACCGGGACGGTGATCGAAGTGATGAATGTCAGCAATGGCTATATTTCGCTGACGGACGGCACCACGGTGCCATCGGGCAGCACCGTGCCATTGCCCGGCACGGCCTGCATGATCGCGGTCACGTCCGGCGGTGACGAAGCCACCACCGGTTTTGCCGAGATTCGCGTTACCTGCTGAAGCGTTCGAAAACGCGATGGAACAGTCTAGGCGAGCGTCGTGCGGCCCAGGGGCGGCAGGGGCTTGAACTTGCCCATAAGGGCGCGATAGGGCGCGAGAAGCACCAGCGCGGCGAGGAATTTCACCATGAAATCGCCGGCGGCGAGCGAGGTCCAGAGTGGGACTTCGGGGCCGATGCCGAGGAAGGGGGCGGGGAAGGCGAGCGAACCGTCCTCAAGCCCGAAGAGCGCGTCGATGCCGGCCAGAGCAGGCGCGAAGGCGACGGAAAAGAAGATCGCCGTATCGATCATGGAGCCGAAGAGCGAAGCCACGAGCGGTGGCAGGAACCAGGCGCGCGCTGCGCGCAGGCGAGAGAAAATGCTGATATCGAGCAATTGCCCGGTGACGAAGGCTGCGGCCGAGGCGAGTGCGATACGCTGCGTCGTTGCCGGAGCGCCGCCGGCATTCCAGGGCAGGGGATGGAAGCTGAGGTAGAATGAGAGCGCCAGACCGACCAGAAAACCCACCAGCACGACGCGGCGCGCATTGCGCGGACCATCGTAGCGGTTGGTGAGGTCGGTGATGAGGAAAGCGAAGGGGAAGGTGAAGGCGCCCCAGGTCAGCAGATCGGAAAGATTGATCGAGCCGAGCTGGACCTGAAAGGGATAGAGCACGAGAATATTGGAGGCGGCGACGACCACGACCATGGCGGCCACGGCCGCGAGGAAACGAGACAGCATCAGACTGCACCTCTTTTATCCGCTGGCCGGCAGAAGACCGGTGCGGGAATGAGACTTATATAAAAGCGAAAGCCGCGCGGCTTTCGGCACACGCGGCTTTAATTCGAGGCGAAGTGCTATTAGCCGGCGAGAGCGGCGCGCACTTCCTTCTTGATGCCAAGAGCCAGGGGGGACAGGTCGGCGTCGTCCTGCTTGACGAGGAAGGCATCGAGGCCGCCGCGGTGCTCGACCGAACGCAGGGCCGCAGCAGAAATGCGCAGCTTGATCGGACGCTGCAGCGCGTCGGAGATCAGGGTCACGTTGATCAGGTTCGGGAGAAAACGACGACGGTGACGGTTGAGGGCGTGGGAAACGGTGTTGCCCACGAGAACGCCCTTACCGGTCAGTTCGCAGCGACGTGCCATAGTAGATATCCTATTTGTGTAAAGGTCCTGCGTGGCGGGAAATCCCGCTACGGGCCTCGATTGCGATGAAATCTGCGGGCGTCTTAGAGAAAAGGGCCCCATCCGTCAAGCTGCGCGGGCGTCAAACACCCGCGAGTGCCTTGCCAGTACCACAAGAGGGCGGCACCTTGAACCTTTATCGGTGATTCGCGAGCGCGCCCGTCCGGGCCCATGCCGCACGAGACGAGACACTATCTTGATCCGAACCTGCCTTGCCGCCTCCGCACTTGTTCTTGGCCTTTCCCAGGCGCAGGCCGCCCCGATCGATGCGACGGCCAGCTATGTGCTCACCCTTGGCGGCATCAATGTTGCCATGATGCATATCGATCTCGATGACGATGGCAGTTCCTATACATTGGGCGTCAAGGCCAATGTGGCAGGGCTTGGCGCGGTAGTGGCGAGCGGCACGGCCAATGTCACGGCCAGGGGCAAGTCCTCGGGCGCGGCGCTGCGTTCCGAAAGCTTTTCGCTCGAAACCCGCGCCAGCGGCCAGACCTTCAAGGTCGATGTCGGCTTTGCCGGGCAAAACGTTTCGTCCTTCAAGGTCGATCCGCCTGTCAGCGACTATGACCGGGTGCCGGTCGAACGCGGCCACCTCACCGGCGTCGCGGATTTCGTTTCCTCCTTCGTGCTCAAGGGAAGGGCGTTGGACAAGGGTCTTTGCGATCGCCGGTTGCGCGTCTTTACCGGGGTCGAGCGTTTCAATCTCGATATGAGCTTTGTCAGCGACGACAACGCGACCTCCCCGCGCACGGGCTATCAGGGGCCAGTCGTGCTTTGCTCGATCGAATATGAGCCCATTTCCGGCCACTATCAGAATAACGAGATCACCAATTATCTCGCCAATGATAGCCGTATCCTCGTCTGGTACATGCCGCTCGGGGATAGCGGCTATTTCATTCCCTATCGCGTGCTGCTCGGCACTTCGATGGGCGATCTCTCCATGGTCCTGACCAAGGCCGATTTTTGAACCTCTGTCCTAAGTTGGGACGGTCAAAAGGTTTTTTCTCAATTTTGCATTTTTCAGGGCCCGGATTCCGGGGCTTTGGGACTTAAGGGCGCCGCGGCGCCCTTTTTCGTTTGC
>DATMSG010000156.1:0-15515 GCA_035565515.1 Devosia sp.
GATGGATGGGGGCGACCAATCCCCAACTCGTCACGGAGATGAACGAGCGGACGTCCCAGACCTGTGCCAATGCCAAAAGGGCCGGGATCGAAATCTATACGGTCGGCCTTGCCACCAACAAGGTTTCGCAAAGCACCCAGACTGTTGTTGAAACGATGCTTTCGGACTGCGCCAGCAGTTCGGACAAAGCGCGGCTTCCCAAGGAATCGAGCGAGCTCAAATCGACGTTTGAATCGATCGCCAACGAGCTGTCGGCGCTGCGTCTTGCCCTCTAGAAGCGGCGTTGCCAGCCGTAGGATCGTCATTGTGAAGGAACAACGAACCCAGCCGGAGGGTTCGGTCAGTCAATGATCGCCGAGGCGGCTTAAGATGCGCGAATTTCTCCCAAGACGAATACTCCTTGTTGAAGACGATCCCCTGACCGCGATCATGATTGGCGAAATATTGCACGATCTCGGACACTGGGTCATTGGCCCCTGTCACACCCTGGAAGAGGGCCTTTCTGCAGCAAGGTCCGGCGGCATAGACATGGCCCTTTTGGATTTCGAACTCGGTCCGGACACCGATGCGGTTCCGATCGCCCAGGCATTGGCCGAGCAGGAGGTTCCCTTTGCATTCGCAACGGGCAAGGATCCTCATAGAGTATCGAGCCTTTATAGCGGTCGGCCGGTGCTTGCCAAACCGGTAGCGCCATCCGAGATCGAGGCGACTATCGTTGAGTTGGGCAGCCCTCCGGCCTTGCACTAATTCGGCGGCTGCCGGTGAATGACAAGGACCGGACGCCCTTGCCTAGGCGCGGATCGTCGCCTTCGACATCACAATGGACACCACGAGCCCCGATGCCTGCCAGTCGCGCTCAATCACGGCGCCCAAGGCGCTTGCCAATCCCTGCTCGAGGCGGCTGCCGAAGCCGGTGCCGGTGACAAGCAACGGTGCGGGTCCGCCCGTTTCGCGCCAGAGGAGGCGCAGCCGTTCGCCCTCATCGGCGATCTCGACGCAGAGCCTGCCCGTCCCGGCCGAAAGTGCCCCATACTTGGCGGCATTGGTCGCCAATTCATGCAGCAGCAGCGCCAGGTTGGTCACGGCCTTGCCCCCGACATCGAAATCGTCGCCATCTATGCTGATCCGATTGTCTATCGCGTAGGGCTGGAGGATAGTCTGCACCAGTGTGTGCAGCGCCACATGTTGCTCGTTCTCGGGGCCAAGCAAACGATCTGACATGATCAGGTCATGCGCCCGCGCCAAGGAGGACAGTCGCGCCTGAACATCCGCAACGATATCGCCCTCATTGGCCGACTTTGCGCTGATCGAGACGATGGCATTTGCCAGGGCGAACAGGTTTTTGACGCGATGGCGCATCTCGCCCATCAGGAGCTGCTGTCGTTCCTCCGCCGCCAGCCTCTCGGTGATGTCGCGCGCAATTTTCGAGGCGCCGACGATGACACCCCTCTCGTTTCGGATCGGAGAGATCGTCAGCGAAATATCGATCAGCGAGCCGTCCTTGCGACGGCGTTTTGTCTCAAAATGCTCAACGCGCTGCCCGCGCTGAATTTGCGCGAGGATCAGCGGCTCCTCGTCCAGCCGGTCCGGTGGAATCAGGATGGTGACAGATTTGCCGATAACTTCGTCGGCGCTATAGCCGAACAGTCTCGTGGCTCCTCCGTTCCAACTCTGGATGATACCGTTGAGGTTCTTGCTGATGATCGCGTCCTCGGAGCCTTCGATAATGGCCGCAAGCCAGTCGCGCGCATCGGGAGCTTGAGCGTCCTCGCCGCGTGCGAACGGAAGCCGATGCTCGTTAGGCTCGGACTGCGAGGCAGAATCTCGTTCGCTTTCAGCAGCTGACAAGGATGTCACTCGTCCATCTCTCCCCTCGACGTCCTGCTAGCCTAACCATTTGGCCGCTCCTCATTCCGATAGCCACCCCATCAAATGGCCGCCACTATCAGGTAAACGGTGCCGCGTGGCGCGTTGCAGGGCGGTGATCACATACTTCTCCGATCGCATAAATGAGGCGCGCGTAAGAAAGTTCAACATCGCGTGAATCTTTCCTGCAAGGTGAGATGCAGCCTCGGCGCCAGAAGGTAAACGCGTTGGCCGATGCGCGCGGATCGACACGCCGCCATGATCGGCTGGGCATCATACAGCCCCTGGCCATCAATGTCGGCGTCCTTCGCGCCGTTGGAGACACGGGCAAGACGGACGGGGCTTGCAGTTCGACCATCCCTTGCTGATAAGCATCTTTGAGACTGACAGGAATGGAGTGCGACATGGCAGCCCGGTTTGATGCCTCGGCCATGAACAAGGTGATCGGTTACCGCCTTCGCCGGGCTCAGTCCTATATTTTCCAGCAGTTTGACGAACGCTTTGCCCGGCTAAAATTGCGCCCGGCCGAATATTCCGTGCTTGAGCTGATCGCCGACAATCCCGGCTGCCAGCAGGGAACCATGGCCAAGGCATTGGGCATCAAGCGCGCCAATTTCGTCGGTCTGATCCAGGGCCTCGATGCGCGCGGGCTGACCGCGCGCGGCCAACAGCCCGGCGACAAGCGCGCCAATGCACTTTATCTCACCCCGGCAGGCCAGGCGACCATCGTCGAAGCCCGCGAGATCCAGGCCGAGTTCGAAAGGCACTGCGTCGAGTTATTGGGCGGCGAAGCCGAGCGCGACCATCTGCTTACGCTGCTTGATCGGCTGGCGCCGACGGCTGACTAGCCCTCAGCCGGCTCATGCCCCAGCGCGCGCACCACTTCTGCCGGTAGCGCCTTGGCGCGAATGCCTCCTGGATTCTGCGAATCCCGCCCAACCCAGACGCGCGTCTCACGGCCCTCTACCGCAAGTTGCCCGCCATTGAACAATTGATGGCGCACATCGAAGCTGGAGCGCCGGCAGGCGATTACCTCGGTTGTGATCGTCACCACGTCGCCGAACCGGCTTGGACGTTTGAAACTCGATCCCGTATCGACCATTGGAATGCCAAGCACGTCATAACGCGCCGCCCATTCCGCCTGTTTCATCCCCAACGCCTCTGCAAAAAGCATGGCTGTGGACGTGTCGAAGAACCGAAAATAATTGGGATAGAAGACGATCCCCGCCGGGTCGCAGTCGCCAAAGGCAATTTCGAGGTCACGTGAAAACAGCATGGCTTCGCCTATTTGGGTGGAAGACGCAGGGCGCCGTCGAGGCGGATCACCTCGCCATTGAGATAATCATTGTCGATGACACCGAGCACGAGCTTGGCAAAATCGGCGGGCGCGCCAAGACGTGCCGGATATGGAATGGACGCTGCGAGCCCGGCTTGCACCTCTTCGGGCAGTTCGAGCAATAGTGGCGTGGCGAAGAGCCCCGGCGCGAGGGTAACGACGCGGATGCCGAACCGCGCCAGTTCGCGCGCCGCAGGCAGGGTCATGGCGGTAATGCCCCCTTTTGACGCCGCATAGGCCGCCTGCCCGATCTGGCCGTCGAAGGCGGCGACAGAGGCGGTCGAAATGATAACGCCGCGATTGCCCTCCGCATCGGGCGGAGCGACCGACATGCTGGCGGCGGCAAGGCGCAGCATATTGAAGGTGCCGATCAGATTGACCCGCACGATGCGTTCGAAATCGGCGAGGCCGATCGGCCCGTCGCGACCGACGATACGCGCGGCACCGCCGATACCGGCGCAATTGACCAGCACGGCTGGGGCGCCATGCCGCTCGGTGCTCAGGGCGAGCGCTGCCTTGGCACTGTCCTCATCGGCGATATCGCAGGCGGCAAACAGAGCGTCGATCTCGGCGGCGACGGCCGTTCCCGCGTCTATGTTGCGGTCCAACACCGTTACGCGGGCGCCCTGCTTTGCCAGCGCACGCGCTGTCTGCGCTCCGAGCCCCGAACCGCCGCCGGTGACGATGGCACTTTTTCCCGCGATCTCCATGATCAAGCTTCCGGATTTTCGAGCAGCACGGCAATGCCCTGCCCGCCACCGATGCATGCCGAGGCGATGCCGTAGCGCAGCCCCGCGCGGCGAAGTTCGCGCGCCACGGTTGTCGCGAGCCGCATGCCCGTCGCCCCCAGCGGGTGGCCGATGGCGATGGCTCCGCCATTGACATTGAGCTTGGCCATATCGAGCCCGAGCTCGCGTTGACAGGCGATCAATTGGGCGCCAAAGGCTTCGTTGATCTCGACACGATCGATCTGGTCGAGTGCAAGACCGGCCAGATCGAGCACGGCACGAATGGCCGGCACCGGCCCGATCCCCATGATATGAGGCGGCACACCCACCGAGGCGCTGGCGAGAATGCGGGCCAGCGGCCGCAACCCCTTGGCCCGCACATAATCGGCCGAGCCGACGAGCCCGGCTGCAGCGCCATCGACAATGGCGGAAGAATTGCCGCCGGTCTGCACACCGCCAAAGGCGGGACGTAGCTTGGCCAGAACCTCGTAAGGTGAAACACGGATATGGCTATCGACCTCGACCTTCTCGACACCGCGCGGCAGAGCGATACTGCGCGGTCGCAGGCCGTCGATTTCGAAACTTTCGGCGATCACCGGCTCTATCTCGCCGGCCAGAAACCCATTGTCGCGTGCGGCGACGGCGCGCTCAAAACTCAACGAGGCAAATTCGTCGACTTCCTCGCGGGAAATGCCGTGCTGGCGCGCCAGGTTTTCCGCCGTGTCGCCCATACGCACTTCGGCGGCGGGGTCGAGCGTTGCTTCCCAGAGAAAATCCTTGAACTCCACCTGACCCATGCCAAAGCCGTTGCGATGGGTATAGGCCGCGATGGGGTTGCGGCTCATCGACTCCGTGCCGACGGCGAGCGCCAGATCGACGCGGCCGAGCGACACTATATCGGCCGATTGCGCCAGCACTTCGAGCCCAGTGCCACAAATGCGCTGCACGAGATGGGCGGGACGATCGAGCGGAACGCCGGCATAAAGCCCGATATGGCGCGGGGTAACGAAGGCGTCGAACGAGGCCTGCGCCATCGAGCCGGCAATGGTGGTGCCGATATCATCGGTATCGACGCCGGTCCGCGCGATCACCGCCCGCGCCGCCTTGATCCCGAGATCGATGGGCGAAATCGCCGACAGCGCGCCGCGATAATCGACAAAGGGCGTACGCACGCCATCGATGAGATAGGCATCGGCATAATTGGCCCGCAGGCCCGGCGAACGGCTCATGACTTGGCCTTTCTTGAAGCTACGAAAACATGGTCTGGAACGGGTTCGGCATAGAGGTCTTCGACCAGCGAAGCCCGGCGCGCCATCACGGCACGCTGGTTGATCGAGCCCTTGTCGGTGACTTCGCTGCCATCGATGCTGGGCGGCTCGGCCAAAAGCAGCGCGCGCGCCACGTGGTTGGAGCTGCCCGTCGCCTTGGCGGCCAGCGTCTCGAGCGCCTGCGCCAGATGCCGGCGGACGGCGGGGTGCGCAATCAAATCTGCCGCCGGCAATTTCGCGCCAACCATCTCGGCGCACGCACCGAGATCGGGGAAAATCATCGCGCCGATATGATTGCGGTCTAGCCCGGTCAACACGACATCGCGCACCAGCGGCGCGCAGGCCGCGACAAGACCCGTGCGTACCGCCGCCATATTGACCCAGGTGCCGGTGGATAGCTTGAAATCCTCGGTGACGCGACCATCGAAGGCCAGCCCGCGTGAAAGATCGTCGGGATCGACAAATTTCAGCGCATCGCCGATGCAATAGAAGCCCTCTTCATCGAAGGCTTCCCTGGTCTTTTCCGGCTGCCGCCAATAGCCCGGCGTGACATTGGGGCCTCGCAGCCGCACTTCCAGTTTTTGTCCATTGGGCACGAGCTTTAATTCGAGCCCCGGTGCAGGCAGCCCGATTTCGCCGGCGCGCTCAACCGGCCAGGTCGTGGTCAGGGCGAAAGGCGCCGTTTCGGTCGAACCATAGCCGCTGATGATCATGATCCGCTCGCCCGTGGCCGCGATTGCCGTGGCGTCGAGCCCATCCCACACGTGCTGGGCGAGCCCTGCCCCGGCATATTGCATCAGCTTGAGCCTCCGGAAAAATCCACTGCGCAACTCTTCGTCCTGCACGAGATGGTGGTGCAGCATTTCATAGCCCTTGGGCACGCTGAAATAGACGGTCGGCGAAACGGATTTGAGATTGCGCACCGTGGCCGCCACGCCATCGGGCGTGGGCTTGCCATCATCGATATAGAAGGAACCACCATTATAGAGGGCGATACCCAGATTGTGGTTGCCCCCGGCGGTGTGGTTCCAGGGCATCCAGTCGATCAGTACAGGCGGCTCATCGCCAAGAAAGGCCAGGGCCGAGCGGATCATTTCCTGATTGGCGCAGAGCATCCGGTTTGTGGTGGTGACTGCTTTGGGCATGCCGGTCGAGCCGGAGGTAAACAGGAATTTTGCGATAGTGTCCGGCGTCACCTGCGCCCTCGCCCGCTCCACCTGCTCTGTCGGCACGGTTGCCAGCGCATCGGTCATGGTGATGATACGGCGGCCGGGAATATCGCCATTGTGCACCAGGACCGGCACATCGGCCGACACGGCGGCGAGAATGGCCGGCGCGAACGCTGCGCCATCGCCGGCATAGACCAGCCCCGGATCGAGCAGGTCATCGATATGCCGAACCTTGGCAAAGTCCTTCGAGATAAGACTATAAGCCGGCGAAATCGGCGCATGGGGCACGCCGATCAACATGGCAGCATAGCCGAGCAGGGCATGTTCGATATCGTTGCCGGAGAGAATAAGCAGCGGGCGGCTCTCGGAAAGATTGTGACCGAGCAGCATCTGCGCCAGGGCCTGCACGGTCCGCCAGGCCGCGGCATAGGTCACCTTGCGCCACTCTGCTCCCGCGCGCTCGGCCAGAAAAACCTGGTCCGGCGTCGTCTCTGCCCAATGCTGCAGGCGATCGGTCATGGCACGCGGATAATCGCCGAGCGGGTGTTCGCAGCTGATATAACGAACGCCGTCCGCGGCCTCCGTAATGCTCGCACGCAAATCGCCCATGCGCACGGCACGGTGCTGCACTGACATATGCTCCTCCCTATTTGTTATGTTACATAACAAATATCCAAAATGCGTTCAACTCCGAAACTTTGGCAAAATCGCCAAAAGGCCGCTTCAGCCGGAATTATTGTTATGCTACTGAACAATTGAATGACTTCACCGAAGGCGGAGATGACGCGTGGGCGAGCAGGAACTGGTAGTTGAATTGGACGGACCGGTCGCTCTTTTGGCCTTCAACCGCCCGGAAAAGCGCAATGCTATCAATGACAAAACGCTTGCGGCTTTGCGCAGCTTTTTCGCCGATATTCCAGCCGAGGTGCGCGTCATCGTGCTGTCCGGCAATGGCGGGCACTTTTCCTCCGGGCTCGATCTCAGCGAACAGGTCGCGCGCGAGCCGCATGCGGTGATGCGCCATTCGCGCAATTGGCACGCGATCGTCAACCTGCTGCGCCACAGCGGCATTCCGGTGGTTGCGGCCCTCAGCGGCGCTGTCATGGGGGGCGGGCTCGAACTGGCTTCGGCCTGCCATGTGCGGGTCGCCCAGCCGGGCGTCCTATATCGCATGCCCGAAGGTCAGCGCGGCATTTTCGTCGGCGGCGGCGGCACCGTGCATCTGGCGGGTATTATCGGCGCCGACAAAATGACCGAAATGATGCTGACCGGCCGGACATATTCGGCCGAGGACGGTCAGCGGCTGGGCATTTCACATTATCTTGCCGATGCGGATGGCGCCCTGCAACTGGCGCGGCAACTGGCCCAGCAGATCGCGAGCAATTCGCCCACGGTGAACTATCTGATCGTGCAGTCCATCGCGCGCATTGCCAATATGTCGTCGGAGGACGGGCTTTATACCGAAAGCCTGGCGGCCGCCCTCAGCCAGACCGGCGCCGATGCCGAAGAGGGGCTTCGCGCCTTTCTCGAAAAGCGCCCGCCCAATTTCAACCGCTGAGGGACGTAGAGGCGCGATTGCCGTGCCTCCATGCCGATTTAGACGCCGTCAGCCATCGACCGCCACGGCCCCCTGCGGCAGCTGGCGCCCCCGGCCCGATGAAATTCGATCACCGCACCTTCGGGCCCCACACCTTAGCGCGAAACCCTGCACGCGGCGGCATCCTGAGATGCAAAGCCCTTGTCGAGCAGGCCCTGACAGGTGGCGTAGATATGCACTGGTGGGCGCAGCATTCCGACGGTGCCGGCCAAAAGCTCAGGGCAGGCACACCCGATGACTGGGCTCGAATTCGGCATTTTGGAAGGTGGACCGCAGATTGTTCTCGGTCCATTCGAAGGGGTAGCCGCGGTTCAGGGGAAGTGCCCGGGTGAGTTCGTCCCGGATCTCGCTAGCCAGGTCTATGTCGCCGGCCCGAAGATTTTCCCTTACCTGATCAACATTACGGGCGCCGATGATCGCAGCCGTCACCTGATGGTCGCCGAACAGCCAACTGAGCGCCACCTGGCTGGGCGTGTAACCGAGCCGGCCGGCGATTTCGACCACCAGATCGACAAGTTTGAGGGCGTCATCGAACCAATAACGGGGCATGGTGACCGCTGCCTGAATACCCATTCGCGATTGCGCGTCCGGGCTGCCCTGATTTCGATATTTGCCCGACAGCATGCCCGCCGCCAGCGGGCTCCAGCAGATCATGCCGACACCGGCATCGGCGGCAGCGGGAAGGACTTCGCGCTCAATATCGCGGCGGATGAGATTGTAAAGATGCTGTGCCGAGATCAGCCGCTCAAAGCCTTTGGCTTCCGCCAGCACATTGGCCTTGGCGATCTGCCAGCCATAAAAATTCGAACAACCGATGTAACGCACCTTGCCGGCGCGCACGAGATCGTCAGCGGCGCGCAGGCTTTCTTCGAGCGGCGTATAGGGATCGGGCCCATGGAATTGATAGAGGTCGATATGATCGACTCCAAGCCGCTTGAGGCTCCGCTCACATGCGGTGATGATGTGCTTGCGGGATAGGCCCCGGGCGGTGACCGCAGGACCGGTTGGAAACCAGCACTTGGTCGCGATCACGAGGTCATCGCGCTCAAAATCCCGGATCGCCGCACCCAGAATACGCTCGGAGTCCCCGCCATTATATCCATCGGCCGTATCGATGAAATTGCCGCCGCCCTCGACAAATGCCCTGACGATGGCATTGGCGCCTTCCTGATCGCAGCCCCACTGCGTGTTCCCGAATGTCATGGTGCCAAGGCAAAGTCTTGAAACCAGCAGCCCTGAACGTCCAAGGTGGCGATATTTCATTTCGGTCCTGCCTCAGGTTCAGTCGAAAAAGCCGGCGTCTTCCTCAAGAAGATATTTCTTCGCCCCCTCGGGATCGATGTCGAGCCCCAGGCCCGGAGCCTCCAATAGGTCGATGTGGCTATCCCTGACGATGGGCCCTTCGGGCAGGCCGATGACGATGTCTTCCCACCACGGATCGGAGGCGCTGGGATATTCGAAGGCAATGTAATTGGCCGGTAGCGTTGCGCAGACATTGATCAGCGCACCAAGGCCGAGAAGCCCGTTGGCCGTGCCATGCGGGGCCATCATGATCGAATGCATATAGGCATGCTCGGCGACCCATTTGAGTTCGGCAATGCCACCGATATCGGCTGGGTCGGGGCCCACGACCCGCACCGCCTGCGTCTCGATCAGCTCCTTGAAGTTATGCCGCAAATAGATCTGCTCGCCGGTATGAATCGGGGTCGAGGTCGATACCGTCAGTTCGCGATAGGCCTGAGGATTGACCCAGGGGACGTAATCCCCGGTCAGCATGTCTTCGAGCCACATGAGGTTGTATTTTTCCGTCGCCTGGGCGAAGCGGATGGCATCATTGAGGAACCAGCCTGGCCCGCAATCGAGCGCCAGGCTGACTTTGTCGCCCAGCACCTCCTTCATGGCGATAACGCAGTCGATCATATGCGCCATGCCGCGCTCGCTGATTTGTCCCTGGTCCATGGCGCCGTGGTACCCGGCCTTTTCCTGGCGCACGCCATAGTGAAAATCGTCGATGGAATCCTTCATGTTGGAGTGGAAGCTGATGCCCTGCTTCACCATGAAAAACTTCTCTGGCCGCTCCATCATCCATTTGACGTCGGCGGCATAATCTTCCGGTCGATCGCCGCTGCGTTTCCGACGGATTGAGCCGTTATAGACCCGCACCTTGTCCCGCACCTTGCCGCCGAGAAGCTTATAGGCCGGCACATTGGCCGCCTTACCGGCGATGTCCCACAGCGCATGCTCGATGGCGCTGACTGCCGCGCCATAGGGCTTGAACGAACCGCGCTGTCGGATTTTGAGCATGCAGCGCTCGACATCGGTTGGGTCTTCGCCAATCAGCGCGTCGCGGAAGTGCAGCACCCAGGGCTTCAGATAGGTCTTGGTAAATTCGACTTCCCCCAAGCCGTAAAGCCCTTCGTCGGTGACGATGCGCACAATCGGGTGTCGCCCGATAACGGCGCAGCGCAAGTCGGTGATCTTCATTTCGCCTCCCTCAACTCCAGGTGCGGTCCCAGGAATATTCCTGGTCCCAGTGATCGGTGGGCAGCCAGATGCCGGAAACGCCGGGCTGCAGATGGGCCGCGATCACCTCATCGACCACATCGTCGATCCTCAGACCTGGCTTGTCGGGCACTTCGATAAAGCCGTTCTTGACGAGTGGTTTGGGCAGGCCGGTGACAATATCGTCCCACCAATCGACCTCGACCGAATGGTACTCGAGCGCCATGAAGTTCTCGGTCGCGACGGCCACATGGGCCGCCGCCATGGCGGCGATGGGGCTTTCGGCCATGTGAATGGCCATGGCGACGCCATGGTCCTGCGCCATATCTCCGATCTTCTTGGTTTCAAGAATACCGCCCGAGGTCAGCAGATCGGGGTGAATGACCGAAATTCCCGCCTTTAGCAGCGGCTCGAAACCTTCCTTGAGATAAATGTCCTCGCCCGTGCAGATCGGCACGGTCGTTGCCTGCTGGAGCTGCCGGTACTGCTCGGTATATTGCCAGGGAATGACGTCCTCGAGCCAGGCCGGGACATATTTTTCGATCCGCCGCGCCAGCCTGATGCCGTTCTGCAGCGAGATATGGCCGACATG
The DNA here is from genome assembly GCA_035565515.1 of Devosia sp. Lineage (GTDB taxonomy): Bacteria > Pseudomonadota > Alphaproteobacteria > Rhizobiales > Devosiaceae > Devosia. The sequence goes on from DATMSG010000156.1 coordinate 11,059, forward strand.
GTCTATCGCGAGCGGGATGTCGTAGCCGATCACCTCGCGGACTTCGTAGATATACTGCTCGAGAAGATCGATACCCTTGTCGGTGAAATGGAGGCCGCTGAAGGGGTGCCGGACATTGTGAGTGTCATAGACGGCATTGCGGGCACGCCGCTCCTCCATTGAGGTCACCGGACCGCGATCGGGATGGACGCGATAGGCTTCGAGCGAGCCGGCCGGCGACACCACAGCGCCGGGAATATCGGCGATCTGCATGAGCCCAAGATCCATTTTCAGGAAGGTGAAGCCCATATCCATGCGTTCCCTGAGCCGCCTTCCGGTCTCGGTGCCGCTCGGTTTTTCCGCATCGGTGTCGCAATAACACCGAACCCGGTCGCGAAACTTGCCGCCCAGCATTTGATAGATCGGCACGCCATAGGCTTTGCCGGCAAGGTCCCAGAGCGCGATCTCGATGGCCGAGACACCGCCACCCTGGCGGCCATGGCCGCCGAACTGCTTGATGCGGCGGAAAAGCCGGTCGATGTCGAGCGGATTTTCACCGAGAAGCCGGCTCTTGAGCATCAGTGCATAGGTGGCGCTCGCCCCGTCGCGCACTTCGCCCAGCCCGACAATACCTTGATTGGTATAGATTTTGATGAGGGCCGAGGTGAACGGCGCGCCGACGATCTCGGCCACCCGCAGGTCGGTAATGCGCAATTCGCTCGGACGCGAGGCGGTCCGAACATTGGTTTCGATCATTTCGGCAGGCGTGGAAATAGTCATGCGAAGCCCCCTCCTCTCGCGCTCAATCGAACTGGACGAGGTTGTCGGCGAGATAGTCCCGGTTCATCTCGATACCGAGGCCCGGCGCTCTGTTGAGCTTGAGGGTGCCGTTGGAATTATCGAGCGGCTTATCGATCAGGTGATCGTATTTGCCAAGGTTCCATTCCGAGGTTTCGAGCCGGTAGAAATTGGGCACGGTCATCATCACCTGCGCCCCAGCCACGACATTGATGGGGCCAGCGGCGTCATGAGGTGAAACGGGAATGTAATAGGCCTCGCACAGCGCCGAAATCTTCTTGAGTTCGGTGATGCCGCCGGTCCAGGTGACATCGGGCATGATATAATCGGCCAACTTGTTTTCAAGAATGGGCACGAAGTCCCATTTCGTATGTCCCCGCTCGCCCCAGGAAATCGGTGCATTCACCTTTTCGCGGACCTGTTTCAGGGCATTGATGCTCTCGGGCGGCACCGGTTCTTCGAACCAGTCGATGTCGCCGGCTTCCTCGAGAGACCGGCAGAGCCGGATGGCGGTCGGCACATCGAACCGGCCATGCGCGTCGATGAGAATTTCGATGTCCGGCCCGGCAGTCTCGCGGATGAGCGCGGTCAGTTCAGCCGCCTCGCGCTCGTCCTTGCGCGTCATCGAGCCATCGAGGTAGCCCTCGGATTGTTCGCGGGCGATGCCGTTTTTGTCCAAAGCCCCCTGTTGGGCATAGGGGTCGAACTTGAGTGCGGTATGGCCCGAGGCGATGATGTCGCGGATTTCCCGGACCACGCCCTCCTTGCTGGTGAACTTGCGCTGGTCGGGGTGGGTGTAAAGGAGAATGTCCTCGCGGACCGGCCCGCCCAACAGCTCATAGATCGGCTGCCCCAATACCTTGCCGCGGATGTCCCAGAGGGCAATGTCGATAGCGCTGACACATTCCACCGCCGCGCCGCGGCTGCCCATATAGGTGAAGTTACGGAATATCTTGTGCCAGATGCGCTCGATCCGGGAGGGATCGTCGCCCTCGATGATCTTGCCGATCTGCCGCAGCATCACACAGAGCGCGCGATTGGCGACATAGGTTGTCGTGGTGATTTCGCCCCAGCCGGATATGCCAGCATCCGTCGTCACCTCGACGAACAGAAACTCCCCCCAATAGGACGCGGATGTTTTGATCAGCCACGGCTTCACCCCCGTGATCTTCATGATTTCCCTCCTCCCATGGCCGTTTGCCGACCGCTTTGTTATCCAGCGCGAGCGGCCTCCGCTGCGCGCATCTGTTCAAGAACATGACGCCCCGAGCCTTCGACATGCTGGGCCACCAGCAGGGCCGCCTTTTCGGCCTCGCCTTCCTTGATGAACTGGATCAACTGACGGTGCTCGCGCATCACCTGCGCGCGCCGGGCCAGCGTGAAATTGTAGCGACGGCTGACGGCGCGCAGGACTTCGCGGTGCCTCCACCAGAGTTCGGCCGCGTGCCGATTGTAGTGCCGCTCGTACATGATGGTGTGGAAGCGCGTATCGAGCTCGCTGTGGCGAATAGCGTCGGCGAAGTTGTTTTCCTCGATCTGGGCTTGCACCTGTTCGAGTTGCACAATGTCTTCGGGCGTCGCCATGCCGACAAACCAGCGCGTCAGTGCCGGCTCGATGAGCACCCCGATTTCGTAGATGTCGCGCACGAAATTCTGATCGATGGGCCGGACCCGGGCACCCCGATTGGGTGAAATGACCACAAACCCCTCGCCACGCAGCAATTGCAGCGCCTCGCGTACGGGATTGGTCGAGGTATTGTGGCGCTTGGCCAGGTCGGCGACGACCAGCCGCTCATTGGCTTGAAGCCGGCCCGAAATGATGTCGTCCCGGATCAGTTCATAAAGGGAATCGCCCTGCGTCGACGCCCCTGTCGGTTCCATTCCGGCCGGTGGCTGCGCCTTGAAGTCGGTCATCTCTGTCTCGTCAGTCTTTGTGTGTTCTGACGCATGCCTTTAGCCAATTTCCACGGCCCGGTATCGGGACATTGCGCCGCATTGGCGCTCTATCTATTCCAGATAATGTATAATCTGATCCAGTTGACACGCAATAGCACTTCTGTAACGCTCATTAAACGGCGAGATGTACATAAGAGGCAGGAGCCCGCTGTATACCGCTGCAAAGGACCTGAGGCGCGAGGGGCGCCCCTAGGGACAGAGGAGGACTAGATGAGCAATTACCCATTGGGCCGCGCGCTTGCGCGTGGCGCATTCGTCTCTGCGCTCGCCATTTCCATGATGAGCACGTCCGTATTCGGCCAGAGCGTCGATCTCAGCAAATGGTCGCCCGAATATGTCCGGTCGATCGCCGGCACCGAAACCTATAACACGGCCGAACAGTGCGGCGCGGTTACACCGCTCGACTACAAAGGCAAACTGAGCTTCTGGTATCAGGGCGTCTTCGAGGGCGACCCGGACCTGCTGCGCCAGTATTACAAGGACTTCTTCGAGGCCTTCCGCGCGACCTATCCCAATATCGAGCTTCAGGAGCAGGCTCTCACCTATAACGATCTTCTGGACAAGTTCCGCACGGCGCTGCTCGGCAATGCCGGCCCCATGCTCGTGCGCCTCCAGATTCTGGGCGGCGTCGAATTCGCTTCAAAGGGGTATCTCCAGGAACTCAAGCCGGAAGACGTTGGTTGGAAGACCGAGGACTTCTGGCCGGGCGCGATGAAGTCGGTGATGTGGGAGGGCAAGGCCTACGGTATTCCGACCAATAACGAGACCATGGCCTTCATCTGGAACGCCGATATTTTCAAGCGCGCCGGCCTTGATCCGGAAAAGCCACCGGCAACTTGGGACGAAGTGGTCGAATATTCCAAGAAAATCCACGACGAACTGGGCATTGCCGGTTACGGCCTTGTCGCGCGCAAGAATGCGGGCAATACGCCCTATCGTTTCATGCCCCAGCTCTGGGCCTATGGCGGCGGCGTGTTCGACGAAGCCGACCCCAATCCCACTTATGGCGAAATCCGCCTCGACAGTCCGGAAAGCATCCGGGCACTACAAGCCTCCTATGACATGTATGTCCGCGACCAGTCCGTGCCGGTTTCCGCGCTCACCAACCAGCAGGCCGACAATCAGCCGCTGTTCCTAGCCGGACAGGTCGCGATGATGATCTCGCATCCGTCCGACTACAATGTGATGCTCGATCTTCAGGCCAAGGCGACCGGCGCAGACAAGGAAACGGCGCAGACGGTCATCGACAATATGCGCTATGGCCTGATCCCCACCGGGCCAGACGGCAAGCGCGCCGTGGTGTTCGGCGGCTCCAACATCCACATTCTCAATCCCGAATATGTCGAGGGCGGGGAAGTGGACGAAGCCGCGGCCAAGGCCATGGTCTGCTTCTGGACCAGCCCGGAATGGTCGCTGAAAATGGCCTATGCCGGATCCAATCCGGGCAACCTTAACGGGTTCAAGACCGAATGGATGAAGGAGCGTCTCGATAGCATCAAGTTCCTCGACGTTACGACCTCGATGCTGCCCTACGGCATTCCGTTCCCCACGCTCCCGGAAACGCCTGAAATCATGAACATCATCATTCCCGACATGCTGCAAAACGCACTGACGGGCGCGATGACGGTCGAACAGGCCGCTGCCGATGCGGCCCAGAAGGTGCGTGACGTCACCGACGGCGGCGGGCTCTAGCCGCTCTGCGGGCAAAAGTGACCGGCGGCGGT
>DATMSG010000157.1:0-1832 GCA_035565515.1 Devosia sp.
GACCACGTCTCCAATACCGGCACCCAGATCGAGATCATCGAAGCCCTCGGCGGCGCGGTCCCGACCTTCGCCCACCATAATCTCCTCACCGACGCCGCCGGCCAGGGCTTTTCCAAGCGCCTGGGCTCCCAGTCGATTTCCGATTTCCGCGCCGAAGGCTATGAGCCGCTCGCCGTCGCCATCATGGCTGCTCTCACCGGCACGAGCCTGCCCATCGAGCCATACGAAAATCTCGACGCCATCGCCGAAAAACTCGAACTTTCGATGATTTCGCACGGCGCCGCCCGCTTCGATCCTGCCGAACTCGACAGCCTCAATGCGCGGCTCCTCCACACCATGTCCTACGAGAAAGCGCTCCCGCGCCTGTCCTCCATGGGCGTTGAAGGCGAAGCCATCTGGCTGCTGCTGCGCGAAAACCTCGTGCGCTTCCCCGATATTGCCGAGTGGTCAAAACTCGTCACCGGCCCGGTCGAACCTGTCATTGCCGAGGAAGACCGCGACTTCCTCGAAATGGCCAAGGCCATGCTCCCCGCCGAACCCTGGGACGAAACCACCTGGGGCCACTGGACCAACGCCCTCAAGGGCGCCACCGGTCGCAAGGGCAAGGCCCTGTTCCTGCCGCTGCGCATGGCCCTGACGGGCCGGCACGATGGCCCCGAGCTTAAATCCCTGCTCGTCCTGCTTGGGCGTAAGGCGTGTCTGGACCGACTACCCTGACGGTTTTGTCGCCGAAATGAACGATCCGCAGGTCCGCCTCGGCCGGCGTCTGGTTGGCGCTGGGGCGAACCGCGACTTCGCCCGGACCCGCCGGACGTGGGCGGGGCAGGGGCACGTCGATCATGGCAACGGCGGCCACGGCTTCGACCGGAGCGGCCTCGACCGGCGTCACCGGCACCACCCCGCGCGGATCGCGCCTGGGCAGCGGAAAGGACAGGCCGGCAATGTCGATCATCGCCCGCGCATCGCCCCCGCCTGAAGCGGCAAGCGTCACCGTGCCATCGGATTTGGGCGCCACCTTGCAGCTGGCATTCTTGTCGAACTGATTGCGATAGGCAAAGGCGGTGGGCAGCGCGGTATAGGGCGCGCCATACATATTGCGCATCTGCTCCGGCTCCTGGCCGGGATTGTCGTAATAATAAAGTTCGACCTGGGTGTTCGGACACATAGCCTGACACTGCTGCGCGTCATTGCCGATGTAGTCGGGCAGGGTCGAATAGCTGATCGGCCAGAAATAGCCGTCCGAAAGCCGCACGCAGACCGTGCGCACCGTTCCATGGCCCTGATAGCCCCAATAGTCGCCGCCATCGACGAAATCGCCATTGGTGAAATCGCCTTCCGAGGTCGAGCCGAAGACGCGATCGAAGATCGACTGCCGATCCTGGTTGAACGTTGCCGAGGATCCCGCATTGCAGCCAAAACGCGCCATTTCCTGCAAAATGGCCTCGCGCTGCTGCGCCACGGCATTGCCCGTGTCCACCGATTGGGAAACCTTGGCATAGTCATCTCGCAGGCGCAGCACCACCCGGGCGATCTGCTGGCACTGGCGCGTCAACTGCTGCCCGGCCCGCGCCGCATCGTTACAACCCTCGCGAATATATTGGCTTTCGGCCGCCTGCACATCGCGTTGCAATTGCCGCGCTGCGCCCGAATTGTTCTGCATCTGCCGGAAATCGCCATTGCGATCGAACTGACGCAGCGCATTCTCCAATTGGCGGCACTGGGTCGATTGGGCATAGACGGTCTGCACGTCGAGCGAAAAAATCAGCGCTGCGAGCAGCAGCAATATCGACGCGCGGAAACCGGAAGCAGATAAGGTCACGAATGGGTCCTGT
>DATMSG010000158.1:0-12524 GCA_035565515.1 Devosia sp.
TGCGCATTCTCCTGCGCATGGCGCATGCGCCGGTGCCGTTTGGCGAATTGGCCGATCTGGCCGCGACGCTGGGCGCCGATGTGCCCGCCTGTCTCATGAGCCGGCCGCTGGTGGCGCGGGGCGTGGGCGAGATTCTCTCGCCATTGTCCGATTTTCCCAGTTCCCATGTCGTGCTGGTCAATCCGCTGGTGCCGGTGGCGACGGCCGATGTGTTCCGGCGTTTGCGGGCCCATGATAATTATCCCATGCCAGCCTTGCCCGAACCGCTGACGCGGCCGGCGCAGCTGGGGCTCTGGCTGGCCGAAACGCGCAACGACCTGCAGCCGCCGGCGGTGAAACTCGTGCCCGAGATCGGTTTTATCGTCGACGATTTGGCCCAGACGCAGGGGTGTATTCTCGCGCGCATGTCCGGATCGGGCGCGACGGTTTTCGGGCTGTTCGGGTCCGAGGGGCAGGCGCATCAGGCCGCCCAGGTCATGCGCGAGCGCAATCCCGATCACTGGGTCGCCGCCGCGCCGCTGATCGTGCCCTGAGCGGAAGGAAGATTTGGGGGCTTACGAAGCGCGGCTGACGCTGTGGAGCACGACTTCGCCGAGCAAGGTCTTCATCTCGCTTTCGGGCAGAACCGCCAATGCTTCGACCGCGGCAACAGCATGGGCGCGGGCCTTTTCGAGCGTGCGGGCAAGCGTGTTGTGGCGGTTGAAGATCGCGACCACCTGGCTGACTTCGAGTTCGGAGGCGTCGGCCTTTCCGAGGGCTCCGGCAATGATGGCGCGTTCGGCTTCGTTGCCTTCGGCCAGAGCCAGGATCACCGGCAGGGTCATCTTGCCTTCGCGCAGGTCGTCGCCGACATTCTTGCCCAGGGCGCCGGCCTCGCCGCCATAGTCGAGCGCGTCATCGACGAGCTGGAAGGCATTGCCGAGTTCGAGGCCATATTGGGCAAGGGCCGCGCGGCCGACCGCATCGGCGCCGCCCGAAATGGCGCCCACTTCGCAGGCGGCCTTGAAGAGCACCGCGGTCTTGGCGCGGATCACTTCGGCATAGTCGGCCTCGGTCGTGGTGAGATCGCCGGTCTTGGCGAGCTGGAACACTTCGCCTTCGGCCATGACGGCGGAGGCGGCCGAAAGCACGCCGAGCGAGCCGATATCGCCGGTTTCCACCATCATCATGAAGGCCTGGCCGAGGAGGAAATCGCCCACGAGAATGGAGGCCTTGTTGCCCCAGACCATGCGGGCGGCCGGCTTGCCGCGGCGCATGTCGCTCTCATCGACCACATCGTCGTGGAGCAGGGTGGCATTGTGCATGAATTCGACGGCGGCGGCGAAATTGATTTCATTGCCTTCGCCCTTGCCGAAAAGCATGGCGGCCGCGACGGTGAGCATGGGGCGCAGGCGCTTGCCGCCGCTCTCGATGAGATAGCGGGCCAGTTCAGGGACCATATCGACATGCGATTCCGCCCGGCTCAGGATCAGTGTATTGACCTTGGCCATCTCGTCGGCGGTCGCCACGAGCAGTTTGTCGACCGGATTGCCTGTCGGCATGTTTTTCTTCTGGGTCAGAACTGAGACCGCCATTACCGTCCTCGTTTGCCGCCGGCGGCAAATCGGTTGAGCCCGCCATATCAGCGCATGTAAACTCGCGCAGAACCAGCTTTCAGGGTGCGATGTCCCTAGACCAGCCGACTGACTTTGTAAAACACCAAACCACAACGCGCGACGCCTTTTTGGCGGGCCGGATCACTCTGTCGCAACCGCGGCACGGCTTTCGCGCCGGGTCGGACAGCGTTCTGCTCGGAGCGGCCGTGCGGGCGGGGACGAAAAACCTGCTCGATCTCGGCGCGGGCGTCGGCACGGCATCGCTCGCGGCGCTGGCTTTGGAGCGGGCGGAGACCGCGACACTTGTGGAGCGGCACGCGGAAACCCTGGCGCTGGCCCGGCAGAATATCGTGGACAATGGCTTTGCAACCCGCGCCGAGGTGCTGGCGCTCGATATTCTCGACCGCCCGGCGGCGCGCAGCGCGGCGGGGCTGAAGAGCAATCACTATGAGGCGGTGATTGCCAATCCGCCCTATTTCGAAGCCGGACAGGGGACGCTGGCGCCCGAGGCCAGCAAGGCGGATGCGCGGCATATGGCCGAGGCGAGCCTGGATGCCTGGATCCGCTGCGTGGCGGGGTGCGCGGCGGGCGATGGCGTTTTTACCATCATCTATCCCGCAAGGGGCATGGTGCCGCTTTTGGCCGCGCTGGCCCCGCGATTCGGTGCGCTCACCATTTTGCCGATCTCCCCGCGCCCCGGCGAAAACGTCACGCGCCTTCTCGTGCGCGGGGTGAAGGGGTCACGCGTGCCGCTGACCTTGCTGGCAAGCCGGGCGCTGCATGGCGCGACGGGACGGCACTATGCGCCCGAATTCGAGGCCATTTTTCGCGGCCAGGCCGTGCTCGACTGGTAATTGCCGGCAGCCATGCCTAAATCACTGGAAAATCAAGGAGAGGACATGGCCGGAACACAAGCCCGCAAGCCGAACTGGTTCATGCGTCTCTTTCGCCGTCCCACCACCATTCCGGTCGTCCGCCTGCACGGTGTCATCGCGGCGGAGCAGCGTCCGGGACGTCTCAATATCGAAAATGTCGAGCCATTGCTGAAGCGCGCCTTCGACATGCGCGCGGCGCCGGCCGTGGCCATCGTCGTCAATTCGCCCGGTGGCTCGCCGGTGCAGAGCCGGCTGATTTCCAATCGCATACGGCAACTGGCCGACGAAACGGGCAAGCCCGTGCTGGTCTTTGTCGAAGATGCGGCGGCCTCGGGCGGCTATTTCATTGCCGTGGCGGGCGACGAAATCATCGTCGATCCCTCCTCGATCGTCGGCTCCATCGGCGTCATCATGGCGACCTTCGGTTTTGTCGGGGCGCTCGAAAAGCTCGGCGTCGAGCGGCGCGTGCATACGGCGGGCCGCAACAAGTCCACGCTCGATCCCTTCCTTCCCGAAAAGAGCGAGGACGTGGAGCGCATCAAGCGGTTCGAGCTGGATATCCATCAGGTTTTCATCGACCATGTAAAACGCCATCGCGCCGGAAAACTGAAGGCCGACGACGATACCCTGTTCACCGGCGAATGGTGGCCGGGCCTGCGCGGGGTGGAACTGGGGCTGGTGGACACTATCGGGGAACTGCATGCGACCCTGCGCGAACGCTATGGCCGGGACATCGTGCTCAAACCCGTTGCCGCCAAACGCCCGTTCTTTGCGCTGCCCCGTCTCGGCTTTTCGGCCGCCGGCGTGGTAGACGATGTGACGACCACTATCGATGATCGTGCCCTCTGGGCGCGCCTGGGCCTCTGAACCGCCATGCTTTTGCGTATACTGATATTCACCGTTCTGGCGCTGATGGTCTATTTCGGCATTCGCCGCATCTGGAAGGACTGGACGCAGAAATTCGACCGGGATGCGGCGGAGGAAAAACGCCTGCGCCACGAGCGGGACCTGGCCGAACGGCAGCGGCCGGACGTGATCGATCTCAAGCGCGGCGAGGATGGAACATTCCGGCCCAATGGGCGGAAAGACGACAAGCGCGGTTGAATTGCGGCAACCCGTTGACCGGGAAGGGTCCGGCGACTACGTTCCGCCCGCTCTTTCCTGCCGGACCAATTGCCCGATGACCAATCGCCCCGCTCACATGGACCCGAAGAATTCCTTCCAGGGTCTGATCTTGACGCTTCAGAATTTCTGGGCCGAGCAGGGTTGCGTCATTCTCCAGCCCTATGACATGCAGATGGGCGCCGGCACGTTCCATACGGCCACGACCCTGCGCGCGCTCGGGCCAAAGCCGTGGAAGGCCGCCTATGTGCAGCCCTCGCGCCGCCCCAAGGACGGGCGCTATGGCGAGAATCCCAACCGGCTTCAGCACTATTATCAGTTCCAGGTGATCCTGAAGCCCTCGCCGGACAATATCCAGCAGCTCTATCTCGACTCGCTGGCCGCCATCGGGCTCGATGCCTCGGTCCACGATATTCGCTTTGTGGAAGACGACTGGGAAAGCCCGACGCTGGGCGCCTGGGGCCTGGGCTGGGAATGCTGGTGCGATGGGATGGAAGTTTCCCAGTTCACCTATTTCCAGCAGGTGGCGGGCTTTGAATGCTCGCCGGTGCCGGGCGAAATCACCTATGGGCTCGAACGCCTCGCCATGTATGTGCAGGGCGTCGAAAACGTCTATGACCTCAATTTCAACGGCCGCGAAGGCGACGAGAAGGTCACCTATGGCGATGTGTTCCTGCAGAACGAGCAGGAACAGTCGAAATATAATTTCGAGGCCTCCGACACCGAAATTCTCTTCCGTCATTTTGAGGATGCGGAAAAGGAATGCCGGGCGATTCTCGCCAAGGGCGCCGAGGGCAATCGCCAGACCATGGCTATTCCCGCCTATGAGCAGGTCGTGAAAGCCTCGCACAATTTTAACATGCTCGATGCGCGCGGCGTGATCTCGGTCACCGAGCGGCAGAGCTATATTCTGCGCATTCGCGAACTGGCCAAGGCCTGCGGCGAAGCGTGGTTGCAGACGGCAGGCGGCGGCGCGGAGTAGTTTGCCCGGATCCGTGGCCATGGCCCCCGTGGCGAGGCGCGCAGCGTCAGCGCCGCCTCGAACCACGAGGGCTGGGACATTACCCGGCTTGCTTTAGGCGATGGCCGGGGCCAGCACCGAGACCACAGTCAGCTTGTGCCGCTTGTCGGCGCGGTCGCGCCAGGTGATCGACTGGCCGGCCTTGAGGCCGATCAGCGCCGTGCCGATGGGCGTCATCACCGACACGCGGCCCGTCTCGATGTCGGCGTCTGCCGGATAGACCAGCGTGACGGTCTGCTCCTTGCCCTCACTGGTGACATAGGTGATCGATGAGCCCATGCGCACGACGCCTTCGGGCAGCTTTTCGTCGGCGACGATTTTGGCGCGTTCCAGCTCTTCGAGCAGGCGATCGGCCAGATCGGGCATGCGCTCGAGGCCGGCCATGGCGAGGGAATTGAGCTTGGCATGATCGGCCCGGCCAAGGGTGATGGCGGGCGCGAGGTCCCTGCGAATTTCGTTCATTTTAGAAAGTCCTGAATGGCTCCGGGCCGCGCGAAAGCACGGCGGAAGGAGCGGGTATTGAATGGTGGTGAACCGGGAGCCGGGTGGCGAAAGTGCCTGAACCCTAAGCAGGCTCCGGCGCGCGCATGCCTAGGGAATCTATCCTGCGAGCAGGATGGTGCAGCAATGGTTTGGGCGCGAACTGTTCATGGCCTTAAAGCTAGGGATTGCGCCGGGGAAGTCAAGCCCGGCTTGTCCGCGCCCATTGCAAGGCTTTCAGCAAACTGCCAGTGTCCCGCGCAAATGCTATGAAGGACGCTGCTATGGAATGGGTCATTCTTGCGCTGGTGGTTGCGGTCGCCGGCTATGCCGTAACCATCTATAACGGGCTGGTGAAAAACCGACAGATGGTCGAGGAGGGCTGGTCGGGCATCGATGTGCAATTGAAGCGCCGCACCGATCTCATTCCCAACCTCATGGAAACCGTGAAGGGCTATATGACCCACGAGCGCGAAACGCTCGAAGCGGTCACCAATGCACGCGCCGCGGCGACCTCGGCGGCCAATGGCACGCCCGAACAGCGCGCTGCCGCCGAGGGGCAGCTGACCTCGGCGCTGGGACGCCTGCTCGCGACGGCCGAGGCCTATCCCGATCTCAAGGCCAATACCAATTTCCTGGAATTCCAGACCGCGCTGCAAACGGTGGAAGACGAAATCCAGATGTCGCGCCGCTATTATAATGGGGCGGTGCGCAACCTCAACGTGCAGGTGGAATCCTTCCCCTCCAACCTGATCGCCAATGCCTTCAAGTTCATCAAGGCGCAATATTTCGAGCTTGAGAACGCGGCCGACCGGCAGGTTCCCAACGTAAAATTCTAGACGCCATGCAGGCCCTCGGCAGACTGTTCTTTGCGCTCGGCCTCGCGCTTGCCCTGGCCCTGCCGGCGGCGGCGCGCGAGGAAATTCGCGCCTTTGCCGCGGATGTGACGCTGCGCCTGGATGGGGCGGTGCATGTGGTCGAGACGGTCGATGTGCGCGCCGAGGGCGACCGGATCCGGCGCGGCATTTATCGCGATATTCCTATCGTGCTGCTCGGGCCCTCGGGCAACAAGATCAGGGTCGGGCTGACTGTCGAAGCGGTGACGCGCGATGGGGCGGCCGAGGATTTTCGCGTCGAGCGCATGGGCAATTTCCAGCGCATATGGATCGGGAGTTCGCAACGGCTGCTTGGCGTGGGCGAGCATCGCTATACCATCACCTATGTCATGGAGCGCATGGCGCGCAGCTTTGCCGACCATGACGAACTCTATTGGAATGCCACCGGCAATTATTGGGACTTTCCGATCCTCAAATCCGTGGCCCGGGTGACCTTGCCCGATGGCGCGGTGATTTCGGAGCTTTCGGCCTATACGGGCATTGCCGGGTCTACCGAGCAGGCAGTGACCGTCACCCGCAATTCGGACAATCAAGCAACGTTTCGCACTCAGCGCGCGCTCGGCGCGGGGGAGGGGATGAGCTTTGCCGTCTCCTTCCAGAAGGGCATCGTTCAATATCCGCAGGGTTTTGATGCGCTGATGCAGGAAGCCTCGGACCTGCGCGAAGTCTGGTTGCCGGTCCTCGCCGTGCTGTTGCTGCTGGCTTACAATTTCGGTGCCTGGTGGCGCGTTGGGCGCGACCCGCCCAAGGGCACGATCATTCCGCTCTTTCATCCGCCCAAGGACTTCTCGCCGGCCCTGACGCATTATGTGCACAAATGGGGCTTCGCCAATGCCGGCTGGACCGCCATGACGGCGGCGATTTTCAATCTCGGCGTGCGCGGCCTTGTGACCATCGACAATTCCAGGGACGCGCTGACCGTCAAGACGACCGGAAAGGCGCCGGAAGGGCGCCTTCCTTCGGGCGAAGAAGTGCTGTTTCGCTACTTTGCCGACCAGGGCAGCGTCACGATCGACAAATCGAGCGGGCCGGGGCTGGCGACCAAGCGCAACGAATTCATGGCGGCCTTGCAGCGGGAAAACCGCAATGTCTGGTTCAACCACAATACCGGCTTTGCCGTGTTCGGCGTCGTGCTGATGATCCTTGCACTGGTGGGCATGGTGGCGCTCGACGTGCTTGAGCCGGTCTGGCTCATCGTCGCGTTTGTCGGCGGCATTTTCGCTGCGGTCATCGGCTCCATTCTGTTCAATTCGCTGCGGACCGGGGGATGGCAGCGCTATCTGACCATTGTGATCGCAGGCGTTTTTGCGTTCAATTTCACCGGCGGCATGATCGAGACGTTTTCGAGCCTCACCATAAATTCCGCCGCGCTTGCCGCCGGCTCGATGGTGCTGATCACGGCTATCTTCGCGGTTCTGATGCGCGCGCCGACGGTGCAGGGGCGCAAGGTTATGGACGAGATCGACGGGTTCAAGCTCTATCTCGACACCGCCGAAAAGAACCGGCTCAATATGAGCGAGGAACCGCCCATGACCATCGAGCGGTTCGAACGCATTCTGCCCTATGCCATTGCGCTTGGGGTCGAAAAACCCTGGTCCGAGCATTTCGAGGGCGAACTGGCGCGCAATGCAGTTGCCGATGCGCCGCAAGGCTATGCGCCAGGCTGGTATTACGGGCCGAGAGGGGGCTTTTCATCGGGCTCGCTCTCCAATGCCATTGCCGGCGCGTCGTCGGGCATGGCGGCCGCCATGATTGCCGCGCAACCGGTGCAGGCCAGTTCCTCCGGCTCGAGCAGCGGCGGCGGTGGCTTTTCCGGCGGGGGCGGCGGCGGAGGCGGGGGCGGCGGCTGGTAATGCCAATTCTTCCGCTCTCCCGCCTCGTCCATGTGGACAGGCCCGCCGCGCCACGCTAATCACCCCTACGCCTTTGAAATCCGGTTGCCCCTCATGCCCGAACTCCTGCTCGAACTCTTCTCCGAGGAAATCCCCGCCCGCTTCCAGCGCCGCGCGGCCGAAGACCTCAAGAAAGCCGTCACCAATGCATTGGTGGATGCGGGTCTGGTCTATGAAGGCGCCCGTGCCTTTGCAACGCCGCGCCGCCTGGCGCTGACCGTTTCGGGCCTGCCGGTGCGCTCGCCCGATACGCGCGAAGAAAAAAAGGGCCCCAAGGTCGGCGCGCCGCAGCAGGCCGTGGACGGATTTCTGCGTTCGGCCGGGCTCAATTCGCTCGACGAGGCCAAGGTCGAGAGCGACCCCAAGAAGGGCGATTTCTACGTCGCGGTGATCAACAAGCCGGGCGCCGATGCGGTGGAATTGCTTTCGGGCATCCTGCCCAAAATTCTGACCGATTTCCCCTGGGCCAAGTCAATGCGCTGGGGCTCGGGCAGTTTTGCCTGGGTGCGCCCGCTGCGCGCCATTACCGCCACCTTCGGCACGGAAAATGACGAGCCGGTCGTTGTGCCCTTCGCCTCCAACCAGATCGAGGCGGGCCAGACCACGTTCGGCCACCGTTTCCTCTCGCCGGGCGCGATCCGCGTGAAGCGTTTCGATGACTATGTGACCGCGCTTGAGCGCGCAAAGGTCGTGCTCGATATCGACCGCCGCAAGGACATCATCCGCGGCGATGCCGATCAGCTGGCTTTCGCGCAGGGGCTGACCGTCATTCAGGACGAGGGTCTCCTGGAGGAAGTGGCCGGTCTCGTCGAGTGGCCCAATGTGATGATGGGGTCGTTCGATCCCGAATTCCTGAAGCTCCCCGAAGAAGTTATCATCGCCACCATCCGCGCCAATCAGAAGTGCTTCTGCCTGCGCGATGCCTCGGGCAAGCTGGCGCCCAATTTCATCATCACGGCCAATACCATTCCATCCGATGGTGGCGCGGTTGTTGTCGCCGGGAACGAGCGCGTCATCCGGGCGCGTCTGTCGGACGCGGCCTTCTTCTATCAGGGCGATCTCGCCATTCCGCTCGAACATGGCCTGCCCAAGCTTGAAGACATGGTGTTCCACGCCAAGCTCGGCACGCAGTTCGCCATGGTCGAACGGCTGGTGAAACTTGCCGCCGAAATCGCGCCGCAGGTCGGCGCCGATGTCGAAAAGACCAAACGCGCGGCCATGCTTGCCAAGGCCGATCTCGTCACCGGCATGGTCGGCGAATTCCCCGAACTGCAGGGCCTGATGGGGCGCTATTATGCGAGTGCCCAGGGCGAGCCCTCTGAAATCGCCAATGCGCTCGAAATGCACTACAAGCCCGTCGGCCCCTCGGACCGCGTGCCGACCGAGCCGGTCTCCATCGCCGTGGCCCTGGCCGACAAGCTCAATGTGCTTGCAAGCTTCTGGTCGATCGACGAAAAGCCCACTGGCTCGCGCGACCCCTTCGCGCTGCGCCGCGCGGCTTTGGGTGTGATCCGCATCATCACCGAGAATGGGTTGAAATTCCCGCTCAAGGTCGATGCCGATCTGCTGGCCTTTTTCCATGATCGCCTGAAAGTATCGCTGCGCGATGCCGGGGCGCGGCATGACTTGGTCGATGCCGTGATTTCGGCCGACAGCAACGACATGCTGCAGATCACCCAGCGCGCCGAGGCGCTCTCGACGCTGCTCTCGAGCGACGACGGCAAGAACCTTCTCGCCGGCTACAAGCGCGCGGCCAATATTCTGGCGGCCGAGGAAAAGAAGGACGGAAAGTCCTATGCCGGTGCGGTCGATCAGGCGGCGCTGAAATTGCCCGAAGAAGAGGCGCTGGCCTTTGCGGTGGATGCCGTACACGCGGCCGTGGCTGCGCATGTCGCCAAGGATGACTACAAGGGCGCCATGAGCGAACTGGCAACGCTGCGTGCGCCGGTCGATGCGTTCTTCACCGCCGTTCTGGTCAACGACGCCGACCCGGCCGTGCGCGCCAATCGCCTGAATCTACTGGCGCGGCTGCGCGACACCATGCATCTTGTTGCCGATTTCGGCAAAGTCGCCGGTTGACTTCAGTAGACCTCATCCTGAGCTTGTCGGAGGGCGAGGCCGTGGCACAATCCAGTACCCGACCTCGTGGTTCGACAGGCTCGCCATGAGGTCTCCGAGGAGCTTGTGAATGTCCGTTGGGCTACTGGCGCTGCTTGATGATGTGGCTGGCCTGGTAAAGGTCGCGGCCGCCTCGCTCGACGATGTGGCCGGACAGGCCGCCAAGGCCGGGGTCAAGGCGGCGGGTGCCGTCATTGACGACGCGGCGGTGACCCCGAACTATGTGCAGGGTTTTACCGCGGACCGCGAATTGCCGATCGTGGCGAAGATCGCCTGGGGCTCGGTCAAGAACAAGCTGCTGTTCCTTCTGCCCGCGGCGCTGCTGTTGAGCTTTTTCGCGCCCTGGCTGATTACCCCGCTCCTGATGATCGGCGGGGCCTATCTCTGCTATGAGGGAGCCGAGAAAATCTTCCATATGCTCGCCCCGCATGAGGCCGAGCATCATGAAGCCGGGCTCGAACCGGCGGCGCTCAATCCGCAGAGCCTTGAGGACAGCAAGGTTGCGGGCGCCATCCAGACGGATTTTATCCTCTCGGCCGAGATCATGACCATCATCCTTGCGGCCATCGAAGTGCCCGATTTCTGGAGCCGCGCGGCCATTCTGGCGGTGGCCGGCATCGGCATTACCGTTGCCGTTTACGGGGCCGTGGCGCTGATCGTCAAAGGCGACGATTTTGGCGTGTTCATGGCCCGCAATGGCCGCACTGCGCTCGGCCGGGGCCTGGGGCGCGGCCTGGTCCTGGGCATGCCCTATTTCATGCAGGTATTGAGCATTGTCGGGACCGCGGCGATGACCTGGGTCGGCGGGTCGATCGTCGCCCATGGGCTTTACGAATTCGGCTTTACCGGGCCCGAAGTGGTCATCGAAACCGCGGCGCATTGGGCGGAGCACACTTTCCCGGCCATTGCCGGCTTCGCCGGATGGTTTGCGACCGCCTTCGTCGATTTCTTCATCGGCCTGATTCTGGGCGCGCTGCTGATCCCGGTGGCCGGATATGTGATCGCGCCGGGCCTGAAGGCGATCAAGCGTTTGCTGCCGAGGCGGGCATAAGGCGCTGCCGGAGCCCGGCTGCAGGACCGATTAGAACGGCGGCGCAAAACTTTCCGGGGCTTTTTTCTGCTTGAAGGGCGCCATGCCTTCGCGGGCGAGTTCGTCGGCGCGTTCGTTGAGTTCGTCGCCGGCATGGCCTTTGACCCAGTGCCAGGAAATGTCGTGGCGCCTGGTGGCTTCGTCGAGCGCCTGCCAGAGTTCGACATTTTTCACCGGCTTCTTGTCGGCGGTGCGCCAGCCGTTTTTCTTCCAGCCGTGAATCCAGCTCTGGACGCCGTTCTTCACATATTGGCTGTCGGTGTGAATTTCGACGGTGCAGGGGCGCGAGAGGGCGTTGAGCGCCTCGATGGCGGCGGTCAGCTCCATCTTGTTATTGGTGGTCAGCGCTTCGCCGCCCTTCAATTCCTTGCGGTGCTGGCCGAATTGCAGAATAGCACCCCAGCCGCCCGGGCCGGGATTGCCCGAACAGGCACCGTCGGTGTGGATGATGACGGGTTCAGCCATTGGGGCGCCTCAAGATGTGAAACTGGCAGGTGATGCCGAGGTGGTCCTTTGCGATATGGGTTTTTTGCATCCCAATCTTGCCGAGGACGGCGAGGGAGGGCGCGTTGCGGACATCGGCCATGCCGATAAAATGCTCGCCCTTGTTGCTGGCAAAGAACCAGTCGCGCAATCCTGCCGCCGCCTCTTTCGCATAGCCCTGCCCATGGTGCTCTTCGAGGAGCGCATAGCCTATCTCGGGTTCACCAGTGGGGGTGTAAATGCCGAAACCGGCTCTGCCGACAAAGGCCCCATCGGATTTGCGGCGTGCCCGCAGCTTGCCGAACTGGTGCTTTTCAAAAAGCTCCATCCAGTGGGACAGGGCGGACGCTGCTTGCTCGCGCGTCCAAGGCGCTCCCGAAACGCTGAGATAGCGGGCAATGTTGGGATTGCCATGCAGCGCCATGAGATCGTCAAGCTGATCTTGGCGCCAGCCGGACAAGACGAGGCGCTCGGTCTCGAAGAGATCGAGATCGTTCATCGCCCGGAGGCCACTTCGAGATTGCGCAGGACCTTGGGGATGTTGAAGGCGATGTTTTCTTCCGCCGTGGTCTTGGTCTCGACCGCAACGTCATAGCGCGCCGCAAAAGCGTCGATCACTTCTTCGACCAGGCTCTCCGGTGCCGAGGCGCCGGCGCTGACGCCGAGCGATTTGATGTCGCCATAGAGGGACCAGTCGATTTCGCTGGCGCGGTCAACGAGGGTCGCGACCTTGCAGCCGCTGCGCAGGGCCACTTCGACGAGGCGCTGGGAATTGGAGGAGTGGGGCGAACCGACGACGATCATCGCATCGACCAGCGGCGCCACGGCCTTGATCGATTCCTGCCGATTGGTGGTGGCGTAGCAGATGTCTTCCTTGTGCGGCCCGTTGATGGCGGGGAAGCGGGCGCGAAGGGCGGCGACGATCTCGCGCGTGTCATCGACGCTGAGTGTC
>DATMSG010000159.1:0-4916 GCA_035565515.1 Devosia sp.
GGCGGCGACCCGCGTGTCGGCGCCCTGATCGGCGCTGGTGTCGGCGGCCTCAGCGGCGCTGCCATCGGCAATTACATGGATCAGCAGGAAGCCGAACTGCGCGCCCAGCTTCAGGGCACCGGCGTTTCGGTGACCCGCGTCGGTGACCAGGTCATTCTCAACATGCCCTCCAACATCACCTTCGCCACCGACCAGTCGACGGTGCAGCCCCAGTTCAACCAGACGCTGGTTTCGGTTGGTCTGGTGCTCCGCAAGTTCGACAAGACCATTGTCGATGTCTATGGCCACACCGATTCCACCGGCAGCGCTGCGCACAATCTCGAACTCAGCCAGCGCCGCGCCGTTTCGGTCGCCACCATCCTTGCCAATCAGGGCATCGACCAGCGCCGCTTCTTCATCGAGGGCAAGGGCGCTTCGAGCCCGATCGCCTCGAACGCCACCGAAGCCGGCCGCGCCCAGAACCGCCGCGTCGAAATCCAGATTTCCCCCATCCGCGGCTGATCGGTTCTTTCGTCCGTCAAGAAGCGGCCCTTCGGGGCCGCTTTTTTATTGGCTCGTGGTTTCCGTCACCGGTGCGGCGGTGGGCGTTCCCGGTTGCACGGCGGTGCCCGGGGCACCAGAAAAGATCTGCATGGCGAGCACGATGGCCGCGACCACGGCAATTGCCACCACGCCATAAAGCCACCACTGGCCCGGGCTCGTGCCTCCCATGGCTGCCTCGATATCGCCCGTGGGGCGCAGGTCCGAGCCCTCGGGCACCTCGATCCTGGAACCCTTTTCATCGACGAGAAAATCCACCTTGGCGACGCTGGGCGCCGGCTCTTCGGTCTTGTCGGTCATTCAGTAATCTCCCTTGAACACGGTTTGCGTCCCCACCCCGTCCTGTACGCCGCGATGCACATGGGCGATGGCCTCGTCGATTTCGCCCGAGGTAAAGCCGAATTCGCGGCCCTCGGCCTCGGCCCCGGCTGCATCGGCCCGCAATTGCTGCAGCAGGTCGAGCTTTTCGCGCGCGGTAAAGAGGCTGTGCTGGGCGATCTGCATCGGGGTCAGATTGTCCCGGTTCATGATCTCTGCTTCCAGATTGCCGAAAACCATTTTTCTCTCCGTCTGCCATGCGCTTAGGACCAGAAGGAAAAATGCCTGTTGCGCGCGACAGGTTCCATTCGCCCGGCCGCATCGGGCTGCCCGATCACATTTGCCGTGTTGCGGGCAACCCCTTCCCATCACCCTGCGTTGGTCGGCCATGGATAAACCCAGGAGGACCGAAATGGCCTATGATGACGTTCGCAAGGCTGACGCCGACATCAAGGAAACCCACGACCTGATCGCTTCCGACAAGGTGGAAGGCACCAAGGTCTACGACCCCATGGGCGAGCATATCGGCTCGATCGAACGCATTCTCGTCGAAAAGCGCTCCGGCCAGGTTTCCTATGCCGTATTGAGCTTTGGCGGCTTTCTCGGCATGGGGCACGATCACTACCCGCTGCCCTGGTCCAAGCTCAATTATGACGAAAGCCTCGGTGGCTATCGCGTCGATGTCACCAAGGACCAGCTCGAAGGCGCCCCGCGCTACGAGCGCGAGGAAGACGATTACTGGACGGAAGAAAACGGCCGCCGCGTCTATGATTATTATGGCGTGACGCCCTATTGGATCTGACCCCTTGCGGCGCTCGGCCCCCGGGCGCCAAGAGGTTTTCAGCACCAGAGCCTTTTCAGGCAGACATTTTCAATCAAATGATACTGCATCGGGTCGGCCCCATATGGGTGCCGGCCTTTTTGGTATTGTCTCAGCCCGGCCGCGTGCCGCGCCCCGACTGATTGGCCAGCCCGCTGATCGTTGCGCGCAGGGCGGCGGGCTTGACCGGCTTGGTCACCACCAGAATGCCGCGATCCTCGGCCAGCGCCCGCACCGCCGGGCTGCGATCGGCCGTCACCAATGCGGCCGGCAAGTGCCCGCCGAGATTGTGCCGCAGCCATTCGATGGCATCGAGCCCCGAGGTCTGGTCGAGGTGATAATCCATCAGCACCATATCGGGATACCAGCCTTCGAGCAGGCGTTCCCTATCGATCTGCTTGAGCGAGAGGGCCACGCGCACATCGCAGCCCCAATGTTCCAGCAGGCCCTGCATGGCTTCGAGAATGGCTTTTTCATTATCGACGCACAGCACCTTCAGATTCAGCGTGCCGACATTGCTTTCCAACATCGGCCAGGCTTCGCCCGAAGTGGGCCGGGCATTGCGCACCACGGGCAGATAGAGCGAAAAGCGCGATCCGCGCCCTTCCTTGCTGTCGAGCTCCAGCGTCAGGTCCAACGCCGCCACCAGCCGCTGCACGATGGAAAGCCCCAGCCCTAGGCCCTGGGCCATGCGCGCCGCCCGGTCGAGCCGGGAAAATTCGGCAAAGACCAGCCGGTGCTGATCGCGGTTGAAACCGATCCCGGTATCGATCACGTCGAGCCGCAGGCGATTGCCGCGCCGCCGCAACCCCACCAGCACTTTGCCGCCGGCCGGAGTATATTTGATCGCGTTGGAGACGAGATTTTGCACGATGCGCCCGACGAGCGAGCGGTCCGCCATGACCGTGGCCGCCGTCTTGACGATGCGCAGGGTCACGTCGTGCTCGCGGGCAAGCGGGGCGAATTCCACCTCCGCCTTGCGCAACAGGTCCTGCGCGGCGACTGGGGACGGGGCGGGTTTCAGCGCGCCGCTATCGATGCGCGAAATATCGAGCAGCGCCGACATGATTTCTTCCACCGCCGTCAGCGAGGCCTCGATCGAGGTTGCCAATTCGGCAAAGGCCGTCGATTTGGCTCGCTCGATCAGGGTCGATGTATAAAGCCGCGCGGCATTGAGCGGCTGCAGCAGGTCGTGGCTGGCAGCGGCGAGAAAGCGCGTCTTGTCGTGATTGGCCGCATCCGCCTTGGCGCGGGCGATTTCAAGCTCGGCATTGACCCGCGTCAGGTCGGCCGTGCGCTCTTCGACCCGCCCTTCGAGCGAAAAATTGACCTGTTCGAGTTCGCGCTCGGCTTTGACCCGCGCCGTTACGTCGGAAAAGCTGATGACGAGGCCGCCATCCGAGAGCCGGCTCGAATGAAATTCCAGCGATTGCCCGGCATTGCCCAGGCGCTGGGTCACCGTGACCGGCGCTTCGGTCAGCAGGTTGATGCGCTCGATGGCAAGCCGGGTCGGATCGCCCGGCCCCATATCGCCGCGTTCGGACAGAAACAGGGCAATATCGAACAGCGGCGTGCCCGCCCGCATCAGATCCTCGGGCAAAGCGAGCAGCAGATTATAGCGCCGGTTCGACACCACGAGCCGCAGCCCCGCATCGAATACGGCTATGCCCTGGGGCAGATAGTCGATGGCCAGCCGAAGACTGGCCGCACTGTCGGCTGTGGAAAGCGCCATGGGTCCAGCAAGAGCCTAGAATTGGTATTTTCGCTTATCGGCCCAAGCGCCGCAGGGCGCAAGTTCGACGGAGTGACCATTGCAAAATACCAAGATGTCGGGAATGTTACTTCTCCCGCGTGCGTGGCGCTGGGCCAGCTAGGGGTTGCAGAGGGTTGAACCTATGAGCGTTTTTAAAGAATTCCGAGATTTCGCTATCAAAGGCAACATGATCGACCTCGCCATCGGCGTGATCATCGGCGCTGCCTTCGGCGCCATCGTCTCGTCCTTGGTCGACGACATCTTCATGCCGCTGATCGGCCTCATCATCGGCGGCATCGACTTTTCCAATCTGTTCGTCGTGCTCAACAATCCCAATAACGTGCCGGTGCCGTCCATCGCCGCCGCCCAGGCCGCCGGTGTCGCCACGCTCAATGTCGGCCTCTTCATCAATGCGGTGGTGAAATTCACCATCATCGCCTTCGTGCTGTTCATGGTGGTCAAGGCCATCAACAGCCTCAAGCGCGAAGCGGCCAAGGAGCCGGTCGAAACCGCGGCCGCCCCCACCAAGGAAGAAGTGCTGCTCACCGAAATCCGCGACGCCCTCCGCGCCAATCCGCGCGCCTGACCTCGCCCAATCAAGCCGGCTTGCCAGAGCCGGCTTTTTTTGTCTATATCATAGGAATAATATCTGTTGACCTTTTCAAACTAGGCAAATATCCCTAACAAGTGCGGAGTGACACTTAGTATTCTACCTGACGGACGGCATGAACACTTAGAGCAAACTACCGGGGTGAGTGGGACGGAGGGCGGTGGGTGCGTTTTCTCCGCCGTCATGCGGCTCCGGCCCGCAGGTAATGCGAACCTTGCCAAAAGGGGCTTTGGGCACGATGAGCGACGACACCTATTATCATTCATTTCTCAACCGGGACCGCGTCATCCATATCGTGGATGACGATCCCGCCATTTGCGAGGGGCTCAGTGTACTGTTCCGCCTCGAGGGTTTTCAGACTATGTTTTCGCTCGAAGCGGGGCATTTTCTCGCCTCGCTCGACCGGCGGCGGGTCGATGTGGCGGTGATCAATCTGGCCGTCGGCCAGGAAAGCGGGCTGCCGCTGCTGCAACGGGTCAAGACGCTGCATACCGGCACGCCGGTGGTCATGCTGGCCAATTCCCCCCAGCTCGAAGCGGCTGTCACCGCCATGAAACTGGGCGCCACCGATGTGGTCCCCAAACCCATCGACAGCGAGCACCTGCTCGTCATCATCCGCGACGCGCTGCGCCGCGACGTGCATCTGGGCGCCATGCAGGGGGGCAGGCGGCCGGTGGAAGTGCGCGGTTTTTCCCAACTGACCCCGCGCGAACGCGAAGTGCTCCAGCTCATCACCAATGGGCAATCCAACAAGGAAGCGGGTCGAAAACTGGGCATCTCGCCCCGCACCATCGAAGTCCATCGCGCCCGCGTCATGGAAAAACTCGGCGCCAAGAACACGGCCGACCTGATGCGGATCGTGCTGACGAGCTGAC
>DATMSG010000160.1:0-19345 GCA_035565515.1 Devosia sp.
AGAAGGGTCCGGCCTACTCCGCCGCCGAATGCCTGTGCTCGTCGTGTGGCGGCTTGTCCTGATTTCGCAGGTAGAGCCAAAACAGAATAAGCGAGCCGAAGACAGCCGCCATGCAGAGGTAGAGAAAGAGCATCGTATTCATCTACTCCTCCAGCCCTTTGAGCACGTCCGTCGCCACCATGTGGACCACATAGGCAATGACGATCCCAAATCCGATCAGACCGACCACATTCAGCATTGAAAAACGCCGCCGTCAGCTTCCGTCGCTCGTTCCGCGCCGACTTGTTCAACATCCTCGCCCCCGACATATCGAACGCCGTCAAAACATCGTTCCCGCGCTGAACTGTCAAGCGCACCAGACCGCCCTTGACCCCTCGCCCCCATTCCTGTTCTGTCCCTCCATGGCCAGAAATCCGCTCACCCTCATCCCCAATATCATCACCATCGCCCGCATCGCGGCGATCATCCCGATCGTCTATCTGGTGATGGATGGCGACCTGACGATGCGCATCATCGCGCTGGTCCTTTATGTCGTGGCCGCCGCCAGCGATTGGGTCGATGGCTTTCTTGCCCGGGCCCTTAATCAATATTCCGATCTCGGCCGCATGCTCGACCCCATTGCCGACAAGATACTCGTCGGCCTCCTCATCGCCGCCCTCGCCTGGGACGGCAGCTTTTCGGGCTGGGACATGATCCCCGCCTGCGCCATTCTCTTCCGCGAATTCTTCATTCCGGGCCTGCGCGAATTTCTCGGCAATACCGCCGTGGTGCTCCCGGTCAGCCGGCTCGCCAAATGGAAAACCACCATCCAGCTCGTCGCCCTGGCCGTGGTGCTGGTCGAACCGCTCATCCCCGGCCTGCGCCTCGTCTCCGACCTGATCCTGTGGGCCGCCGGGGCCATCACAATCTGGACCGGCTGGAACTATCTCCGCGCCTCCTGGCCACACCTCTCCGGCGTGGGCAAAAAATGAAAATCCTCTATTTCGCCTGGCTGCGCGAACGCCTCAACCGCGCTAGCGATGAGGTCTCGCCCCCGGCTGACGTGAAAACCCTGGCCGACCTCGTAACCTGGCTCCGCGCCAATGACGAAGCCCTGGACCTCGCCATGGCCAACCCAAAACAGTTCAAACTGTCGAAAAACGCCAGCATCGTCCCTTGGGACACCCCCATCGCCGACGCCGACACCATAGCCATCCTGCCGCCCATGACCGGCGGCTGATTCTCGGGAGACCTCATGGTGAGCCCGTCGAACCACGAGGCCGGGCTATCGGTACTGCCACGACCTCGTCCTTCGACAAGCTCAGGATGAGGTCTAAATGAGGTTGCTCATGATCATCATCTCCGCATCCCCCTTCGATCCCGGCGCCCTCCTCACCGAGTTTCAGGCCAATCATCCCGAAGCCGGCGCCGCCGTCACCTTCACCGGCATGGTCCGCTCCCTCCCCGAGCGCCCGATCACCGCCCTCATCCTCGAATGCTACCCCGAGCTCGCCCAAAACGAGATCGCCGCCATCCGCACGACAGCCATCGCCCGCTTCAATCTCATCGATGCCGCGATCCTCCACCGCTACGGCCGCCTCGTCCCCGGCGAACCCATCATGCAGGTCATGACCCTCGCCCCCCACCGCCAGGCCGCCTTCGACGGCGCCCAATACCTGATGGACTACCTCAAAACCGACGCCCCCTTCTGGAAGCAGGAAGAGACCTCAGCGGGAACGGAATGGGTGGAAGCCAAGGCGGCCGACGATGTGGCAAAGGATCGCTGGCGCTAATCGAGCCAGGATTTCGGTTCGCGCATGCCGTGAACCACGGCAAGTACCACTATGCCTCCGGGCTCTTGCTCGTAAAAGATCAGATATGCACCAACCACAAGTGACCTGATGCCTTGCTTGGTTGGAATACGCTCTACCCCGATGCCGGGATTTTCGGCTGCGAGAGCGATGTGCTCGCGCATTCGCCAATAAAGTTTATCCGCGGCCGCCTCGTTGTCCTCGGCGATGAACTGCCAGATGTCACCAAGCTGTTCGAGCGCGCGCGGCGTGAATCGGACTTTAGCCACGACGCGCGCGCTTGGCCTTCAGCTCTGTCAGAAACTCATCGAAGTCGATCTCAACCGGCGGCCCGCTATCGATGCCTGCCTGCACCTCTCGCTGCAGCCACTCGATTTGTTCGGCCTTCGCCGCCTCGCGCCTCTCCCAAAGCTGGAGCGCCGCGCGCACGGCCTCGCTATCCGAGGCAAATTTTCCCTCGGCCACCGCCTCCTCAAGAAGCGATGCCTGATGCTCGGTCACCGATATGGTCAGCGTTTTCATGCCAGCATGATAGCAAACTCACCGCCACCTCCAAAAACAAAAAAGGCCGGGCACTGCCGCCCGGCCTCCTAAATTCAAACCAACGAAAGAACCTTATTCCGCCGCCGCCCGCTTCGGCTGCACCGCGGCCGAATAAGCGTCGATCAGCGTCCGGCAAGCTTCGCCAGGGGTAAACTTATAGTCCCCGATCAGCGAAACCGGCGTCACTTCCGCGGCCGTGCCGGTCAGGAAGCATTCATCGAACTGGCTCAGTTCTTCGGGCTTGATGTGACGCTCGGTCACCGTAAAGCCGTTCTCCTTGGCCAGCGCGATCAGCGTCTGCCGCGTGATGCCGTTGAGGAAGCAATCCGGCGTCGGCGTCGTGATTTCCTTGCCCTTGATGAAGAACACATTGGCGCCCGTGGCTTCAGCCACATAGCCGCGATAGTCCAGCATCAGCGCATCGGCAAAGCCGTTGGCCATGGCCGCATCCTTAGAAAGCGTGCAGATCATGTAAAGACCCGCCGCCTTGGCCGAAGACGGAATGGTCTCCGGGCTCGGGCGCTTCCACTTGCTCCATTCGAGGCGGATGCCCTTGAGCTTTTCCTCGGTCGAGAAATAGCTCGGCCAAACCCAGGCCGCGATCGCCACATGCACCTTGTTGTTGCGCGCCGGCACCGAAAGCTCTTCCGAGCCGCGCCAGGCGACAGGACGCAGATAGGCGTCGACAAGGCCGTTCTTGTCGAGCACGAGGCGCTTCGCCGCCTCGATCTCGTCGACCGAATAGGGGAAGGGCATGTCGAGCGTCGCGGCCGAACGGATCAGGCGTTCGGTGTGCTCGCGCGACTTGAAGATTTCGCCGCCATAGGCGCGTTCGCCTTCAAATACCGAGCTGGCATAATGAAGCCCGTGCGTCAGTACGTGAATCTTCGCGTCCTTCCACGGTTTGAGTTCGCCGTCGAACCAGATCCAGCCATCACGCTGGTCCATGGGCACGCCTGCCATGATCCTCTCCAAAGTCTTCGTTTTTGCCGTTCGCACGCGAAACGGGTGTTCCTCTGATCATGCCCCAAGGGTCATGCCCTTGGCAAACCAGAATGTCTTTGGGATAAGACGGAACGCCTGCGCGATGGAGTGACAATGGCAGAGAGCCAAAAAAATGTCAACAAGGCTGACATAAATTCTGCAAAACCGGCGGAAGCCGGGCTGCCGCTCGACATCATGGGGCTTTTCTTCTTTGCCTATCGCGACTTCACCGGCGATGCCGATGCCCTGCTCGAACGCCAGGGTTTTGGCCGTGCCCACCATCGCGTGCTCTATTTCGTCAATCTGCGCCCCGGCATGCCGGTGGCCGATCTTCTCGATATTTTGAAGATCACCAAGCAGAGCCTCGCCCGCGTGCTGCGCCAGCTCATCGACAATGGCTATATCGAGCAGAAAACCGGCCATTCCGACCGCCGCCAGCGCCTGCTCTTTGCCACCGACAAGGGCCGCGGCCTGTTCGCCACGCTCTCGGCCACCCAGGCAAGCCGCATCGAAGACGCCATCGCGGCCCTCCCCCCCGACGGCGCCCGCATGGTTCGCCAATTCCTCGTCAGCATGGTCGAGCCAGCCGATCGTTCGGTCCTCGATCGGCTGAACCTGACCGTCAATCTCTGACCCGTCCGGCGTCGGCCTGACACCCTAAATGCCCCAGCGGTCCCCCGCACAGCCCAGCGCTCAAGCTCTCTCGAAAAAAAGACTTGTCCGCCAATACCTTATCCGGCACTCTGGAATCGTTTTAATATAGGCGCCTGACCTTCAGGAGCAGCAGATTCTCAGTCTGGTTCAATATCTATCCGAGGCCCGGCGTCTGGAGCAGCAGGGCGAACTGGTCGAAGCCATCTGGTGCTACGAGACTATTTTGCGCGACCCCTTTGTCGGCGAAGATCGGCAAACCCTGCAAGCCGCCGGCCTCGGCCTCGGGCTATTGCTGATCGCCGAAGCCCGCCACAGCGATGAAGCAGGCCGTTTCGAACGCCTCGTCAATCGCGCCATTTCGGCTCTGACCACCGCCAGCCGATCCGACCCGGCCGAACCCCGCCTGGGCCTCGCCTTGGCCGAAGCACACATCCTGCGCTTTCAACGCTCGGGCGAGACGCAGGATCTCCTCGCCGCCAATATTCAGCTGGATGGATTGTCCGAAACGGAAAATCCGCCCCTGGAGCGCATCGCCGCGCTCCGGGCCCTTCTCAAAGCCCAGCGATAGCGGCGTCTATCCTCGCCCCAGTTCCTCGCTCCGCGCCCGCGCCGCCGCCACCGCGCGGTCCATCAGTGGCGTCAATCCATCCGCGCCCATCAGCACATCGAGCGCTGCGGCCGTCGTGCCATTGGGTGAGGTCACGTTCTGTCGCAACACGCTTGCCGGCGCCGCATCGGCCTCCAGCAGCGCTGCCGAACCGATAACGGTCTGCCGCGCCAGCACCATGGCCACATGCTCATCGAGCCCCTGCGCCACCCCGGCCGCGGCCAGCGCCTCGACAAGGTTGAACACATAGGCCGGCCCCGAACCCGAAACCGCCGTCACCGCATCGAGATCGCCCTCATCGTCGAACCAGACGACCAGTCCCGCCGCCGAAAGCAAGGCCTCCGCCGCCGAGCGCCCGTCCTGATCGACGCCAGCCCCGGCAACGATCCCGGTAACGCCCTTGCCGATCTGCGCCGGCGTATTGGGCATGCTGCGCACCACCCGGTCCGTCCCCGTGCCGCTCGACAGGCGGGCGAGCGAAATCCCCGCCGCGATGGACACCACCAGCGTCTGCGGCCCGATCACCGGCACCAGGCTCGCCATCACCGCGTCGATCACCTGCGGCTTGACCGCGAGCACCAGCACATTGGGCAAAAGCCCCACGGCATGGTCGTAAATCTTCAGGTCATATTCGGCCGCAAAAGCCTTGGTCTCTTCGCTCGGCTTGGGCTCCACCAGCACCAGATTGGTCGGCGGCAACCCCGCTTCCAGCCACCCGGTCGCCAGCGCCATGCCCATCTTGCCGGCACCCACCAGCATCACCGGCCCGATCGAGCGCAGACTCGTCATCACGCTTCTCCCACGGTTTCGAACATCACATGGCTCAAGGCATCCGCCGCCGATTTGCCTGCCCAGACGACGAACTGAAAAGCCTGATAATAGAGATCGCAGCTATCGCTGGCCGAGCGCAAGAGCGCCTCGCATTGCTGCGGCGACACATCGGCGCCGCCCGTCAGCAGGTGCGAATTGCGGAAGAGCACGACCCCTTCCTTGTTCCAGATATCGAAATGCCCGATCCAGAGCTGCTCGTTGATCATGCTGACCAGCTGCCGCACCTCCGCGCGCCGCCCATCGGGCACTTTCAGGTCGAACGCACAGGCCACATGGAGGCTTTCCAGGTCCTCCATCCAGTTGAACGACACATGATAGTCGCTCCAGCCGCCGCGCACCGAAATCGAGATTTCGTCCGCGTCCTGGCGCTCGAAACTCCAGTCGTTGATCGATGCGATATGCTCGACCAGGTCCACCGGGTGGGACACGCGATCGGGCTCGTGGGCAATCAAGGACATTGGCCGTTTCCATGCTGGCTTGGCTACTGTCGAATGCACCGGAAGGGGCGCATCACGAATGCGGACCCGCTCGCGCGCCTCCTCTGGCCCTCGAATCGTCCACAAGGGAAAAGGTACACTGCGTTATCGATTCAGGGAGTGCGACTGACCCCGAAGAGGTCAATCTCTTGTGGATGACGATAATATCTCGTTAACCCTCGTCATTCCCATCGCCTGTGGGTTACGAGTAGACCTCATCCTGAGGTGCGGAGCGTGGCCTCGAAGGGCGAGGGCGTGGCACGCGGGCCCCCACTCGCTCGACCCCATGGATGGCGTTTCAGAGCAAAAACGACCTAGCCCAAAGACTCCGGCCCCGCCCATCCATGCCGGATCGATTCGCCCCAGCCCGGAAAACCATTGGCCTCCGCCAGCTTCGCCGCCGCCTCGGTATCATAGGGCACGGCGATCAGCGCCGTCTGCCAGCCGCGCCGGCCCTTCTCGACCACCGCATAATGGGCATCGGGCGACCCACGCACCAATTGCATCCCCACCGAGCCGGGATTGGCGATCAACCGCCCATCCGTCAGCCGCAGCGTCCGCGCGATATGCGTATGCCCGCACAAAATGACCGCGCTATCAATCCCGCCGGCATGCCCCGCCACCTCTTCCTCGGAAGGCAGTGTCGTCGTGCGTCCATCATAGAAATTGTCGAGCCAGGGCATCTCGTCATCGCCCGGCGTCCCATGGCAAAGGAACACGTCCTCGCCCACCCGCGCTGTCGCCGGCAATCCCGCGAGCCAGGCCAATTGCCCCGGCGACAGACACCCTTGCGCAAACCGGTCCACCGTCCCTGCCCCGCGCACTTCCGGATCGACCGCCCAGCGGTCGTGATTGCCGCGAATAGCCACGGCATTGAGCCCCATCAGCCGCTCTGCCGCCCCCTTGGGGTCGATCGGCCCGCTGACATGATCGCCCAGGCACACAATCGCATCGACATGCTCGCCGGCAATATGCTCGAGCACGGCGTCCAGCGCCGGCGCATTGCCATGCACATCTGACAGAACCGCGAGCCGCAAGGTTTTAGGCTGTTTTCGCAGTCTTTGCAGTCTTGAGCGCAGCCAATTCCTTGCGCAGCGCGTCGATTTCCTCGCCCTGCACCTGCACCAGCTCGCGCAGCGCGTCGAAATCCTCGCGCTTGACCAGTTCCATATCGGCGACGATCCGCTGCGCCTGCGATTTGGCGACGGTTTCCACTTCCCGGCGCACGCCATCGGCCACGCCTGCAGCCTCGTTCATGATCCGGCCAAGGCCATCAAAAATCTTGCTGCTCTGGTTCATGGCTTTTTCCAACTCTCGGTTGCGCGTCTGACCCTATGTAAGCCAGCCCCGTCCGCTTGACCAGTGCGGTCAGAGGCCGCGGCAGGCCGCGTGCCGAACTTCAGTATAACCAACGGCGTTGCCTAAGCGTTAACCATATACTACTATTGTCTTGCTTGGTTTATTTTCATCAGAAAATTCAAGGGGGCACGATGAAAAGTAGATTCTTGGCGGCATTTGCCGTTTCTTTTATATCGTTAGGCGCCGCGCACGCGGCCGACCTCGTTCTTGTCGATCCAGCGCCGTTGATTATCCCCGATGCCGGCTTTGACTGGTCGGGCCTTTATGCCGGCCTCAATGCCGGCTATATCGGCGGCGAAGCAAAGTCCGTCGGCGCCGTGACCGGCGTCACCACCAATGTTCCGGTATCCGGCGGTCTGATAGGCGGCACCCTGGGCTTCAATGCCCAGTTCGATCGCATCGTGCTCGGCCTTGAAGGCGACATCGCCTGGACCGGGGCAACCGGCACCGCCGTCTGCGCGGCAAATCCGGCCTATAATTGCCAGGGCAAGCTTGATTGGCTGGGCACCATCAAGGGCCGCGCCGGCTTCGCCATGGATCGCGTCCTGTTCTTCGGCACCGCCGGCTTCGCCGCCGCCAGCACCACGGCCAATGTCACCCCCGCCGCCCCGGCCCAGACCAACACGTTCTCGGGCACAATGGGCGGCTGGACCGTCGGCGCCGGCATCGAAGCCGCGGTCAGCGACGCCATCACCGTCAAGGCCGAATACAGCTATGTCAGCCTCGGCGGCCTGCAAGCCCCCATCGGCACCCTGTCGAGCCTCCAGGCCTCCGACCTGACCACCACCAACCACATCTTCCGCCTCGGCGTGAACTACCACTTCTGAAGCGGGTCACGCCGAAACCAGAGGCTGCGCCGGCTTTCCGGCCACCCACCCTGTCATCCCGGCAATAGCCGGGGTGACACTCGAGTGCATCGCCGGCAGGCGCGACACTACCGCGTCACCGCATCCCCACCCTCGAAAACCCCGATCTTTTCCAGCACCCGGTCCATCGGCTCGAACCGCGTCCAGAACTGCACCGGGATTTTCACATCCGCCCCCAGCGCCCCGCTCTCCTCGAACCAGGTCTGGGTATAGTTCGCCTCGCTCAGTTGCAGCCCGCCATTGACGGTCCAGCTCTTGGCATAAAGCCCGGCCAGTTCCGCCAGGGTTTCCGGCGCCACATCCGGCCGCGCCCGCTTCATCGCCTCCACCCAGAGCTGCGGCTCCCGCGCAAAGTCGCGCGCCGCCAGCGTCAGCGCCTCCAGCACCGCATCGACATCCGCCGCGCGGTCCTGCAACACCTGGGCCGATACGGCATTGACCTTGGTCAGCACCGGCGCCGCGCGATAAAATTCCTCCGCATCCACCAGAATATCGAGCCCCGCGCGATCCGGCATCGCCAGAAACACCCCGATAGACATGGTGGTCGCATCCACCCGCCCCTGCGCCAGCGCCTGCGCCCGCACAGCCGGATCGCCGAGCGGCACGTAGGTCATTTGCTCGATCCGCGTGCCTCGGCTCTGCAACACCAGCCGCGACAGCGTATAATCGAGGCTATTCTCCCGCCCGACGCCAAAAGTGCCGCTACCGAGGCTCTCGAAGGTAACCCCTTGCCGCGCCGCGATAATATAGGGAATGGCCTTGTCGGTCGAACCCACCGCCACCAGGCTCTTGTCGCCCCGCGCATAAAGCCCCAGCAGCGCCTCGACCGAAATATTGGCCATGTCGCCGCCGCCGGTCAGCAGCGCCGTAATCGCCATCGGCGTCTGCGCCGCCGGCACCAGCTCCACCTCGACCCCGGCCCGCTCGAAATAGCCCTCGCTCAATGCCAGATGCAGCAC
Source organism: Devosia sp. (assembly GCA_035565515.1). Taxonomy (GTDB): domain Bacteria; phylum Pseudomonadota; class Alphaproteobacteria; order Rhizobiales; family Devosiaceae; genus Devosia. Next base: position 9,070 of record DATMSG010000160.1, read on the forward strand.
CGAATTGGGCACCAGCGGCACGTCCGTCGAGGTGACGATGATCCGAAACGGTGCCGCCATCGCGGGCGCCAGCGACAGGCCCGCCAAGACCACGGCAATGGCGATTTGGGTGATCTTCATCGAAAAACTCCAATACGATCAGGGAATGGCAAAGCGCCGCTCCAGATGCCGCAACACGGCCGATGTCGCGCTGCCAAGGGCAAGCGCGGTCAGCACGGTGACGAAATAGCGTGGCATATTGAACGAGGCGCCATAGCCGGCGATCAGCCCGCCGAGCCCGGTCATCGCAGTATAGATTTCCGCGATGATACAGGCCGTCAGCGCCTGCGCCGCGCCCAGGCGCAACCCCGCGATCATCTGCGGCAAAACCTGCGGCCAGACGACCCGTACCTGCGCCACGAGACGAGACGCCCCCAGCCCCATGGCCGCCTCTTCATCGCCCTTCCCCACGCCCTCGAATGCTGCCTGCGCCGTCGTCGTGATCACGATGAAGGCGGCGAGCAGCACCACGACGATCTTGGCCAGGGGCCCCAGCCCCAGCAGCGCCACGAATAGCGGCATGAAGGCGATGATCGGAATATTGGCGAAAAAGTCGAGAATGACCTTCATCACCCGCCCGAGGAGCTTGATCCGCCCCATCAGCCCGGCCATGCCCCAGCCCAGCACCACAGCGAGCCCCAGCCCGGAAAAATAGACCTGCGCCGTGCTGCCGACCGCGTTGAAATAGTCGCGCCGCGGATCCCCCATCATCTTGAACAAGGCGCCGGCCGTCTCCCCGATCGAGGGGAAAATGGCCTCGGGATAGTACCCCGCCACCCATTCCCACAAGGCCAGCAGAGCCACGACGAGCCCCAGCACGATCCAGGTTTCGGCACGCACGCCTCGCAGCCAGGCACCCGTTTCCTGCCAGGCCTCCACCAGTTCCCGCACGCTGCCGCGCAGCCCGCCGCTCTCCCGCGCAGCGTCGCGGTCAGTCTCGGATCGGGTATCTTGGTTTGACAAGGCGAGCCATTTCCTGCCGCAAGGCGCGGACACTAATCTGCCACCCCTCCCAGGCGACAAGCGCATTTTCCCCGGGTGATAGGAGCGCCCAGGCGGCACTGTCAAATACGAGCCGCTCCACCGAGCCGACCCGTAGCCCTCATGCGAACCACGAGGGGCCTGGCACCCAGCCCCTCCCGAACCAAAAATATCAAGGTGCCGCCATCGCCCCGCAGAGCGCGCGCGCCTCACCGCTTCGGCACATAGCGCATCGCCACCGCGCCCGAGCCATAGTCCAGCCGATCGACCAGCCTCAGGTCCAGCGGCTTCGACAGCCCCGAAAACAGCGTCCGCCCGCGCCCCACCACCCGGGGATGCACCACGAATTCATATTCGTCGATCAGCCCCAGCTCCGCCAGCGCCTGCGGCAGCATCACGCCACCCGTCGCCAGTCCCGCGCCCGGCTGCTCCCGCAGCGCCCTCACCGTCTTTTCAATATCCGCGACCCGCACGATTTCCGCATTCCAGTCCACGGTTTCGAGCGTGTCGGACACCACATATTTCTTCGCGGCATGGATTGTCCTGGCAAACGGCATCATCCAGTCCGCCATCCAATCCTGCCTTGGCCCGCCTTCCGCCAGCGACCGCCAGCCGGCTTCCATCAACTGATAGGTAATGCGCCCGAAAATCAGCGCATCCGCCCGCGCAATGGACTCCGCCGCCCGCTGATGAAGCTCTTCATCCGGGATCATCGCCTCATGGTCGCAGCACCCATCGAGGGTGACATTGATCGACTATCGCAGCGGTCGCATAAACCGAGCCTCCCACAGCCAACCCCATTTGAAAAGACCCCGCCCCGCTGGACGAAAGGGCGCCTCCACGCTCTCGACAGGACGCGGTCCGCGAAGCAAACTCCTGCCAATCCCGCGCGCGTGAAAGTGGACGCATGAAGCAGCAGACGCCACTGGTGGCATTGGCCATTGCCACGGTCGGATCCATCGGCGGCACGCGGCTATCCGCCATCGCCATTCCCTGGCTGGTGCTCTCAACCACCAATAGCCCGGTTTTGACTGGGCTCGCCGGTCTCGCCGAAATGTTGCCCTATGTGGTCGCCAAGGCGCTGAGTGGCCCCTTCATCGACCGGATCGGGGCGCGCCGCATCGCCATCTGGTGCGACTGTCTCTCCGCCGCCGCCGTCGGCATCATTCCCCTGCTCTACTGGTTCGGCATCCTGTCCTTCTGGCTGCTGCTCCCGGCAGTGGCCGTGCTGGGCGTTCTCCGCGCCCCGTCCGACGCCGCCAAACAGGCGCCGGTTCCGGTAGTCGCAGAGGCCGGCAAGCTCTCCCTCGAGCGCGTCACCGGCATTCTCGGTACCAGCGATCGCCTCGCCGGCACGCTCGGTGCCGCTGGCGCCGGCATGTTGATCGCCCTCCTCGGCTCCGGCCCCGCCCTCCTCGCCAACGCCGTCGCCTTCATCGTCTCGGCTCTGGCCCTGACAATCGGCATGCGCGCCGCCGCCACCACGCAGCCCGAGACCGGCCCTGCCCCGCAAAACTACCTCGCCCAGATGTCCGAAGGCTGGGCCACCTTCAGCCGCGATCCGATCCTTGTTACCCTCGTCGTAACCCTCGCCTTTGTCGGGCTTTTCGATCAGGCCTATGCCACGGTCCTCCTGCCCGTCTGGGTGCGCTCCTCGGGCCTCGACGCCAGCTGGGTCGGCATCCTCCTCGCCATCTTTTCCGGCGCGGCCATTGCCGGTGCAGCCTCCGGCGCCTTCTTTGCCGAACGCCTTCCCCGGCTTCTCATGTATCTGATCGGCTTCACCTTCGCCGGCCCCGTCCCCATGGCGACGCTCGCCTTCAACCCGCCCCTGTGGCTGGTCGTCTCCATTCTTCCCGTCTGCGGCTTCGCGGCCGGTTTCCTCAATCCGATCTTCGGCGCCATGCTCTTCGAGCGCATTCCAAAGGCCGCCATGGGCCGCGTGATCGCATTGGTCGGCTCGCTCACCTGGGTACTCATTCCCTTTGGCGGCATCTATGCGGGCCTGCTCACCGATATCGCCGGCATTCTCGCCGCCCTCGGCATCACCGCAGCCCTTTATGCCCTCGCCACCCTGTCCCCCGCGGCCATCCCCCGCTTCCGCGCCATGGACCTCGCCATCCGCTGATCCAGCGCCTCATCTCGCCCCGCTGGACGAAAGGCCCCTCCTCGTGCAGCCTCGCCTTGTCTTGCGAAGGAGTCGCCTGCTTGTTTCCCTGGATATCCGATACCCTATCGGCCGCAATAGGCGCCTTTCGTCTGCTCCGCTCGGACATGCTGCTGATCGCGCTGGGCGCCTGCACCGGTTTTCTCCTCACCGTTCTCGGCATTCCGCGCATCGCCGCGTTCTTGCCCCGAGATAAGGGACGGGCCTTTGCCGTGGACGCGGAAAAGAGCGTGGGCAAACCCATGGGGGCGGGGTTTTTCTTCGTCTGCGTCTTCGCTCTATCGGTTTTTCTCTTTGTCCCCTGGCGCTTCGATATTCTGCTGTTCGTCGCCATCGCCTTGCTGGCCTCCGCCGTGGGGCTGGTCGACGACGCGACGGGCGGCCTTTCGGAATACAGGCTGGCCTTTTTCGATCTTCTTGCCGCCTGCCTGTCCGCCTGGCTGCTGATGAGCGGCGGCGAACCCATCGCGCTCTGGTTCCCCCTGGTCAGCGGCTCCTTCCTGCTGCCGCCTTTCGTCACCTTTCTGCTCTTTGCCGGCGTGATCTGGATTTCGATCAACGCCACCAATTGCAGCGACGGCGTGGATGGCCTCTCGGGCAGTCTCAGCACCGTCTCGCTCGTCTTCCTCGCCTTCCTTCTCTATGGCGTGGTCGGCGACAGGGCGACGGCGGAATACCTGCTCATCCCCTATGATCCGCGCAGCGGCATGTGGGCCAGCCTGGCCTTCATCATGGTCGGCTGCGTCGCCGGCTATCTCTGGCACAATGCGCCGCCCAGCACGGTGCTGATGGGCGATGCCGGCTCGCGCCCCCTCGGCCTGCTGCTCGGCGTCCTGGTCTGCGCCAGCCACAATGTCTTTCTCATCGTCATCGTCGGCTTCGTCATCCTCGCCAATGGCGCCACCGGCATCGCCAAGGTCGCCCTGAAGCGCTTCTTCCGCATCCTGGTCTTCGGCCGCATCCGCTTTCCCCTGCACGATCATTTCCGCAAGGAAGTTGGCTGGACCGGCTCACAGGTCCTGATGCGCTTCGTCATCGCGCATCTGATCCTGTCGGCGCTTCTCTACGCTTTGCTGCTCAAGGTCCGATAACCCGCCCACACACCCAATTGTAAAACTCCCCCTTGCGACCCACCCCGACCTGACGCTACGGCATAGCGACACCCTTCTCTGGCCGAGCCGGCAAAAGGACAGACCTTGCCCTTCCCCAATATCGACCCAATCGCTTTCGCCATCGGCCCCATTGCCATCCGCTGGTACGCGCTCGCTTATCTTTGCGGCGTGCTGCTGGGGGCCGGCTATGGCTATCTGCTGCTGCGCAACGAACGTCTCTGGCACAAGGGCGCCCCGCCCTTCCCCGCCAAGGACATCTGGGACTTTGCCTTCTGGGCCATGCTTGCCATCGTCATCGGCGGCCGCACCGGCTATGTGCTCTTTTACAATCTGCCCTATTATCTCGCCAATCCGCTCGAGATCATCAACACGCTCGATGGCGGCATGTCCTATCATGGCGGCATGCTGGGCCTGATGCTCGCCGCCATTCTTTTCACGCGCTCGAAAAAGGGCAATTGGCTCTCCTCGCTCGATCTGCTCGGCGCCGTCGCCACCATCGGCATTTTCCTCGGCCGCATTGCCAATTTCATCAATGCCGAGCTCTATGGTGCGCCGACCACCCTCCCCTGGGGCGTCGTCTTCCCCACCGATCCCCTGCAGGTCGCCCGCCACCCGAGCCAGCTTTACGAAGCCGCCCTCGAAGGCCTTCTCCTCTTCCTCGTCATTCGCCTTGCCACCCACGTCTTCTATGCCTTGCGCAAGCCCGGTCTCGTCGCCGGCATTTTTGCCATCGGCTATGCCCTCTCGCGCATCCTTGTCGAATTCGTGCGCCTGCCCGACGTGCAGATCGGCTACCTCTATGGCGGCTGGCTCACCATGGGTCAGATCCTGAGCCTCCCCATTCTTCTCGGCGGCCTGATCCTCGTCATTTTCGCGCTGACGCGCCCTGTTAACCAATTGCGGCCTTGAGAGGTGCTCAACGTGAACAGTCCGCTAACACTTTCACAGCAGATCGACCTCCAGATCACCACCAGCGGCCCCATGTCGGTCGCGACCTATATGGGCCTCTGCCTCACCCACCCCACCAAGGGCTATTACAAGGTCGCCGACCCGCTCGGCGCCAAAGGCGATTTCATCACCGCGCCGGAAATTTCCCAGATGTTTGGGGAACTTATCGGCTTCCACCTCGTCAGCGTCTGGCAACAGATGGATGAGCCGAAACGCTTCAACCTCGTTGAACTCGGCCCCGGCCGCGGCACGCTCATGGCCGACATCCTGCGCGTCGCCTGCCGCGCCCCCGGTTTTCGCGATGCGCTAAAACTCAAACTCTTCGAAACCAATCCGGCGCTGACGGTCGAACAGCGGAATCGCCTCGAAAGCTACGAGCCGCAATGGCTTGAAAACTTTGAACAATTTGACGACGGCCCGATCCTTGTCGTCGCCAACGAGTTCTTCGACGCCCTGCCCATCCGCCAGTTCGTCAAGAAACAAGACGGCTGGCACGAACGCCAGGTGGGCCTTATCGAGGGCAAGCGCGCCTTCGGCCTTTCCCCTACGCCGATTCCCAACGAAACCATGCCCTCCGCCGTCGCCGATGCCGAGCCCGACAGCCTGTTCGAAGTCTGCTTTGCCGGCAGCGAGGTCATGTCGCGCCTCGCAAAAGCGGTGGCAAAACAAGGCGGTAGCATTCTCGCCATAGACTATGGCTACGCCCGCACCCAGACCGGCGACACCCTGCAAGGCGTCAAAAACCACGCCTATGCCGATGTGCTCGAAGCGCCGGGCGAAACCGATCTCTCCGCCCATGTCGATTTCGGCGCCCTCGCCGCCGTGACTCAAGAAATCGGCCTTGCCGTCCAACCCCTTGCCACGCAAGGCGAATTCCTCACCCGCCTCGGCATGGCCGAGCGCGCCAATGCCCTCGCCGGCGCCAATCCCGGCTCCGCCGCGGACATCCGCGCCGCGCAGGATCGCCTCGTGGGAAAAGACCAGATGGGCGACCTCTTCAAGGTCTTCTGCGCCCATTCCCCCGGCCTCACGCCCCCTGGTTTCGCCCCATGATCGACTTCACCACCGTCCAGTCGTTGGCCGATACCGGCGTCATCCGCCACGGCTTTTTCGGCCGCCACGGCGGCGTGTCCACAGGCGATTTCGCCGGCCTCAACGTCTCCCACGCAGTCGGTGACATCCCCGAAGCCGTCGAGGAAAACCGCGCCCTTATCGCCAAAACCCTTGGCGGCACAACGCTTGTCACTCTCAAGCAGGTCCATTCCAACCGCGTCATCGCCGTCGAAGCCGGTGCCATCCCCGATCGCGCTATCGAGGCCGACGCGATCGTGACCCGTCGCGCCGATGTGCTCCTCGGCATCCTCACCGCCGACTGCGCGCCGCTCCTCTTTCTCGACCGCCATGCCGGCGTCGTCGGCGCCGCCCATGCCGGCTGGCGCGGCGCGGTGGACGGCATTCTGGAAAATACCCTGGCCGCCATGGAAGCCCTGGGAGCCCAGCGCCGCCGCATCCAGCTCGCCATCGGCCCCACCATCAGCCAGAGAAATTACGAGGTTGGAGAACAGTTTAAGGCCGACGCCCTGAATCAGAATATCAAGACCGAAACCGCCTTCCACACCCCGCCCGGCGGCAAACCCCATTTCGATCTTCCCGGCTATCTCGCCGCCCAGGCCCGCGCCCTCGGCCTTGCCGAAATCACCGACACGGCCCTCTGCACCTATGCCGAGCCCACCCGCTTCTTCTCCCATCGCTACGCGACGCATCGGCAAACCAGAACCGGCCGGCAGATCGCCGTGATCGGTCTCGCATAAAGCTTCGGAGAAATCCCAGGGCCGATCGAAGCGCCAATGCGCGCGTTTCCATATCGCGGGAAACACACACCTTAGCCCTAAATTTACGCATGCGACCAATGGGGCGTTGCAGTCACAAAAATGACTCGATAAAGCTGCCCGCGAAACTGGAAGGTCCCTCCTCCCCGGGGACCGGTTGAGACAGGATCGCCCAATGAAACTGGTGACTGGCAACTCCAATCGTGCCCTCGCCCAAGCCGTCGCCAGCTATCTTGAGCTCCCCCTGACCGATTGCACGGTCAAGCGCTTCGCCGACAAGGAAGTCTATGTCGAGATCCACGAAAACGTTCGTGGCGAAGATGTCTTCGTGCTGCAATCGACCAGCTACCCGGCCAATGACAATCTGATGGAGCTGCTGATCCTGACCGACGCCCTGCGCCGCTCGTCAGCCCGCCGCATCACCGCCGTCCTGCCCTATTTCGGCTATGCCCGCCAGGATCGCCGCGCCGCCGGCCGCACGCCGATTTCGGCCAAGCTGGTTTCGAACCTGATCACCGAAGCCGGCGTCAACCGCGTCATCACGCTCGATCTGCACGCCGCCCAGATCCAGGGCTTTTTCGACATCCCGACCGACAATCTCTATGCCGCGCCGATCATCACGCGTGACATCCTCGACAACTACAAGCTCGACAATACCATGATCGTGTCGCCCGACGTCGGCGGCGTCGCCCGCGCCCGGGCCGTCGCCCAGCGCCTCGGCACCGATCTCGCCATCGTCGACAAGCGCCGCCCCAAGGCCGGCGTGTCCGAAGTCATGAACATCATCGGCGACGTCTCCGGCAAATCCTGCATCCTCATCGACGACATCGTCGATTCCGGCGGCACTCTCGTCAACGCCGCCGAAGCCCTGCTCAAGGCCGGCGCCAATGAGGTTTCCGCCTATATCACCCACGGCGTCCTCTCCGAAGGCGCCTCCGAGCGCATCGCGGCCAGCAAGCTCAAGGAGCTTGTCGTGACCGATTCCATCGAAGAAACCGCCGCCACCAAGGCCGCCGCCAATATCCGCCGCATCACCATCGCCCCCCTGATCGGCGAAGCCATCGCCCGCACGGCGAGCGAACAGAGCGTTTCGAGCCTCTTCGACTAGGCTACGGCCGCATCGCGGTAAAATCGCTCCGGTGGAGCGATTTTAGCTGACGAGGCCATGAGGGCCATGCCCAAATGGCACGAAGGCGCGGCACCCGCGGATTGCTCTTGGGCCTTAGCCCGGGGCCCCGCGGGTGATGGCGTTGCCGAGCACAAATACACTGGCGAAAGCCAGAATCCCTTGCTCCCATGCCCCCTTTCCTCTATAGCCCGGCGCATGAAGCGCTCGTCACCCCTGGAGGACGGGCGCGTATGCTGTTGTGATGACGCATACACCAACCCAATGGATGCTTTCCATGGCTGAGACCAAAGTGCTCAAGGCACAGGCGCGTAACGCAGTGGGCAAGGGGGCCGCTCGCGAAGCTCGTCGTCAGGGACTCGTTCCCGCTGTTATTTATGGTGACAAGAAGCCCCCCGTCGCCGTTTCCGTGGCCTTTAAGGACGCGCTGAAGTTCATCTATGCCGGTGGCTTCAAGTCCCACACGCTCGACCTCGACGTCGATGGCACGATCCACAAGGTCATCCCGCGCGACTACCAGCTCGACGTCGTCATGGATCAGCCGATCCACATCGACTTCCTGCGCGTCGCCAAGGGCGCCAAGATCAACGTTCAGGTTCCGGTTCACTTCGAAAACGAAGAAGCCAGCCCCGGCCTGAAGCGTGGCGGCACGCTCAACATCGTACACCACACGCTCGACCTGACCGTTTCTGCGGACAGCATCCCCGAATTCGTGACCGTCGACCTGACCGGCCTCGATATCGGTGACACCGTCCACATCTCGAACATCAAGCTGCCCAAGGGCGCTGCGGACCACAGCCACGAAGAAGACGTGACGATCGCCACGATCGTTGCTCCCTCGGCTCTGAAGTCCAGCGGCGGCGACGCTGCCGAAGAAGAAGCGCCGACCGCCGAGTAATCGGCAGAGGCTTTCAAGTTTGGGGGCGGCCTTCGGGTCGCCCCTTTCTTTTGTAACTCCGCCGTGTCATTCCCGCGAAAGCGGGAATCCCTGTTTGAGAGCGCGCCATGAAACTGCTTGTCGGCCTGGGCAATCCGGGCAGCCAATATGAAGGCAATCGCCACAATATCGGCTTCATGGCCATAGACGCCATCGCGCGCGCCAATGGCATTTCCGGCTGGAAGTCCAAGAATTCCGGTCTCCTCGCCGAAGGCATGATCGGCAGCGAGCGCGTGCTGCTGCTCAAGCCCCAGACCTTCATGAACAAGTCCGGCGACAGCGTGCAAAAGGTCGCGAGCTTCTACAAGATCGAACCGGCCGACATCATTGTCTTCTACGACGAACTCGACCTCGCCCCCGGAAAAGTCCGCGTAAAGATCGGCGGCGGCAATGGCGGCCACAATGGCCTGCGCTCCATCGATCCCCAGATCGGCCTCGGCTACAAGCGCGTCCGCCTCGGCATCGGCCACCCCGGCAAGGAATTCGTCACCCATCACGTTCTCGGCGACTTCGCCAAGGCCGACAAGACCTGGCTCGATCCCCTCCTCGACGACATCGGCCGCCACGCGGGAATGCTGCTGGCCGGTGACGACGCCGGCTTCATGAACAAGCTGGCCCTGGCAGCCAAGGGCAGCGAAGAGCCGAAGGCAGCGCCCAAAGCCCAAAGCCACATCCGCGCGGCGCGGCAGACAAAACCCCAGGCCGAAGTGCCCAAATCCGGCCCCATGGCCGACATGCTCAACAAGCTGTTCGGCAAAGGCGAATAGGCCCTACCCCAAACCGTAGCTCACACCCCTCCCATCCTCCCCCATCAAGGGGGAGGTGCCGGCCTGTGGTTTTGGCCCGCATCCAGTCCCGAACGCGATGCAACACCTCCCCCTTGATGGGGGAGGCCGGGAGGGGGTGACGGCAAGCACAACTGCCCCTTCCTCGCCCCTTGAGGGAAAGGCACAGATTTTCCGCGTTCAGCAGACAATCAGGGTGAGGCGCATCCCTCAGTAGCCCTCATCCTGAGCCTATCGAAGGACGAGGGCGTGCCCCAACACCCTCTCGCCCGCCCTCGTGGTTCGAAGCTACGCTTCGCTCCACACCTCACCAAGAGGTCTTCAAGACAAAAGGCCCCGGTGCTTTCGCACC
>DATMSG010000161.1:0-3453 GCA_035565515.1 Devosia sp.
CTGCTCCTTGGGGTGGTCTGCAGTATTTTTGCATTCGGAACTTGGTGGCTCCCGCCACCCCACCCTCGGTCCCTCCCCATCAAGGGGAGGGAGGCGAAGGCTGCGAGCTCCCGGGGCTATTCCGCTATCAGGTGCTCGCGGCCTTGGCGTTGGCCTGGGAGACCAGTTCGTCGGGGATGTCGTCGAAGCTGGCATAGTTCATGTTGTAGAGCTTGGCGTAGAGGCCGTGCTTTTCCATGAGCTGGTCGTGATTGCCGGTTTCGATCAGTTCGCCATTTTGCAGCACGATGATGCGATCGGCGCCGCGAATGGTGGCGAGGCGATGGGCGATCACCATGCCGGTGCGGCCTTCGAGCAGGGTCAGCAGCGCCTTCTGGATCTGCCGTTCGGTGTAGGAATCGATATTGGCGGTGGCTTCGTCGAGCACCAGGATTTTGGCGTCGGCGACGAGGGCACGGGCGAAGCTGAGCAATTGGCGCTGGCCCAGCGAGAGGTTGGAGCCGCGCTGTTCGAGCACGGCATCATAGCCGCCGGGCATTTGCATGATGAAATCATGCGCGCCCACGGCCTTGGCGGCGGCGATGACGTCGTCGCGGGTGGCTGATGCCTTGTTGTAGCGGATGTTGTCGAACACCGTGCCGGTGAACAGGAACGGCTCCTGCAACACCATGGCGACCTGTTCGCCCAGCGATTCCTGGGTGACATCGCGCACGTCATGGCCGCCCACGAGAATCTCGCCGGACTGCACTTCGTAGAAGCGGTGGACCAGGGACATGGCCGAGGTTTTGCCCGAGCCGGTGGGGCCGACGAGAGCAACGGTTTCGCCTGGATTGACCTTGAAGCTGACATTCTTGAGCACGGGGCGATCTTCGCGATAGCCGAAGGTCACGTCCTTGAATTCGACCGAGCCATCCATGTCGCCAGTCAGCACTTTTGCGTCGGGCTTGTCCTCGATGGAGACCGGCACGTCGAGCACTTCGGTGATGCGGCGGCCCGAGGTCATGGCGCGCTGCATGATGGAATATTGCATGGTGAGCGAGCGGATCGGGTCGAAAAAGCGCTGGATATAGAAGAGGAAGGCCACGACGACGCCGATTTCGAGCCCGCCATTGAGCACAAGCGAGCCGCCGACAACCACGACCACCGCCATGGCGATACCGGTGAGGCTATCGACGATGGGGACCATGACCTGGGCGAAGCGCGAGCCGGTCAGCTGGGTCAGAAGGTTGGTGTGGGCCTTGTCGTCATAGAGGTCGAAATTGACCTTCTGGCGATCCAGATTCTGCACGGTGCGCACGCCATGAATGCCTTCGGCCATGGCGCCGGCGGTGACCGAATTGGTCTCGTGGGCAGCCATGAAGGCGCGCTTGGCCGGGGGCAGCCAGAAGATGCGCACGATGAAGAGGATCGGCATGGTGGAGAGGGTGAGCAGGCCGAGCCGGAAATCGAGCGTCAGCAGCACGACGACAATGCCGACCAGCAGCACCATGTCGCCGACCGAAATCACCGAGGTTTCGAGGAATTCCTGCATGGAATTGACGTCGCCCTGCAGCCGGCTCATCAGGCGGCCAACTTCGGTCTTGTCCATGAAGCTGAGCGAGACGCGCTGGAGCTGGGCGAACATGGCGCGGCGCATGTCGAACAGCACGTTTTCGGCGACCTGGCCGACTTCGGTTTCCTGAATATAGGAGGCGCCGAAATTGAACAGCACGGCGACGGCGAAGGCGAGTACGGCCCAGGCCAGATTGGCGGTGCTGCCGCCCTTGGTCATGCCGCTATCGATGGCCCAGCCGATGATCAGCGGAATGGCCAATTGGGTGATGGTGAAGATGAGCACCGCCGCCACCGAGAGGTAGATGCGCTTGCGATAGGGGTGCACGAAAGCCCAGATGCGCCGGATGGTCTTGGGGTCATAGGCGGCGCCGAAGACTTCTTCTTCGATGCGGTGTGAACCGACGCTGGCGCGCGGGGGGCGCTGGCCGGGAAAGGCTGCAACTTCGCGTTCTTCATCCATCACGCTCATTGTGCGGCGCTCCCGATTTCGACGTCATCTGTGGGGCGGGTCTGCAAGTCATAGAGCGCGCGATAGCGGCCGCCCTTGGCCAGCAATTCCTCGTGGCTGCCGCGTTCGACGATCTTGCCGTTCTCAAGGAAGAGGATGGTGTCGGCGTGGAGGAGCGAAGAGAGGCGATGGGAGATGATCAGGGTGACCCGATTGCTCGCGTAACGCCTTATGGCGCTGCGGATGCGGTGTTCGGTGCCGGCATCGATGGCGGCGGTGGAATCGTCGAACACCATGACGGCGGGCTTGAGCACGAGGCTACGCGCAATGGCGAGGCGCTGGCGCTGGCCGCCCGAGAGGGAGACACCGCGCTCACCCACGACCGTATCGTAGTCGGTGGGCAGGCCCATGATGTAATTGTGCAATTGGGCGCTTTCGGCGGCGCGCTCGATCTTGGTTTCCTTGGCCCAGGGATCGCCATAGGCAATGTTGTTTTCGATCGTGGTGGTGAAGAGGAAGCTGTCCTGCTGCACTACGGCCACGGCGCGGCGCAGCGATTGCAGCGTCACGGCGCTGACATCCTGGCCATCAATGGTGATCTTGCCGCCGCTCAGGTCATAAAAACGCGGGATGAGATGGGCGAGGGTCGACTTGCCGCTGCCGGGGGCGCCGACAATGCCGATGGTCTGGCCGGCCTTGGCCTCGAAGCTGACGCCATCGAGCGTCGGGTGATTGGCACCGGGATAGGTGAAATGCACATCGTCGAATTTGAGCGTGCCCTTGGTCACCTTGAGCTCGGTGGCGCCCGGCTTGTCGTCGATTTCCAGCGGCTCATCGAGAAAGGCAAAGAAGCGGTCGCCGCAGGTGGAGGCGCGAGCGAAGGAATTGACCATGAGGCCGAGCTGGCGCACCGGCATTTGCAATATGGTCATGAAGGTGAGGAAGCTGGCGAGCGTGCCCACGCTCATATCGCCCGAGATGACCTTGTTGCCGCCGAACCAGAGCACGAGGCCCATGGCGGTGAAGAAGGATGCGGTCATGGCCGAGGTGTTGCGCACGCGCACGCCGACGCGTTCATGGGCCAGCTCGAGCGCCTCGGCCGAGGCCACATTGAACTTGGTCATTTCGAATTTCTGACCGGAAAAGGCGCGGACGACGCGAATACCGGCGAGATTTTCTTCCATGACGCGGGTGAGGCCGGAGAGCTTTTCCTGCAAGACCAGCCAGGTCTTGCGCAGGGTGAGCTGGGCGACCGAAGAGCGCCAGGCGACGAAGGGCACAAAGCTCAGGCTCAGAAGGCCCAGCAGCACATCGGTGGTGAGCAGCATATAGGCGCCGACCCCGATCAGCACCGAGAGCAGCACGACGCGCACCATGCCGGTGGCGAAGAACATGCGCACGCCATCCAGATCGAGCAGGCCGATGGTGATGAGATCGCCGGTATGGACCTT
>DATMSG010000162.1:0-2752 GCA_035565515.1 Devosia sp.
TTGCTGGGCGCGAGGAGGCGCGCGAGGCCGCGGAGCAAGGTGGACTTGCCGCAGGCATTGGCGCCGACGATGACGGTCAGCTTGCCGGCGGGAATGTTGAGATCGAGACCGGAGACGATTTCGCGCTCGGCATAGCCGAGATGCAGTCCGGCGGCCATGAGCTGGTGATTGCGCGACATGGGCATCTCCACTTCAGTTGACCCGGCCGGAGCGGCCGGAAACGACAAGCAGCCATAAAAGGAAGACCGCCCCAAAACCGCCGGTGACGACGCCGGCCGGCAATTGCATATCCGGCAGGGCGTGTTGCGCCAGGAGGTCGGACACCAGCATCACCAGAGCCCCGACGAGGGCGGACTGGGCTATGCCGCGTCCTGCCCCACCCATGAGACGGCGGGCAATGGGGCCGGAGACGAAGGCGACAAAACCGACGGGACCGACGGCGGCGGTGGCGAAGGCGGCGAGCGCGACGCCTGTGAGCATCAGGCCCAGACGGGTTGGCTCGAGGCTTATGCCGAGAGCGCGGGCGGTATCGTCGCCGAGTTCGAGGCCATCGAGGCCGCGCACGAGGACGAGCAGAAGCGGCAGGGTGACGAGGAGCATGGCGGCGAGGACGATGGAATCGCCGGGCCGGGCGGCATTGAGGCTGCCGACGAGCCAGGCCATGGCCTGTTGGACATCGACCAGGCGGGCGCGGGTAAAGAGATAAGAGATGGCGGCACTGAGCATGGCGGCGGCGCCGATGCCGATCAGCACGACGCGATAGGCCGTGACGCCATTGCGCCAGGCGAGCAGATAGATGGTGAAGGCCGTCAGCAGTGCGCCGGCGAAGGCGCAGAGGGAGGTGGCGAGGCCAGTCCAGCCGAGGACAACGATGGAGAAGACGGCGGCGGCGCTGGCGCCATGGGCGATGCCGATAATATCGGGACTCGCCAAGGGGTTACGCAAAAGCGTTTGGAAAATGATGCCGGAAAGGCCGAAGGCGGCGCCGGAGAGGAGCGCGAGGAAAAGGCGCGGGACGCGGACCTGCAGGACGATGAAATCGACGCCTCTATTGGTGAGGCCGGTGAAGGGGGAGAGCAGCGAGCGGAGAATTTCTTCGGGTGGCACCGGGAAATCGCCCAGGATGAGCGCGGCGATGCTGGCGGCGAGCAGCGCGGCCACGAGAGCGAGGGTGACGCGGCGGCTTTTGTTGTCGCGCCGGCGGCGGATGGCGGCGATGGAACTGGCGTCTATCGCGCTCATCAGAGGGCCGCCAATTTGCGGCGCCGGACGAGGGCAATGAAGAAGGGTGCGCCGGTAAAGGCGGTGACGATGCCGACCTGGACCTCGCCCGGCGGCGCGATGACGCGGCCGATGACATCGGCACCGAGGAGAAGGATCGGCGCCATCAGCATGGAATAGGGCAGAATCCAGCGATAGCCGGGGCCGGTAATGGCGCGAGCGACATGGGGCACGGTGAGGCCGACAAAGGCGATGGGGCCGGCGGCCGCGACCGCCGAGCCGGCCAGGATGACCGCGGCAAGGCCGGCAAGAGCGCGGGAAAGGCCAATGCGCTGGCCGAGGGAGCGGGCGATATCGTCGCCCATGCTGAGGCCATCGAGGAGGCGGGCGCTGGCGAGGGCGAGTACGGCACCCACAAGGATGAAGGGGCCGACCTGGATTGCGATGTCCATGGAGCGGCCGGCGAGCGAGCCGACCTGCCAGAAACGCACCTCATCGAGCGTGCGCGGACTGGTGAGGAGGATGGCATTGATGACGGCCTGCATGATGGCGGTCATGGCGGCACCGGCCAAAGCGAGCTTGATGGGGGTGGCGCCTTCGCGGCCGAGCGAAGCGACGGCATAGACGACCAGCATGGCAAGGCCCGCGCCGGCGAAGGCGAGCCAAACATAGAGGTTAAGCTGGGTGATGCCGAAGGCGGAAACGCCGACCACGACGAAAAGGGCGGCCCCGGCATTGATGCCCAGAATGGATGGATCGGCCAATGGATTGCGGGTGGCGCCCTGAAGAACCGCACCGGCGAGACCGAGCGCCGCGCCGGCGAGCACACCGACGACGGTGCGCGGCAGGCGCAGGTCCCAGATGATGCGGTATTCGGCGGAACTGGGATCGGCGGACATGAGCGCCGACCAGACCATATCGAGGGGAATGGGGCGGGCGCCGGTTGTCATCGACAGAAGGACGAGGGCAAAAAGAGCCGCGCCCAGGAGGGCAAGGCCGAGGCCCGTTGCCCGGCCTGTTTTGCGATTGGCCTGCGCCGCCGGCATCACGGGGTCAGGTCGGGGTCGGCCGCGTTGATGGCCGTGGTCAGGCCGGTAAGCGCGGCCGCGTAGTGGGTATAATTGCGCAGCCAGAAGGCGGGCCATTCGGCGACCTGGCCGGCCCTGGCGCCCGGATTGAGCGTCCAGGTGGGCTGGGCCAGGGCGGTCTTCAGGGTGGCGGGGGAGCGGTTGTCGACGAGGATCAGATCGGCCGGATATTTATCGGCATTTTCCCAGCTGACGGTCTCGAAATAGTTGTTGCCGGCGGCGTCGACGCCTTCGGGTTCGACGAGATCGAGGCCCCAGGACTGCATATCGAGGAGTTCGGCAGCGCCGGCAGGATCGGCCACATAGAGAGCGTCGTTGCCGGCATAGATAGCCAGAACCTAGAGGCCCGGCTTGGCGGCGATGGCGGATTTGAAATCGGCCAGGGCGGTTTCGAAGGCGGTCTTTTCGGCGGCAATGGCGGGTTGGGCAAGATCAGCACCGAG
>DATMSG010000163.1:0-2606 GCA_035565515.1 Devosia sp.
TTCCATCGCCCGAAGCGAAGACGCCGGGCGGTCTTTTGGGAGGATCCATCGTGAGCATCATTACCAAGCTTGCCCTCGCGGCAAGCCTCGCTACCGCTTTGTCTGGCGCTGCCCTGGCGCAGGACCTGACCGGCAAGGTCATCGGCTTTTCGCAGATCGGTTCGGAATCGGGCTGGCGTGCCGCTGAAACGTCCGTGACCAAGCAGCAGGCCGAAGAACGCGGCATCGATCTGAAATTTGCCGACGCCCAGCAGAAGCAGGAAAACCAGATCAAGGCACTGCGCGGCTTCATCGCCCAGGGCGTTGACGCCATCCTCGTCGCCCCCGTCGTCGCCACCGGCTGGGACGATGTGTTGAAGGAAGCCAAGGAAGCCGAAATCCCCGTCATCCTGCTCGACCGCGGCGTTGACGCGCCCGAAGACCTCTACCTGACCTCGGTCGCCTCCGATCAGGTCAAGGAAGGCCGCGTTGCCGGCGATTGGCTGGTCCAGACCGTCGGCGACAAGGATTGCAATGTCGTCGAACTCCAGGGCACCGTGGGCTCGAGCCCGGCCATCAACCGCAAGCAGGGCTTTGAAGAAGCCATTGCCGGCCATGCCAATATCACCATTTCCCAGAGCCAGACCGGTGACTTCACCCGCTCCAAGGGCAAGGAAGTGATGGAAGCTTTCCTCAAATCGTCCAATGGCGGCGCCGACATCTGCGCGGTCTATGCCCATAATGACGACATGGCCGTCGGCGCCATCCAGGCCATCAAGGATGCGGGTCTGAAGCCCGGCACCGACATTCTCGTCGTCTCCATCGACGCCGTGCCGGACATCTTCACCGCCATCGCTGCCGGCGAAGCCAATGCCACGGTGGAACTGACCCCGAACATGGCCGGCCCGGCCTTCGACGCTCTGGCTGCCTATCTCGCCGACGGCACGGAACCGGAAAAGTTCATCATCACCGAATCCAAGCTCTATACCGCTGCCGACGATCCGGCCGGCGAATACGAGCGCCGCAAGGGTCTTGGCTACTAAGCCTGACATCGCCAACGGGCAGCGGTAAACGCCGCTGCCCACACCCGCTTGTCCCCGCGACAGTGCGAGCGCTCTTTCGCGGGGATGACACGGTGATCGGAACGGGCGACACTGACTGGACGAGACCGCCCCAAAGGCGGCAGGGGAGGGGCAATGACGGACACCGGCTACGCACTCGAAGCGCGCGGAATCGTCAAGATTTTCGGTAATCACGTCGCGCTCGACAAGGTCGATTTCGGCCTCAGGCCCGGCGAGGTCCATGCCTTGCTCGGGGAAAACGGCGCCGGCAAATCGACCCTCATCAAAATTCTCACCGGCGCCTATCAGCCGACCCTGGGCGAAGTCCTGGTCGAGGGCGCCCCGGTCACCCTCAATAATCCCCAGCACGCCCAGACCTATGGCATCGGCACGGTCTATCAGGAGGTCAATCTCCTGCCCAACCGCTCGGTCGCCGAAAACCTCTATCTCGGCCATCAGCCGACCCGTTTCGGCTTCGTCGACCGCCGCAAGATGGAGCGCGATTCCAAAACCGTGCTTGCCCGCTACGGTCTCGACATCGATCCATCGAGCGAACTCGGCGCCCATTCCGTCGCCGTGCAGCAGATCGTCGCCATCGCCCGCGCCGTCGAACTTTCGGGCAAGGTGCTGATCCTTGATGAGCCAACCGCCTCGCTCGATCGCAACGAGGTCGAGCGCCTCTTCGAGATCATTGCCGACCTCAAGAAATCCGGTCTCGCCGTCGTCTTCATCACCCACTTCCTCGACCAGGTCTTTGCCATCGCCGACAGGGTGACCATCCTGCGCAATGGCAAGCTGATCGACACCAAATCCCTCGACACGCTCACCCGCACCGATGTCGTCCGCCTTATGCTGGGCAAGGACATCGCCTTTTCCGGCGCGACGAAACTCGAAGAAAACCGTCCTCTGGGCGAAGTGCTCCTCGATTTCAAAGGCTATGGCCGCAAGCGCAGCGTCCAGCCCTTCGATCTCACCATCCACAAGGGCGAAGTCGTCGGCGTCGCCGGCCTTCTCGGCTCCGGCCGCACCGAAATGGCCCGCATCATGTTCGGCGCCGACGCCGCCGACGAAGGCGCGGTTTCCGTCGCCGGCACGCAAACCTCGATTTCCCGCCCCACCGACGCCATCGCCCACGGCTTCGGCTTCTGCCCCGAAGACCGGAAGGCCGAAGGCATTTTCGGCGATCTCTCGGTGCGCGAAAACATCGTCATTGCCCTCCAGGGCAAACTCGGCTGGTTCAGCGCCCTCAATCGCGACGAACAGATGGAGATCGCCGGCCGCTTCGGGGAATCCATGGATATCCGCGCCGCCTCGCTCGACATGCCGATAAAACTCCTCTCCGGCGGCAATCAGCAAAAGGTCATCCTCTCGCGCTGGCTCGCCACCGATCCCACCTTCCTTATCCTGGACGAACCGACCCGCGGCATCGATGTCGGCGCCCATGCCGAAATCGTCCGCACCATCAATCGCCTGCGCGATGAAGGCCTGGCGCTGGTCGTCATCTCCTCCGAGCTCGATGAAGTGGTCGCCTATTCCTCGCGCATCGTCGTCATGCGCGATCGCGAA
>DATMSG010000164.1:0-2660 GCA_035565515.1 Devosia sp.
ATGTGGTGACCACGGGGGTCACCCTTGCCACCATCAATTCCACCCTCTCCGCCATCGGCGAGGGCACGGCCACCCATTCAGTCACCGTCGCCTCCCCCGTCGGCGGCACCCTGGCCGATGTGCTGGTGCACCCCGGCCAGACCGTAGCGGCCGGCGACATCATCGCCCGGCTCGATTCCGATGCCGAACAGATCGCCTTCGACCGCGCCAAGCTCGCGCTCGATGATGCCCAGGCCACGCTGGCGCGCACCCAGGGGCTGGCCAGCTCCAATGTCGTCGCCCCCTCCGTCGTCACCGCCGCCCAGCTCGCCGCCGCCAATGCCGAGCTCGAGCTGCGCAACGCCCAGGTCGCCCTCAGCCGCCGCACCATTGCCAGCCCCATTGCCGGCACGGTCGGGCTGATCCAGGTCACCCCCGGCAATTACGTGCCGGCGCAAACCACCGTCACCACCATCGACGATACCTCGGCAATCCTGGTCGATTTCTGGGTGCCCGAGCGCTATGCCGTCTCCATCGCCCCGCAAATGCCGGTCACCGTCACCGCCGTAGCCCTGCCCGGCCGGGTCTTTGATGGCGAGATCAATGCCGTCGACAATCGCATCGATCCGGCCAGCCGCACCTTGCAGGTCCAGGCCGAAATCCCCAATGACGACAAAGCGCTGCGCGCCGGCATGTCCTTCACCGTGGCCCTGCGCTTTCCCGGCGAGCAATTCCCGGCGGTCAATCCGCTGGCCATATTGTGGTCGGCCCAGGGCTCCTATGTCTGGAAATATGTGGATGGCAAAGCCACCAAGGTCATGGCCGAAATCATCCAGCGCAACAGCGATGGCGTACTGGTGCGGGCCGATCTAGCGCCCGGCGACGCCATCATCACCGAAGGCATTCTGCAGCTCAGCGAAGGCGCCGACGTGACCCTGCTCAGCGGCCCCGATGGCACCTTGCCGCCGCAAGAGGCCGCCGCCGCCACCCCAAACTGATCGCGAGGAGGACCGCATGTCGATTGCCGAAAAAAACGAACGCGGCGGAACCCTGGCCGCATTGTTCGTGCGCCGGCCGGTCTTGGCAGTCGTCGTTAACGCCATGATCGTGGTGGCCGGCCTTGCCGCCCTGCTCGGCGCCGAAGTGCGCGAACTGCCCAGTGTCGAGCAACCCGTCCTCTCCATTTCCACCACCTTTACCGGCGCGGCCGCCGAAACCGTGGACCGCGAAATCACCGCCGTGGTGGAAGGCGCCGTGGCTCGCGTGCAGGGCGTCACCGGCATTTCCTCCAGTTCCTCGACCGGGCAAAGCCGCGTCACCCTCGAATTTTCCGACAGCACGAACCTCGATGTCGCGACCTCCGACGTGCGCGACGCCCTCAGCCGCATCGGCCGCTCCCTGCCCGACAATGTCGATGACCCGGTGATCTTCAAGGCCGATTCCGATGCCCAGCCGGTGATGCAACTGGCCGTCACCTCCGACGCCATGAGCATGGGCGATCTCAGCAAATTGGTGGAAGACACGATCTCCGAGCGGCTCGGCGCCGTCGCCGGCGTCGCCGAAGTACAGGTCTATGGCACGCGAGACACCGCCTTCGATGTCGATGTCGATCCCATCAAGCTGGCCAGCCACGGCCTGACCGTCGCCGATGTGCGCACCGCCCTCGCCACTATCGCGCTCGACACCCCCACCGGCTCGATCAACGGTCCCAACCAGAACATCACCGTCCGCGCCATTTCCGAAGTCACCACCCCGCAGGATTTCGAGGACATCGTCATCAAGGGCCGTACCCTGTTGGGCGATGTGGCCAGCGTCGTGTTCGACGCCTCGGCCAGCACCTCTTCGCTCCGCTCCAACGGCAAGCCGGGCATTGGGCTGGGCATCGTGCGGCAGGCGCAGTCCAACACTATCGAGATTTCCAAGGGCATTCACAATGCCGTCGAAGTACTGAACCAGACGCTGCCCGCCGGCGTCCAGGTGACCATTTCGAGCGACGATGCCGTGTTCATCGAAGGCGCGCTGCACGAGGTCGAGATTGCGCTGGTCGTGGCGTTGGTTGTCGTCGTCGCCATCATCTTCCTCTTCCTGCTCGATTGGCGCGCCACCATCGTTCCCGCCATTTCCATGCCCATCGCCCTGCTTGGCGCCGTGGCCGGCATTTACGTCATGGGCTTTTCGCTCAACATCATCACCTTGCTGGCGCTGGTGCTGGCGACGGGGCTGGTGGTCGATGACGCCATTGTCGTGCTCGAAAATATCGTGCGCCGCAAAGGCATGGGCGCGGGGCCACGCGCCGCCGCCGTGCTGGGCACCCAGGAAGTGTTTTTCGCTGTCATCGCCACGACGCTGACCCTCGCCGCGGTGTTCATCCCGCTGTCCTTCCTCTCGGGACAAACCGGCCGCCTGTTCCGCGAATTCGGCTTTACCCTTGCCATCGCCGTGCTGCTTTCCTCCATCGTCGCCCTCTCCATGGGCCCGATGATCGCCTCGCGCTTCCTCAAACAGGGCGAACACAAAAGCCATGGCGGCATTCTGGGCGCCTTCGGCCGCGCTTGCGCCCGCTTCTATCGCGGCTCGCTCCGCGTCGCGCTGGCCAATCCCTTTGTCGTGGTGCTGATCGCCCTGCTCTTCGCCGCCTCGTCCTATTTCGTCTATGGCAATCTGCGCCAGGAAATCACCCC
>DATMSG010000165.1:0-27142 GCA_035565515.1 Devosia sp.
GGCTTTGCAAGAGCAAAGCGCCTCACCATGAGGGTTACTGGGGAATGGGGGCTGAGGGGCTGGCAGGTACTGGGAGGGGCTGAAGGAGGGGACTTTTGAGCCCGGCTGTGATGTGCTTTGGGCTAACGGGCCTTGAAGAGGAGCGGTTTGCTGCGGTGGCCGTTGCAGGCATTGGGGCACGCCCTCGTGGTTCGAGGCTGCGCTTCGCTCCGCACCTCACCATGAGGGCTACTGGGGGTGTTGGGGTGGGGGGTATTGGCGTTGGGTATTGGAGTTGAGGATTGGCGTTGGTGCGGGAGCCCTCGTTGAGGTGCTTTGCTCTTGCAGAGCCTCGAACCAGGGGGGCTATTCCTGGCGCTTGCGGCTCGCCAGGTCGGGCAGGGCTTCGTAATTGTATTGGATCAGTGCTTCCTTCTTGCGGCGCGACCAGCCTTTGATCTGGCGCTCGCGGTCGATGGCGTCGACGATGCGGTCGTAAGTCTCAGTGAAGACGAGGTCTACGGGGCGGCGCTTGCTGGTGTAGCCTTCGATGAGGCCGGCATTGTGCTCGCTGAGGCGCTCCTCGACATCTCGCTTGGTAAGGCCGGTATAATATGAGCCATCGGCGCAGCGGAGGATGTAGACGGTCACTTCCATGATGCCCCCCTATGCCACGCCTCGTGGTGTAAGGCTGCGCAGCGCACGATGGGGCTACCGGACGGTTAGGGCAATTGGGATTTTTCGGGAGTGCCGGGTTTCCCGGAACGCGACTTTCTCGGAGCCCTCATGGTGAGGTGCGGAGCGTCAGCGGAGCCTCGAACCACGAGGGCGGTTTGCTGTGTGGTTTGGGGCGTCCTGCCACACCCTCGTGGTTCGAGGCTTTGCTCTGCAAAGCACCTCACCATGAGGGTTACTGGGGGGATGGGGTACTGAAGCGGTGAGGCGTGCTGGGCTATGGGGCGTGTTGGGCCTCTGGCTGCTGGGACGGGGCGCAAACAAAAAGGGCGCCTGTTGGCGCCCTTTGCTGGTGATGGAACAAAAATCAGAAGTTCCAGTCTTCGTCTTCGGTGGCAATCGCCTTGCCGATGACGTAGCTCGAACCCGATCCAGAGAAGAAGTCGTGGTTTTCGTCGGCGTTGGGCGAGAGGGCCGAGAGGATCGCCGCGTTGACCTTGCAGGCTTCGGGCGGGAAGAGGGCTTCGTAGCCCAGGTTCATCAGCGCCTTGTTGGCGTTGTAGTGGAGGAATTTCTTGACGTCTTCGGCCAGGCCCACCCCGTCATAGAGGTCCTCGGTGTAGCGCGACTCGTTGTCGTAGAGCTCGAGGAGGAGATCGAAGGCAAAATCCTTGATTTCCTGCTTGCGGGCCTCGGGGAGGCGTTCGACTTCGCGCTGGAACTTGTAGCCGATATAGTAGCCGTGCACGGCCTCGTCGCGGATGATGAGGCGGATGAGGTCGGCCGTATTGGTCAATTTGGCGCGGCTCGACCAGTACATGGGCAGGTAGAAGCCGGAATAGAACAGGAAGCTTTCGAGGAAGACCGAGGCGATCTTCTTCTTGAGCGAATCCCCGCTGTCATACTGCTGCATGATCAGCGTCGCCTTCTGCTGGAGGAAGGTGTTTTCCTCGCTCCAGCGATAGGCGTCGTCGACGTCGGGCGTCGAGCACAGGGTCGAGAAGATCGACGAATAGGAGCGGGCATGCACCGCTTCCATGAAGGAGATGTTCGAGAGCACCGCTTCTTCGTGGGGCGTTGCCACATCGGCCATGAGGCGGATGGAGCCGACACCATTCTGGATGGTGTCGAGCAGGGTTAGGCCGGTGAAGACGCGGATGGTCAGCTTCTGTTCGACCGGGGTGAGGGTCGCCCAGGACGGGATGTCATTGCTGAGTGGCACCTTTTCGGGGAGCCAGAAATTGCTGGTCAGGCGGTTCCAGACCTCGAGGTCCTTGTCGTCCTGAATGCGGTTCCAGTTGATGGCGCGCACGCGGTTGAGCGGCCGGAATTGCATATTCATCGGTTTGGCAGCTTTCTTGTCAGAGTGCGCAGGAGACACAGCCTTGTACCTCCGTACCTTCAAGCGCCATCTGGCGAAGACGGATGTAATAGATGGTCTTGATGCCCTTCTTCCAGGCGTAAATCTGCGCCTTGTTGATATCGCGCGTGGTCGCGGTGTCGCGGAAGAACAGGGTCAGCGATAGGCCCTGATCGACGTGCTGGGTGGCCGCCGCATAGGTGTCGATGATCTTTTCGGGACCGATTTCATAGGCATCCTGGTAGTATTCCAGGTTGTCATTGGTCATGAAGGCGGCCGGATAATAGACGCGGCCGATCTTGCCTTCCTTGCGGATCTCGATCTTGGACACGATCGGGTGGATCGAGGAGGTCGAGTGATTGATATAGGAGATCGAGCCGGTCGGCGGCACGGCCTGGAGGTTCTGGTTATACATGCCGTGAGCCATGACCAGATCTTTCAGTTCCAGCCAGTCTTCGCGGGTCGGAATGTGGATGCCGGCCTTGTCGAAGAGGCCCTGGACCTTCTCGGTCGCCGGCTTCCATTCGGCCTGGATATATTTGTCGAAATATTCGCCGCTGGCATATTTCGATTTTTCAAAGCCCTTGAAGGACTGATTGCGCTCGGTGGCGATCAGGTTCGAGGCGCGGATGGCGTGATAGGTCACCGTGTAGAAATACATATTGGTGAAATCGACGCCTTCTTCCGAGCCGTAGAAGATGCGTTCGCGGGCGAGATAGCCATGGAGGTTCATGGCGCCGAGGCCAATGGCGTGGCTGTCGTCATTGCCCTTGGCGATCGAAGGGACGGACGAGATATTGCTCATGTCCGACACGGCGGTCAGGGCGCGGATCGAGGTCTCGATGGTCTTGCCGAAATCGGTCGAGTCCATGGCGGCGGCAATGTTGAGCGAACCGAGATTACACGAAATATCCTTGCCCATCTTGGTATAGGAAAGGTCTTCGGAGAACTCGCTGGCTTCGCTGACCTGCAGGATTTCCGAGCAGAGATTGGACATGGTGATGCGGCCGTCGATCGGGTTGGCCTTGTTCACCGTGTCTTCGAACATGATGTAGGGATAGCCGCTCTCGAACTGGATCTCGGCGATCACCTGGAAGAATTCGCGGGCCTTGATCTTCTTCTTGCGAATGCGGCCGTCTTCGACCATTTCGCGGTATTTTTCGGTGACCGAGATTTCGCTGAACGGCACGCCATAGACGTTCTGCACGTCATAGGGCGAGAACAGGTACATGTCCTCGTTGTTCTTGGCCAATTCGAAGGTGATGTCGGGGATCACGACGCCGAGCGAGAGCGTCTTGATGCGGATCTTTTCGTCGGCATTTTCGCGCTTGGTATCGAGGAAGCGCATGATGTCGGGGTGGTGGGCGTTGAGATAGACCGCGCCGGCGCCCTGACGCGCACCGAGCTGGTTGGCATAGGAGAAGCTGTCTTCCAGAAGCTTCATCACCGGGATGACGCCGGAAGACTGGTTCTCGATATGCTTGATGGGCGCGCCCATTTCGCGAAGATTGGTGAGGCTGAGGGCCACGCCGCCGCCGCGCTTAGAAAGCTGCAAGGCGGAGTTAATCGAGCGGCCGATCGATTCCATATTGTCTTCGATGCGCAGGAGGAAGCACGAGACGAGCTCGCCGCGCTGGGCCTTGCCGGCATTGAGGAAGGTCGGGGTGGCGGGCTGGAAACGGCCGGCCATGATTTCGTCGACGAGATCGCGGGCGAGCTGTTCGTTGCCGCGGGCAAGGGCCAGGGCGACCATGCAGACGCGATCTTCGTAGCGCTCGAGATAGCGCTTACCGTCGAAGGTCTTGAGCGTATAGGAGGTGTAATATTTGAACGCGCCCAAAAAGGTCGGGAAGCGGAATTTCTTGTCATAGGCGTGATCGTAGAGATCGCGCACAAAATTGAACGAATACTGATCGAGCACGCTGCGCTCGTAATATCCTTCGACGGTCAGATATTCGAGCTTCTCGCGCAGATTGTGGAAGAAGACCGTGTTCTGATTGACGTGCTGCAGGAAATACTGGTGCGCAGCCTGCTTGTCCTTGTCGAACTGGATCTTGCCGGCCTCGTCATAGAGGTTCAGCATCGCGTTGAGCGCGTGATAATCCAGGCTCTGGTCCTGGACCTGACCCTTGGAGGCAGGGCGATCTTCCGTGCGGTCTAGTGTGAGCGTGTCCAAAACCGTTCGAGTCCTTGTTTGACGTTTTCTACGTCCTCCGCCGTGCCGAGAAGCTCGAACCGGTAGAGGAGAGGCACGGCGCATTTCTGGCTGACGATCTTGCCCGCCTCGCCATAGGCTGCGCCAAAATTGGTGTTTCCGGCCGCGATCACGCCGCGGATAAGGCTGCGATTGGCCGGGTTATTCAAAAACTGAATGACGGGCTTGGGTACCGTACCCTTGCCGTTGGCGCCGCCATAAGTGGGAAGCACCAGAACAAAGGGTTCATCCACTTGCGGCGGCTCGCTGCCGGCATCGACCGGCAGCCTTACGCTTTGCAACCCGAGCTTCTCGACGAAGCGATGGGTGTTTTCCGAAGTGCTGGAATAATAGACGATATTGCCCATGGTCCTGCAGTCCGGCTCCGTTCGGCGCGAGAAAGGCCCGCGCGCTTGCTCAAATTCAGGAAAGGCTACCGATCATGTCGGGACGGAAGCCGGCCCAGTGCTGATCGCCGGCTACTACCACTGGTACCTGGCGATAGCCCATTTCCTCGACGCGCGCATAGGCGTCCGCGTCTTCGGAGATGTCCACGACCGTGTAATCAATACCCTTTCGGTCGAGCGCGCGCGTGGTTGCGGTGCACTGGACGCAGGCAGGCTTGGAGTAGACGGTGATAGTCATCGGATCCTCACGGAAGTGGTCTAGAGATGAGAGAGTTCAACGCTGCAAAATCACTACAAACGCGTACCGATCGTCGGCTGAAAAACACCAGCTTCTGAGGGGCTTCAGGCCTTGCCGGTTCTCACGAATCGTAAGAGGCCCTGAACGCTATATGTAGTATGCTCGTACAATCCTTACTGCAACGTATATGGTTTGTGTCAGCTCTGTCATCAATGCTTGACAGGCGATTTGTGATGCATCCGTGAGCCAATTTTGTCTGAAAAATGTCCCGATTTCCGGCCCTTTGCGAGCCTGTCAGATTCGGCGTGCCCGATGGGTGGTTTGTGCTCGGAAAGGCGATCACATTTCGTGCTTGCCCGATTCCGGGCGCGCGCGGGCTTGAAGGCAGCGGGAATCCGCCTTGAACTATATGGGGATAGGGGGAAAGGTGCGCTTTTCCCCGTCAAACACAGAGAACTCCACCGCCTATTTCCGCTCTGCGGCAGAAGCGCGGGCATTTTGTGCGGCCTACTAGATGTAGTGTCCGGCGCGGTGCCGGCATTTTGACTCTTTTTGCAAACCATTCCTACTTGCAACTTTCTGCCGCCCCGCTACATTGAGTGAAAATGCAAATCATTCGCAACAAGGATCGCTCAATGTTTTTCGGTACACGGCGCCAGGCCCTCGGAACGCTGCTGGTCATGGGTCTGTCGGTCGCGCTGCCCGCAATGCCGGCTTTGGCCCAGGACAAGTTCAAGGCCGTGACCAGCTTTACCGTCATTGCCGATATTGCCCAGAACGTTGCGGGCGACGCGGCGGTGGTGGAATCCATCACCAAGGCCGGCGCCGAGATTCACAATTACCAGCCGACACCGGGCGATATTCAGCGCGCCCAGGGCGCCGATCTCGTGCTTTATAACGGGCTCAATCTCGAACTCTGGTTCGAGCGCTTCTTTGCCAATCTGCACGATGTGCCGAGCGTCGTCGTTTCCGACGGGATCGAACCGATGGGCATTGCCGAGGGGCCCTATCAGGGCAAGCCCAATCCGCATGCCTGGATGTCGCCCAGCGCGGCCATGATCTATGTCGACAATATCCGCGACGCCTTCGTTGCGCACGACCCGGCCAATGCCGAGGCCTACAAGGCCAATGCCGACGCCTATAAGGCAAGGATCTCGGCCATGATCGCACCCATCCAGGCCGAACTTGCCGCCGTGCCCGAGGACAGGCGCTGGCTCGTCACCTCGGAAGGTGCGTTTTCATATCTCGCGCGGGATTTCGGGCTGAAGGAACTCTATCTCTGGCCGATCAATGCCGATCAGCAGGGCACGCCGCAGCAGGTGCGAAAAGTCATCGACGCCATGCGCGAGCACGATATTCACGTCATCTTCTCGGAAAGCACCATTTCCCCCGCGCCCGCCGAACAGGTCGCGCGCGAAACCGGCGCCAAATATGGCGGCGTGCTTTATGTGGATTCCCTGACCGAGGCCGATGGCCCGGTGCCCACCTATATCGATCTTTTGCGCGTTACCTCCGAAACCATTGCCAAAGGCCTTACGGAATGAATGCCCCACTTCGCCGTGCCGAGGTTGAGACCGGCACCGGCATTGCCGTAAACGGCGCCACCGTCACCTATCGCAATGGCCTCACGGCCATTCGCGATGCCAGCTTTGCCATTCCCACCGGCACCATCGCGGCGCTGGTCGGCGTCAATGGTTCGGGCAAATCGACGCTGTTCAAGGCCATTATGGGCTTTGTGCGGCTGGCGCGCGGCGAAATCAGCGTGCTCGGCATGCCGGTGGCGGACGCGCTGAAGCAGAACCTCGTCGCCTATGTGCCGCAATCGGAAGAGGTCGACTGGAATTTCCCGGTTCTGGTCGAGGATGTGGTGATGATGGGGCGCTATGGCCATATGGGCATGTTGCGCATTCCCAAAAAGGCCGACCATGAGGCGGTGGAGGCCGCGCTGCGCCGCGTCAATATGAGCGAATTCCGCAAGCGGCAGATCGGCGAATTGTCGGGCGGGCAGAAAAAGCGCGTATTCCTGGCGCGGGCCCTGGCGCAGGATGGGCGGGTGATCCTGCTCGACGAGCCGTTTACCGGCGTCGATGTCAAAACCGAGGACCAGATCATCGCTCTTCTGCGCGAATTGCGGAACGAGGGCAGGGTGATGCTGGTTTCGACGCACAATCTGGGCTCGGTTCCCGAATTCTGCGATCGCACCATTCTGATCAAGGGAACGGTATTGGCCTATGGGCCGACCGAGGAGACCTTTACCCAGGACAATCTCGAAAAGGCCTTTGGCGGGGTGCTTCGGCATTTCGTGATCAATCATGGGCCCAATGGCGGTGAAAATTCCGGCGTGCGGGTGTTCACCGATGACGAGCGCCCATTGCTCTTCGAGGGAGGCAAGGCGCGGCGGCATTCGCCAGACGAGAGCAAAGAGGGGCCGCTCTGAAATGGACCTGCTGCTCGAACCGTTTTCCTATGGCTATATGACCAATGCCATGTGGGTCTCGGCCCTGGTCGGGGCGGTCTGCGCCTTTCTTTCGTGCTATCTGATGCTGAAGGGCTGGTCGCTGATCGGGGATGCCTTGAGCCATTCGATCGTGCCCGGCGTTGCGGGGGCCTATATGCTGGGCCTGCCCTTCGCGCTCGGCGCGTTTTTCTCCGGCGGGCTGGCGGCGGCGGCCATGCTGTTTCTCAACCAGCGGACCAAATTGAAGGAAGACGCCATTATCGGGCTGATCTTCTCGGCCTTTTTCGGGCTGGGGCTGTTCATGGTGTCGGTCTCGCCGGTCCCGGTGAATATCCAGACCATCGTGCTGGGCAATATTCTGGCCATCACTCCGGAAGACACGCTGCAACTGGCGATTATCGGCTTCGTGTCGCTGGCGATCCTGCTTGCCAAGTGGAAGGACCTGATGGTCACTTTCTTCGATGAAAACCATGCCCGTTCGATCGGGCTGAAACCGACAGTGCTGCGCGCGGTGTTCTTCGTGCTGCTTTCGGCTTCGACGGTTGCCGCCATGCAGACGGTCGGGGCATTCCTCGTCATCTGCCTTGTGGTGACGCCCGGCGCCACGGCCTATCTGCTCACCGACCGCTTTCCGCGGCTATTGGTGATCGCGGTGGCCATCGGCACGGTGACCTCGTTCATCGGCGCCTATGTCAGCTATTTTCTCGATGGGGCGACGGGCGGCATTATCGTGGTGTTGCAGACGGCGATCTTTCTACTCGCCTTCTTCCTGGCGCCCAAGCATGGCCTGCTGGCGGCCCGCCGCCGCGCGGCGGAAGCGCTGGAGGCGGGGCAATGAATTTGTGGGATTTTCTCCTCCTCCCCTTCCAGTTCGAGTTCATGAACAATGCGCTCATCATCGCGGGCCTCGTGGCCGTGCCCATGGCGCTGCTGTCGTGCTTTCTGGTACTCAAGGGCTGGTCGCTGATGGGCGACGCGATTTCCCATGCCGTGTTTCCCGGCGTGGTTCTGGCCTATATCCTGGGCATTCCGCTGGCCGTGGGCGCTTTTGCCGCCGGCATGTTTTCGGCTGTCGCCACGGGGTTCTTGAAGGACAATAGCCGCATCAAGCAGGACACGGTGATGGGCGTCGTCTTTTCCGGCATGTTCGGGCTGGGACTGGTGCTCTATGTGAAAATCCAGTCGGACGTGCATCTCGACCATATTCTTTTTGGCGACATGCTCGGGGTGGGCCTGGGCGATATTCTCCAGGCGCTGGTTATTGCCGTGGCGATCGCCGCGATCATCGGCGTCAAGTGGAAGGACTTCTTGCTCCACGCCTTCGATCCCGGCCAGGCGCGGGCCGTGGGGCTGCGGGTCAATCTGCTGCATTACGGGCTTTTGGCGATGATCTCGCTGACCATTGTCGGGGCGTTGCAGGCGGTGGGGATTATCTTGTCCATTGCCATGCTGATCGCGCCGGGGGCGATTGCGTTTCTACTGACGCGGCGGTTTTCGACCATGCTGATGCTGGCGACGGCGATTGCGCTGCTGGGCTCGTTGCTCGGGGTCTATCTGTCGTTCTTCATGGACAGTGCGCCGGCCCCCACCATCGTGCTGCTGCTGACGCTGGTGTTCATCTGCGCCTTTATCTATTCGACCGGCAAGGCGGCGCGGGTGGAGAGCCAAGAAATGGCTTAAGCCGCCTCTTTGGCCGATAGCCCCGGCGCTGGCAGGGGCTATCGGCGCTGGGAGGCGCGGGGAGCGTCAGTCCCCGTGGAACCTGCACTTGCCGTGATCGGCGAGAATGTCGATGACCTTGCAGGTTTCGACATGCCCATGCGAGCAGCCTTCCACCATGCGTTCCAGTTCGTGCTGCAAGGCGGTGAGGCTCGCGATCTTGAGTTTGACATCGGCCAGATGCTTGCTGGCGATGGCGTCGGCATCTTCGCAGGACTGGTTGGGCTGGTCCTGCAAGGAGAGCAGGGTGCGGATTTCGTCGATCTCGAAACCGAGTTCGCGCGAGTGGCGGATGAAGGTCAGGCGTTCGAGATCCTCGCGGTCATAGCTGCGGCGATTGCCCTCGGTGCGCGGGGGGGAGGGGAGAAGGCCGATCTGTTCGTAATAGCGAATGGTGGGCACTTTCACCCCGCTCGCCTGCGACACATTGCCGATGGTGATGCCCTGTTGCATTTTGCGCTTGCTCCTCTAGTCACTAGAGGATGTACGCCGGTTCCAGATAAAAACAAGGAGCCGATGAGATGAGCGCCGAGGAAACCAGCACACGCTTCCGTGTCGAGGGCATGGACTGCGCCAGCTGTGCCAGCAAGATCGATACCGCCGTGCGGCGGCTGCCGGGTGTCGCCGAGGTTTCCGTCTCCGTCGTCGCCGGCACCATGACCGTGGGTCACAGGGGCGCCGATCTCGATCAGGTCCAGCAGAAGGTGAGCGATCTCGGTTATCGCATCGCGCCGTTGACCGGGGCCGCGCCCAAGGCGGCGGCCGGCCACGACCATGGCGATCACGACCATGACCATGGAGACAAGAAGCCCGATGCGCTCGAAGGCCTGCATGGGCATGACCATGGCAATGAAGACGGGCCATGGTGGATGACGGCCAAGGCGCAGTTGACCATCATCTGCGGCGTCGCCGTCGCGGCCGCCTTTGTGCTCGAGCGCTTCCTGCCGCAATGGCACAATGAGCTGTTCATTCTCGCCATGCTGGTCGGCCTGTTGCCGATTTTCCGCCGGGCGCGGATGGGGATGATGAATGGCAGTCCGTTTTCCATCGAAACGCTGATGACGGTGGCCGCGGTCGGGGCGGTGTTCATCGATGCGGCGGAGGAAGCGGCCATCGTGGTGTTGCTGTTCCTGATCGGCGAACTGCTCGAAGGCATTGCCACCGGACGGGCGCGCGCCAGTATCAAGGCTTTGGCCAATCTCGTGCCGCGCCGGGCGCAGCGCGAGGTTGCGGGACGGATCAGCGAAGTGGATGCGGCCGAATTGGCGGTTGGCGACGTGGTGCTGGTGCGCCCGGGCGATCGCATGCCGGCCGATGGCGTGGTGCTGTCAGGCGAAGGCGCGGTGGATGAGGCGCCGGTGACGGGGGAATCCGTGCCCCGGCACAAGGGGCCGGATGACCAGGTTTTTGCCGGCACGGTCAATCAGGATGGCGCCTTGCGCGTCCGCGTCACCGCGGCGGCGGCCGACAATACCATCGCGCGCATCGTGTCGCTGGTCGAAACGGCCCAGGAATCCAAGGCACCGACGGAGCGGTTCATCGACCGGTTCTCGAAATATTATACGCCCGGCGTTTTGCTGGTGGGTGCCCTTGTCGCCATCCTGCCGCCACTGCTGACCGGCGCGTCCTGGGACGAATGGGTCTATAAGGGGCTCGCTATTCTGCTCATCGGGTGCCCCTGTGCGCTGGTTATTTCGACCCCGGCGGCGATTGCGGCGGCGCTTTCGGCGGGGGCCCGGCAGGGTCTCCTCATGAAGGGGGGCGTGGTGCTGGAGCAATTGGGCAAGATCAATATGGTTGCGCTCGACAAGACCGGCACGCTGACCGAGGGGCGGCCGCAGGTGACGGACGTTCTGGCCCTTGGGCGCTCGGAGGCCGACATGCTGCGGCTTGCCGCCAGCCTTGAAGTGGGATCGAGCCATCCCCTGGCGACGGCCATTCTGGCCAAGGCGAGGGCCGTTGGGGTCGAGCCGGTTGCTGCCGGCAATGCCGGGGCGGTCGGCGGCAAGGGTGTGGTCGGCACGTTCGAAGGGGTCGACCTCTTCCTCGGCTCGCCCAAGGCGGCAGCGGCGCGGGTGGACCTCGGCGGCGAGCTGATGGCTGGGATCGATGCGCTCAATGACGAGGGCAAGACGGTCTCGGTTCTGCTTGCGGGCAATGAGGTTGCCGGCCTTATCGCCATGCGGGACGAGCCGCGCGAGGATGCGCGCACCGGGCTTGCCGCGCTCAAGGCGCTGGGGGCCGATGTGGTCATGCTCACCGGCGACAATGTTCGTACGGCCAAGGCGATCGGGGCAGATCTCGGGATCAAGGTAAATGCCGAACTGCTGCCCGAGGACAAGCAGCGGATCGTTGCCGGGCTCAAGGCCGAGGGCAAGGTGGTCGCCAAGGTGGGCGATGGGATCAACGATGCGCCGGCGCTGGCGGCGGCCGATATCGGCATTGCCATGGGCGGGGGCACCGATGTGGCGCTGGAGACGGCCGATGCGGCGGTGCTGCATGGGCGGGTGATGGATGTCGCCAACCTGATCCGCATCTCGCGGGCGGCGATGTCGAATATCTGGCAGAACATCACCATCGCGCTGGGGCTGAAGGCGGTGTTTCTGGTGACCACGATCATCGGGGTCACCGGCTTGTGGCCGGCGATCCTGGCCGATACGGGGGCAACCCTGCTGGTGACGGCCAATGCGCTGCGCTTGTTGGCCTGGAAGGACGAGAAGGC
Source organism: Devosia sp. (assembly GCA_035565515.1). Lineage (GTDB taxonomy): Bacteria > Pseudomonadota > Alphaproteobacteria > Rhizobiales > Devosiaceae > Devosia. The sequence continues at coordinate 11,753 of DATMSG010000165.1, forward strand.
CGGCTAAGTCGGTCCGGGCGGAGTTTTGGCGAGGGCGTGGAGTTTGGCGCCACGCCCTCGTGGTTCGAGGCTTTGCGCTGCAAAGCACCTCACCATGGGGGCTGCTGGGTTATTCGGCCTTGAACCGCACCTTGCCTTCGCCGGCTGGGGCTTCGACCACGGCAAAGCCGTTGGGGCCGAGGGTGAGCGCCTTGCCCGCAAGTCTGGCATTGTGGCTGACGGGTTCGAGATTGGGCTCGGTGTTGCTCAGGGTCGCTGTGCGCTCCTCGGGCGAGAGGTTGAAGACGCAGATCAGGTCTTTGTTGCCGGCGCTGCGGCGGAAGGCCAAAATCGGTTCGTCGGTTTTGAAGAACGCAATGGAGCCGGTCAGCAAGGCCGGGTGCGATTTGCGCCAGGCGATGAATTTGCGGAAGAAATTCAGCGTCGAATCCGGATCGGCATTTTGTGCATCGACGCTGAGGGCGAGATGGGCTGCCTTGACCGGCAACCAGGGCGTGGCGGTGGAAAAGCCGGCATGGGGGAGATCGCGCTGCCAGGGCATGGGCGTGCGGCAGCCATCGCGGCCCTTGTCTTCGGGCCAGAAGCGCATGCCGCGCGGGTCGGTCAATTCCTCAAAGAGAATGTCGGCTTCGGGCAGGCCCAGTTCCTCGCCCTGATAGAGGCCGACTGAACCCTTTATGGTCATGACCAGGGCCGCGGCCTGGCGCGACAGATCGGCCGGCGAGGCGCTGAACTTGGCCCAGCGGGTCATCGGGCGGATGACGTCGTGATTGGAAAAGCTCCAGCAGGGCCAGCCGGTTTCGCCTTCCGAAAAGAAGCGGGCGACCTTGGTGCGGAAATGTTCGGCGCTGAATTTGGGGCCGAGAAAATCGAATGAATAGCACATGTGCAGCAGGTCCGTGCCGGACGTGTACTGCTTCATCAATTCAAGGCCGCGCTCATCGTCGCCCACTTCGCCCACGGTGGTGGCGCCGGGATAGGCATCCATCATCTGGCGCACGCGCCTGAGCCAGGCGACGTTTTCCGGCTGGCTCTTGGAGAACCTGTGGCTCTGCATGTCGTAGGGGTTTACCGCGGGCTTGCCCTGCAGGGATTTCAGCGGCGGGTTGGAGCGCAGTTGCGCATCGTGGAAATAGTAATTGACCGTATCGAGGCGGAAGCCATCGAGGCCACGATCGAGCCAGAAGCGCATGACATCGAGCACGGCTTCCTGCACGGCGGGATTGTGGAAATTGAGGTCCGGCTGCGAGGTCAGGAAATTGTGGAGGTAATATTGCTTTCGCGAGGTGTGCCATTCCCAGGCGGAGCCACCGAAGACCGAGAGCCAGTTATTGGGCGGGGAGCCGTCGGGCCTGGCATCGGCCCAGACATACCAATCGGCCTTGGTATTGTCCCGCGAAAAGCAGGATTCGCGAAACCAGGGATGCTGATCGGAAGTGTGGCTGACGACCTGATCCATGATGACTTTCAGGCCCAGCGCATGGGCTCTTTCCATCAACTGGTCGAAATCCTGCAGGGAACCGAAGAGCGGATCGACCTGCATATAGTCCGAGACGTCATAGCCCATATCGGCCTGGGGCGACTGGGTGATGGGCGAGAGCCAGATGCAATCGACGCCGAGGCTGGCAATGTGATCGAGCCGGTCGAGAATGCCGGGCAGGTCGCCCACCCCGTCGCCATTGCTGTCCTGAAACGACCGCGGATAGACCTGATAGATCACCCCGCCACGCCACCACTCGGTCATCGTCTTGCTCCTTGAGAGGCCGGAGGGCCAAATCAATCGGAGGCTATCGGGTTCTGGCCAAACTGTTAATCGGGGTCCCTCGCCGTTTGGCGCAAGGCGGGCATGCCCCGGGGACACGGCGCTGCGTCGCTGTCGAAATATCGCCCTGCTGTTCGTCGCCATGGCAATAGAAGGGAGATTGCCATGGCCTATGTTTTGCGCGCCGCCGACCGACCGGTTTCACCGAGCCGCACCATCCGCTTCGAAGGGGCAGAGTACGGCACGCCGATTTCGTTCTTTTCGGTCGACAATGAGCCGGGGCAGGGGCCGGCCCTGCATATCCACCCCTATCCCGAAACCTGGATCGTCAAGCGCGGACGGGCGCTGGTCGTGGCGGGCGGCGATACATTCGAACTGGGCGTGGGCGACATTGCCATCGCGCCGGCCAACGTGCCGCACAAGTTCACCAATATGGGTCCCGACCGGCTGGAGATCGTCTGCATCCATGCGGCCGGAACGATGGTGCAGGAGAATCTGGAATAGATCAGCGCGCTGCGAGGATGATCGGGTCCATATCGATAAGGCGCAGCGTGGCGACCATTGCGGCGGTGCCTTGCTTGTATTTGAGGAAATGCGCGGTCTGGATATGGGCCTCGTAGGCGGCGCGGGAGGCATAGACTTCCAGAATGCGAATCTGGTGGGGCGCCGCCTTGTCGGCAACGGCGTGCAGCATGAGGACGCCCGGCTCGTGCTCGATCGAGGCGGCGATCTCCTCGCTGAGGAAGGCGCGATAGGCATCGAGGTGAGCCGGAACGATTTCCAGCTCGGCGATGCGAACGAGACGTTCCTCGCTCATGCCTATACCACCGCCGAGATCAGCGGTTCGCCGGCAAAATGTTTTTCGAGATTGGCCACCAGCAGCGCGCCCATGGCGTCGCGGGTCTGGTTGGTGGCGCTGCCCTGATGGGGGGAGAGGACGACGTTGTCGAGGCCGAGCAGGTTTTGGGGGACCTCCGGCTCTTTCTCGAACACGTCCAATGCCGCGCCGCCGAGGCCGCCATTTTGCAAGAGTTCGACCATGGCGGGTTCGTCGATCAGGGTGCCGCGGGCGACATTGACCAGCTTGCCCTTGGGGCCGAGAGCCTCGAGAACCCGGCGCGAGACGATCCGCTCGGTGCCCTTGCCGCCGGGGGCGATGACGACGAGCCAATCGCTGTCCCGGGCCATGTCTTCGAGATTGTCATAGTAGATATAGGGCATGGAGGGCTGCTGGTGGCGGCCGAAATAGACGACGCGCATCTTCATCGCCTGAGCGCGGGTGGCGATTTCCTTGCCGATGCGGCCGAGGCCGAGAATGCCGACGGTCTTGCCGGTCAATTCGGAAAAGAGGCCGAAATTATTGCCCAGCCATTTGCCGGTGCGCACGAACTGGTCGCCCTGCGGAATGCGGCGGGCGAGGGCAATCATCAGCCCGATGGTCAATTCGGCGACGGCATCGTTGAGCACGTCGGGCGTATTGGTGACGCGGATATTGCGCGCCTTGGCGGCGGCGGTGTCGATATTGTCGTAGCCGACGCCGAAACTGGCGATGATTTCGAGATTGGGCAGCTTTTCCATCAGCGGCTTCTGGACGCCGGAGCCGGCATGGGCGCGGATGCGGGCGCCATTGGCGGCAAGCCAGCCGTCCTTGTCGGCGATCTCGTGCAGCTTGTGGACGGTATAGCGCTCGGCCAGGGCCTTTTCGCAGGAGGCCAGCAGGGGCCCGGTCTGCAGAATTTCGATGGTCATGCAAATTTCCTCTCTCGGGCACAGACTAGCGGCTGAGGCAGGAGAGGCAAGGCGGGAGGGGAACAAATCGTCCGCGCGGCGAATGAGAGCATTTTGTGCGGGCCTTGCGCAAGGCTGACCTGCACTAAAAAGCGGCATGTCGCGGCTTTGATCGTCTGGACGGCAGCAGCCAATTGTGTAGCAATGGTTTGGCGATGGGAAAGCCGTATCAAACCAGCGATGAATAATGGGCGAAAACACGCCGTTTGACGAAATGTACAATGCGGATGGCAGTGTCCGCGAACCTTACCGCGCCCTCAGCGAATGGCTGGCGGAACAGCCCGAAAAGGGGCTGGCGCTGATGCAGGCCGACGCCGAGGCGATCTTCCGCAAACTCGGTATCACCTTTGCCGTCTATGGCTCGGAAGAGGGCACGGAAAAGGTCATTCCCTTCGATGTCATTCCGCGCATCATTGCCGCCAATGAGTGGCGAAAACTGTCGCGGGGGATCGAGCAGCGGGTCAAGGCGCTCAATGCCTTTCTCTATGACATCTATCACCGCCAGGAAATTTTGAAGGCCGGGCGGATTCCGGAAAAGCTCATTCTCAACAATGCGGCCTTCTGTCCGCAGATGATGGGGCTGGAGCCGGCGCGCGGGGTTTATGCGCATATCATCGGCGTCGATATTGTCCGCGTCGGGCCGGACGAATTCTACGTGCTCGAGGATAACCTCCGCACCCCTTCGGGCGTCTCCTATATGCTGGAGGACCGCGAGGCGATGATGATGCTGGCGCCGGACCTGTTCCAGCGCTCCAAGGTCGCGCCCGTCGAAACCTATCCCGAAAACCTCCGGCGAACGCTTGAAAGCGTGGCACCGGCCGGGGCGGGGCGCAATCCGGTGATCGCGGTCCTGACGCCGGGCATCTACAACTCGGCTTATTTCGAACACTCGTTCCTCGCCGACCAGATGGGCGCGCAGCTGTGCGAGGGGCAGGATCTCTTCGTCGATGGCGGCAAGGTCTATATGCGCACGACGACCGGGCCGGAGCGGGTCGATGTCATCTATCGGCGTATCGACGACGATTATCTCGACCCCCTGACCTTCAGGCCGGATTCCATGCTGGGCGTGCCGGGGATTTTCGATGCCTATCGGGCGGGGAATGTTACCCTCGTCAACGCGCCGGGGACGGGGATTGCCGACGATAAGGCGGTCTATACCTATGTGCCTGAAATCGTTGAATTCTATCTCGGCGAAAAGGCGCTGCTCAACAATGTGCCGACCTATAATTGCACCGATGCGGAGCAGCGCGGCTGGGTGCTCGAAAACATCGCGGAGCTGGTGGTCAAGGAAGTCCACGGTTCGGGCGGCTATGGCATGATGGTGGGGCCAACCTCGACCAAGGCGCAGCATGAGGAATTCAAAAAGAAGATCATCGCGCGGCCGGACAATTACATCGTGCAGCCGACCCTCGCGCTCTCGACCTGTCCCACGCACATCAACAACGATGTGGCGCCGCGGCACGTGGATTTGCGGCCCTATGTGCTGGTGGGCGACGAGGTGCGGATCACGCCGGGCGGGCTGACGCGAGTGGCGCTGAAGAAGGGATCGCTGGTGGTGAACTCGTCGCAGGGCGGCGGCACCAAGGATACCTGGGTACTGGAAGACTAATCATGAGAATGTTGGGACGCACCGCACAAAACCTCTTCTGGCTTTCGCGCTATGTGGAGCGCGCCGAGAATATGGCGCGCCTGCTTGAAGTCGGCTACCGCATGTCGCTGACGAGCCGCCGCGAAGGCGGGGCGAGCGAGCATCTGATTTCCATGCTGAAGGCCGCGGAAATGGACGAGGCCTTTGCCGAAAGGCACGATGTCGCCGATGTCGATACCGTGGCCTATTTCATGATGTTCGACCCGGCCAATCCCTCCTCGGTCTATTCGTGCCTCTTGGCCGCGCGCACCAATGCGCGGTCGGTGCGCACCGCGATCACCACCGATATGTGGGAGAGCATGAACGGGGCCTGGCTCGAATTTTCCCAGATCAAGCCGCGCGATGTGCGGGGAGCCAAGCTATTGGGCCTTCTGCAATGGGTGCGCCAGCGCAGCCATGAATTTCGTGGGGCGCTGCTTGGCACCATCTTGCGCGACGATGGCTTTGCATTTTTGCAGGCGGGCAATTTCGTCGAGCGGGCCGATAATACGGCGCGCATTCTCGACATGAAATATTATGTGCTGCTGCCGCGTTCGAGCCTGGTTGGTGGGGAGATCGACATCCAGCAATGGACGCTGATCCTGCGGGCGGCTTCGGCGCATCGCTCCTATGGGCACGTCTATCATGACCGCTACAAAGCCCATAACATCGCCGATTTCCTGATCCTTCGGACAGAAATGCCGCGCTCGCTGGTCTATTGCGCGCATTTCGTGCGCGACAATCTCAATCTGCTCGCCAAGCTCTATGGACGGCGCGAGGCGTGTCACGAGGCGATGGACGATCTGCTCAAACTGGTCGAGGGGACGAACATGGACCAGATCTTTGCCCGGGGTCTCCATGAATTTCTCAATGACTTCATCGACGGCAATAATCGGGTGACCGACACGCTGTCGGCCAGCTACAATTTCTACTGAGCCTGACGAGATGCGGATTGCCATTGACCATCGACTGAGCGTGACGGTGCCGCAGGGCACGGCGCAGGCTGTGTTTCATCTATTGCTGACCCCGCCCAGCGGGCCGACGCAGACGGTCGAAAGCTGGAGCGTCGAAGGGCCGGGGATCGGCAATGCCGGACGGTTCACCGATGGGTTCGGCAATGCGGCGCATCTGGTCAACCAATTGCGGCCCGAGGGCGAGATCACCATTCGTGTGCGCGGCGAAGTGACGACGCGCGATACCCATGGCGTGCTGGGGCGCCCGGCCGGCGAGCCTGTGCCGGCGCTTTACCGGCGGCTCACCGACCTGACCAGGGCGCCGGCGAGGCTCCATAGTCCGTTTCGGGACAGCAGGGAAAACCGGTTGAGCATCTGCCACGCGCTGATGGCGCGGGTCGGCGAGGCGCTTGGCCTGCCCGAGACGCCGGACGCTCCCCGGCAGATGCAGGCGGATGGCGGGCAGGAACAGGCGCTGGAAACGGGGGAGGTCGCAACACAGCGCCCGGGGGCGGCCGATTATGCGCATCTCTTTATCGGCGCGGCGCGGGCGCTCGATATTCCGGCGCGCTATGTCGTCGGCTATCGGCTGGCAGACGGCGAGGATGGGCTCCATGCCTGGGCCGAGGCCTTTGACGAGGGCCTGGGCTGGATCGGGTTCGATCCTTTCATGCAAATCTGCCCGACCGAGCGCTATGTGCGCCTCGCCATTGCGCTCGATGCGGAAACGGCGCCCGTGCTGCGCACGGTGCCGATTGCCGAAGTGGTGCAGGCGGCAAGGGTGAGCGCGGCTGCCACGAATTAAGATGCGCGGCCCGGCGCGGTGCGATAAGCCGGGCTCGTTGGAGTCAATCGGCCGGTCATCGGCGCGCCGCGAAGTTCACAATGGCCAGACTGCAGAAATTGCCGCCGCTCAATGCGCTTGTCGTTTTCGAGGCGGCGTCGCGCCTTGGCAGTTTTTCGCGGGCCGGGAATGAACTGGGGCTGACGCAAAGCGCGGTCAGCCGGCAGATCGGCAAGCTCGAAGCCTTTATCGGTTCAAAACTCTTCGCCCGCGCCGTGCATGGCGTGCACCTGACGCCCATGGGCGAAGCCTATGCGGCCGATATCTCGCGCCTCCTGGGCGAGGTCGCGGCCGTTACCGAGGGCGTGCGCAACTGGTCTGGGCCGCGCCAGATCACCGTTGCCTGTTCGCGCGGCATTGCCGACCAGTGGTTCATGCCGCGGCTGACGCGCATGCAGCAGGAAATTCCGGGGCTCGAACTGCGGCTCAAGGTGACGGACGATATCGTGCACCTGCGCCTCGACGAATATGATCTCGCCGTTTTCTATCGCAGCGAACGGCCGGTCGGGGTCAATCTGCTGGTGCTCGGGCGCGAGGAAATCGTGCCGGTGGCAGCACCAGGCCTGCCGCCGCTGCTCGACACCGAAAATCCCGTCATCATCAGCATCGAGGATACGATGCGCGAATGGCAGGACTGGCCGCATTGGTGGCGCAGCGCCGGCCTGACACCGCCCGAGGGGCAGCGCCGCTGGCTTTTGGGCGATTATGGGCTTTGCGTTGCCGCCGCCATGCAGGGCGGGGGCTATGTGCTGGGCTGGACCTGGCTTATCCGTGAGCAGCTGGAAGCCGGCACATTGGTGCCTGTGCATAACCACACCATGCAGTCCGAGGGGCGGTTTTATCTCATGCGTCCGGCCGACCGGCATCAGCGCCGGATCGTGCGCGAGGTCAGCGACTGGCTGATCGCGCACAATGTCAACAATGACAGCTGATTAGGCAGCCGCGGCCGGCGGCTCCGGATCGTTGGCGGCATCCTGAATCACGGCCGGCTTGGCGGCATTCTTGCGGCGCTGATGGCGGCTATGGGCATAGCCGACGACCGTGAAAACCAGCCAGGCAGCCTGGGTCAGGAACGAGCCAAGGTTGAAATTCCACATCAGGGAGTATATCAGGGCCACGCCCCCGAGGACGTTGAGTGCTGCATAGCGGCCGTCATCGATTGTGAGCACGCGCATCTGAATCAAGGCATAGCCTGCCAGGTAGGCTACTGCGCCGATGAGACCTACGGCAGTCGCAAGCTCCATCTCAAAATGCTCCAAAACGCGCCAGGGGCGGCGCTGCATTGTCTTTAACCAAGCCGGGAAGGTGCGCGTCTTTGCGTTGCGCGGCCTCCCCCAAACAGAACGCCATCTAGCCTCGTTACCGATCAAACCATGCACGCCGGATTCTGATAGGGGTATGATTTTAAATCATGCCTGATGCCATCATTTGCCCACTAGTATTCCGGCCATGGGGACCGCCTCCGCTGCCCCTGCGGACGCGCGGTAAGCAAAAATAAGCAAGGTAGGAATATGTCGCAGAACAAGTCGTCATTCGACCTGAGCCGCCGCCAGTTCATCGCTGGTGCAGCAGGGCTCGGTCTCACCACTCTGGCCAGCGGCCTTATCGTGCCGTCCGCCTTCGCTCAGGAAGCGACGCCCAAGCGCGGCGGCGTCCTGAAGCTGGGGATCGGCGGCGGTTCCACCACCGACAATTTCGACATTCGCGTCTTGCAGGACTGGGTGCCGGTCAACCAGGCCTATATGGTCTTCAATGGCCTTGTCGAAATCGACAAGGACAATATGGTCCAGCCCGAGCTGTTCGAAAGCTGGGAACCCTCGGCCGACGCCAAGGAATGGACTTTTAAAATCCGTCAGGGCGTCACCTTCCACAATGGCAAGACGCTGAGTGCCGAAGACATCCTTTATTCGCTGAACCTGCATCGCGGCGAGGCTTCCACTTCCGCAGCGCGTTCCACGGCCGGCCAGTTTGCCGATGTGGTCAAGGTTTCCGACAGCGAAATCAAGATCGTGCTCGAGAGCGGCAATGCCGATCTGCCCTATATTCTGTCCGACTATCACTTCCTTATCGTGCCGGAAGGCTTCGAGGACTGGACCAAGCCCATCGGCACCGGCCCCTTCGTGCTCGAAAGCTACGAGCCGGGCGTGCGGGCGCGCTTTACCCGCAACGAAAGCTATTGGAAGCCCAATGCGGCCTGGGTCGATGCGGTCGAAGTCATCGTCATCAACGATATTGCCGCCCGCACCAATGCGATGATGAGCGGGCAGGTGCATGCCATCAACCAGCTCGATTTCAAGACGGTCGATCTGCTCAAGCGCAATCCGAACCTGTCTGTGGTGCAATCGGCCGGCGGCCAGCATTTCACCTTCCTGATGGATTGCACCCAGGGGCCCTATACGGACAACAATGTCCGCATGGCGATCAAATATGCGATCGACCGGGAGCAGCTGCTGACGACGGCGCTGCGCGGTTATGGCCAGCTCGGCAACGATCACCCGATCCCGGTGACCGATCCGTTCTATGCCGCCGATCTGCCGCAGCGCGCCTTCGATCCGGAAAAGTCTAAGTTCTATCTCAAGGAGGCCGGTCTCGATTCCCTCAATATCGAGCTTTCGGCTTCGGACGCGGCCTTTTCGGGTGCGGTCGATGCGGCGGCGATCTTCCAGGGCACCGCGGCGGCTTCGGGCATCAATCTTTCGATCAAGCGCGAGCCGAGCGACGGCTACTGGTCCAATGTGTGGATGAAGGCGCCGTTCTCGATGGGCTATTGGGGCGGCCGGCCGACGGCGGACCAGATGCTCACCATCGCCTATTCCTCCACCTCGGCGCAGAACGATACGCATTGGAAGAACGAGGCGTTCGACGCCAAGCTCATCGAAGCGCGGGCGCTGCTCGACAATGCCAAGCGCAAGGAAATCTACGCCGAACTCCAGCAGCTGGTTTCCGACGATGGCGGCGCGATGATCCCGATGTTCGGCGATTATCTCGATGCTGTGTCGACAAAACTCGGCGGCGTGACCACCCACCCGATGTTCAACTTCATGGGCGCGCGCCTGGCTGAAAAGGTGTGGCTCGAAGCATAATGATCCAACTCATCCTTAAGCGTGTCGCGCTTGGGATCCTGACGCTCCTGCTGGTGTCCGCGCTGATTTTCGCGGGCACCCAGCTCCTGCCGGGCGACGTCGCCTCGGCAATTCTCGGACAGAATGCAACGCCGCAATCGCTGGCTGCTCTCCGACAGGATCTCGGCCTCGATCTTCCCGCCTGGCAGCGTTATCTCTCCTGGCTTCATGGTTTCGTGACCGGCGATCTCGGCATGTCGCTGGCCAATCGTCAGCCCGTTGCAGACCTCCTTTGGCCGCGTTTCGGCAATACCATGGCGCTCGCCGCCTATGCCGCCGTGGTCTCGGTGCCGATTGCCGTATTGCTGGGCCTTGCCGCGGCGGTGCGGCGCGGCGGCATGTTCGACCGCGGCATCAATGTCGTGGCTTTGGCCTTCGTCTCGCTGCCCGAATATTTTCTGGGCCTTCTGCTGATCCTGTTCCTGTCGGTGCAGTTCAACCTGTTGCCCAGCCTTGCCGATACCTATTCGGGCATGAATTTTGGTGACTGGCTGCGGGCAACGACCCTGCCGGCCTTGACCCTAGTGCTGGTGACCGTCGCGCAGATGATGCGCATGACGCGCACGGCCGTGCTCTCGGTAATGGACCAGGCCTATGTGGAAACGGCATTCCTCAAGGGCCTGCGGACCAAGCGCGTGGTGCTGCGCCATGCGCTGCCCAATGCGGCCGCTCCAATCGTCAATGTGGTGGCGTTCAATATCGCGTACCTCATTACCGGCGTCGTGCTGGTGGAGGCCATCTTCAACTATAACGGGCTCGGGCGCTTCATGGTCGATGCGGTCGCCAAGCGCGACCTGCCGCTGGTGCAGGCTGCGGCCATGGTCTTTGGGGCGGCTTACGTCATCCTCAATTCCATCGCCGATATCGCCGCCATCGCCCTCAATCCCCGTCTGAGGCACCCACGATGACCGGCAAGCTCAAGGCAATTCCCATTTCCGCCTGGCTCGGGCTCACCATTGTGGCGCTCAACCTTCTGGTCTTCGTCTTCGGGCCGATGCTGGCGCCCTATGGCATGAACGAGATCGTCGGTGCGCCCTTCGATCCGCCGTCGGCAAACTTCTGGTTCGGTCTCGACCAGAATGGCCGCGACATGTTTTCGCGGCTGCTTGCGGGGGCGCAGATGTCGATCGGCGTGTCGTTGGCGGCGTCGCTGATTTCGTTCTCCATCGGCATTCCGCTCGGCTTCGTTGCGGCCCTGTTTGGCGGCTGGGTCGATACGGTGCTTTCGCGCGTGGTCGATACGGTCATGTGCATTCCGGTGCTGATCTCAGCCCTGGTGGTGCTGCAGGCGCTGGGCTCCTCGGTGCCGGTGCTGATTTTCACCATTGCGCTGCTCGACAGCACCCGCGTGTTCCGTCTGGCCCGCGTCGTGGCGCAGGGCATTTCGGTGCTCGAATATGCAGAAACCGCGCGTCTGCGCGGCGAAAGCATGGGCTGGCTGATTACCCGCGAAATCCTGCCCAATGCGCTGCCGCCCCTGATCGCCGAATTCGGCATGCGCTTCTGCTTCACCTTCCTCTTTGTCGCCGGTCTTTCTTTCCTTGGCCTCGGCATCCAGCCGCCCTTCGCGGATTGGGGCGGCATGGTGAAGGATAATCAGCAGGCGATCTTGTACGGGCTCTACGCGCCGCTCTTTCCGGCGGCCGCGATTGCGCTTCTTACAATCGGGGTCAATCTGGTGGTCGATTGGCTGCTCAATTCCGGCAATGCAGTGCAGGGAGCCGATCGATGAGCAATGTTCTCACTATTCGCGGCCTCAAGGTCGCGGCGCCCAATGGCAATCTCCTGGTCGACGGGATCGATCTCGATCTCGCGCCCGGCGAAGTGCTGGGGCTGATCGGTGAATCCGGCGCGGGCAAATCGACCATCGGGCTTGCGGCCATGGGTTATGGCCGCGGCGGTTGCCGCATTGTCGGCGGTACCATCGACATCGGCGGCACTTCGCTGATGGAAGGCAACCGGGCTACCCGGGAAAAGATGCGCGGCGCCCGGATTGCCTATGTGGCGCAATCGGCCGCGGCGGCCTTCAACCCGGCCATCCGCATCGGCGAGCAGATCGTCGAAGGCGCGCTCTATCATGGCAAGATGAACCGGCAAGAAGCGGAAGCCTGGAAGCTGGAACTGCTCAAGACCCTGCAATTGCCGAACCCCGAGACCTTCGGGGAGCGCTATCCGCATCAGGTTTCCGGTGGTCAGTTGCAGCGCGCCATGGTCGCCATGGCCATGTCCTGCCGCCCCGATATTATCGTTCTCGACGAACCCACGACGGCGCTCGATGTGACGACGCAGATCGAGGTGCTGGCGCTGCTGCGTAGCCTCATCCAGCGCTATAATACGTCGGCCCTCTACATCACCCATGACCTTGCGGTCGTGGCCCAGATCGCCAATCGCATCATGGTGATGCGTCACGGCAAGATGGTCGAGGAGGGGACCGCCGAGCAGGTGCTCGAAGCGCCGCGCGAGGACTATACCCGCATGCTCGTCGCCGAGCGGCAGGGCAATCTCTCGGGTGCCGTTGAAAACCCTGAGATTGGCGATGTCCTGCTCGAGGTCAGCGGTGTGCACGCCTATTACGGCAAGACGCCGGTTTTGGACGATATTTCGTGCAATCTGCGCCGGGGCGAGACACTGGCGGTGGTCGGCGAATCCGGTTCGGGCAAATCGACCCTGGCGCGTGCCATTGCGGGGCTCCTGCCGACTTCGGCGGGCATGGTCAGCTTTGACGGGCGGCGGCTCGAGCGTTCCTACAAACGGCGCGCCAAAGAGGAATTGCGGCGTATTCAGCTGGTCTATCAACTGCCCGACGTGGCGCTCAATCCGCGCCAGACGGTTGGAGAAATCATCGGGCGGCCGATGAAATTCTATTTCGGCATGCATGACGTGCCCAAGGAGAAGGAAGTCGCGCGCCTCCTCGATCTCATCGGCCTGCCGCAGGATTTCGCGAGCCGGCTGCCGGGCGCGCTTTCGGGCGGGCAGAAGCAGCGCGTCTGCATTGCCCGCGCGCTGGCGGCCAAGCCGGACCTCATCATCTGCGACGAGGTGACGTCGGCGCTCGATCCGCTGGTGGCGGAAGACATCCTCAAACTGCTCAAAAGTCTGCAGCAGGAACTGGGGCTGTCCTACCTCTTCATCACCCACGATCTCGGCGTGGTGCGGCGCCTGGCCGACCGCACGCTCGTGATGCAGCGCGGCAAGATCGTCGAGCAGGGAGCGACGGCGGACATCTTCCAGCCGCCCTTCCACCCCTATACCGAAGAGCTGGTGACCTCGGTGCCCGAATTGCGCCGCGACTGGCTCGATACCGTCCTGGCCAAGCGCCAGCAGGCGACCGCCTAGAACCCCGGACTTTTTCCATGACCATCCGCATCACCGAACATATCTGGATTCCCATGAGCGACGGCACGCGCCTCGGCGCGCGGCTGTTCCTGCCCGAGGATGATGCAAAAGTCCCGGCGATCCTTGAATATATTCCCTATCGCAAGCGCGACGGGACGCGCGGCCGCGACGAGCCCATGCATGGCTTTTTCGCTGAGAATGGCTATGCCGCCATCCGCGTCGATATGCGCGGCACCGGCGAGAGCGACGGCCACATGGCCGACGAATATCTCCGCCAAGAGCAGGACGATGCTCTCGAAGTCATCGCCTGGATCGCGGCCCAGCCCTGGTGCGACGGCAATGTGGGGATGATGGGCAAGAGCTGGGGCGGCTTTAACGGCTTGCAGGTGGCGGCGCGGCGCCCGCCGGCGCTGAAAGCTGTCATCACCGCCTATTCGACCGACAATCGCTATACCGACGACATCCACTATATGGGCGGATTGCTGCTCAACGATAATTTGTGGTGGGGCACGATCATGCTGGCCTATCAGGCCCGCCCGCTCGACCCCGCGATCGTCGGCGACGGCTGGCGCGAGGCATGGCTGAAGCGGGTGGACAACCTGCCCTTCTTCCCCGCGCTCTGGCTCGAACACCAGCGCTATGACGACTACTGGAAGCACGGTTCGGTCTGCGAAGATTTTTCCGACATCGAAGTGCCCGTGCTCGCCATTGGCGGCTGGGCCGACAGCTATACCAATGCGGTGCCGCGCCTGCTCGAAGGGCTCAAGGTGCCGCGCAAGGCCATCATTGGCCCCTGGGGGCATATCTATCCGCAGGACGGCGTTCCGGGGCCCGCAATCGGCTTCCTTCAGGAAGCGGTGCGCTGGTGGGATCATTGGCTCAAGGGCCGGGATACCGGCGTCATGAACGAGCCGGATCTGCGCGCCTATATCAATGACAGCGTCGCCCCCACCGGCACCCGCACCGATGCGCCCGGCCGCTGGGTCGGGGAGGCGAACTGGCCTTCCCCATCCATTGCCCCGAAACTGTTCCAGCTCGGCAGCGACCATGGCCTGCATGCCGGCAGCGCTCCCGGCGGCATGCTGACCATCTGCTCGCCGCAGAGCCACGGCAAGGCGGGCGGGGAATGGATGGGCACCGGCTGCGTCGGCGAACACCCGACCGACCAGCGCCTCGACGATGGCGGCGCCCTCGTCTTCGACACGCAAGTGCAGACCGAGAGTTTCGACGTGCTCGGCGCGCCGGTGCTGAACCTTCGCCTGGCTTCGGACAAGCCAGTGGCGCAGGTCTCGGTGCGTCTTTCGGACGTGCGGCCCGATGGCACGGTGACCCGCGTCAGCTACCAGGTGCTCAACCTGACGCATCGGAACAGCCATGAGCAACCCGAAGCGCTGGTGCCCGGCCAGTTCTACGATGTCAGCGTAAAGCTTAACGATTGCGGCCATCGCTTTGCGGCGGGGCATGCGATCCGCATTGCTATCGGCACGTCCTACTGGCCCATGGTCTGGCCTTCGCCGGAACTGGCGACGCTGACGGTGGACACGGCGAACAGCACCCTGTCGTTGCCGGTGCGCCGGGCCGATGCCGGCGAGGTGCAATTGCCGCCGCCCGCCCATGGCCCGGCAACCCCGATCACCCAGCTCGATCCGGGCACCGTCCGCCGTTGGTCGAGCCAGGATCATGTCGCGGGAACCACAACCTATGTCACCGAAGGCATTGGCGGTCTCTTCGGCGAGGGCATTTTGCGCTTTGACGATATCGGCACCGAACTCAGCCACAGCCTCAAGCGCGAGCTGACCATAGCCGACAACGATCCCACCTCGGCGCAATATGTTCTTACCCAGAGCTATGAGATGGGCCGCGATGGCTGGCGCATCCGGATCGACAGTGTCACCAAGATGCGTTCGGACCGCGACACGTTCTACCTGACGGGCGAATTGTCGGTGGAGGAAAACGGG
>DATMSG010000166.1:0-11054 GCA_035565515.1 Devosia sp.
ATATAGCTCGACACGCCATAGCTGAGATTGGTCACGCGGCAGCCGCCATCGATATCGTCCACAGTGCTATCGGGCCCCAGGGTGACATCCGTCACGGTGGCGACCAGCGCGGCGCAATCGGCGAGACCCTTGCTCTTGCTCACCGGCTCGGCGGCGACGGCCATGGGCAAAAGGGGCAAGGCGAGGGCGAAAAGGCCGAGCGGTCGCATGTGGGTGCTCCGAATGAAAGGCCGCCGCAGCGTTTGGGGGCAAGCGCGACGAGACTGTAGCTCAGTGCCGACATCTAGAGGTGGCCGAGAAGCCTGTCCTGCGCCTGGCGCAGCGCGAACAGCCGGGTAGACGTATCGGGCTGGCTGTTTGCGCTGGTCAGAAGCGCGCCCTTGGCGATGGGGGCCGTCACCCGCCCGCCTTCGAGCAGGCCCACCGGCACGGCGCCCGCGGCACGGGCGTCGGTGGCCTTCATGGCATAGGAGCGGTAGCAGGTTTCCCCGATGGCATCGAGCGCTTCGCCCGGCAGCAGATCGCGCTTGGCGACGGCGCAGACCTCGGCGACGGGGCGGGGCAGGGGGACCATATCGGGCTTGCCGGTGAGCATGATGCGGGCGCAGGTCAGCGGCACTTCAAGGCTCGTCAGATGATAGGGGCGGAAGAACGCATAATAGGGGCCGTGGCCGATATGGAGATCGTCCATGCGCTCGATGATGCGTGGATGCTCGGCCTTGACGATGACGAAAACGCCGGGGGCGACGCCCTTGCCGATGGTGAAATCGACGACGCCCGATGAATTGAGGATGCCGCCATCGGCCTTGGGGATGAGCACCCTTGCCATGTCGTCGCGGTCGGCTTTCGGGCCGTGCATGCCCGGAATGTCGGGCATCAGCCCGGTGGCATTGGCGATGGCGGTCATTTCGACGGCCGTCTTGGAGCCGTCGACGAATTCCACCAGCATGCGCGGGTTCATGTTCCGGCGGGTGGCTTCCTCGCGATAGTCGTCGGGGACCGCGTCATGTTTCAGCGGATTGTTCTTGCCCTTGCCGGCGGCGACCACATCGAGGCCGAGCGCGGTGACGAATTCGATCAGTTCCATGCAGGAGCTGGGCTCGTCCCCGGCCCCGACCGAATAGACGACGCCGAGCCGGTCGGCCTGGGCCTTCAGATAGGGCCCGATGGTGACGTCGGCCTCGACATTCATCATCACCAGATGCTTGCCGTGTTCCATGGCGGTGAGCGAAAAATCGGCGGCAACGCCGGGTTTTCCCGTCGCGTCGATGACGACGTCGATATTGGGCGTCACGACGAGAGTTTCAGCCGAGGTGACGGCGATCTTGCCCTGTTCGATGGCGGCAGTGGCGGCGGCGGGAGAATCCACCACCCTTCCATGGCTGTCGTCGCCATAGGCGATGGTCATGGCAGCAAGCGCGGTATGGGGGCGGCGGGTGGCGATGGCCGCCATTTCGACGCCCTTCATCAAGCTCATCTGGGTGACGAGATCGGTGCCCATTTCGCCCGAGCCGATAACGCCGACGCGAATGGGCTTACCTGTATCGGCGCGGGCGGCGAGGTCACGGGCGAGCCCGGTCAGGGCGATCTTGGGGGTCATGGCAATTGTCCGGTTACTGCCCGCCTCGTTACAACCACTTACCCACCTGGGCAAGCGCGCCGGGGACCGGGCGCGGGGCCAAGCGGTGCTAACCCCTTGTCGCCGGGCCGATTAGCACTTCTTAAACCGTTCGAGATGAATATGGCCGCGGAGAGAACGCCGGGGGCACGCCAGAAAATGGCACATCAGGACGCAAGCGCGATTGCCTTGCCAGAGGTCATCGACCTCGACGCGCTGGACGCGATTCGCGACAAGCTGATCGACGCTGTCGAAGATGGTGCGGTGACCGTGATCGGAAGCGCGGTGCAGCGCGTATCGACCAATGGTCTGCTGATGCTGATCAGCGCCGCTGAAACGGCCCGCCGCAACCACAACGAATTTGCTGTCGACGCGCCGAGCGCCGCCATGTTGGCCGCGATCGACCGATTGGGCCTTGGCGCACAATTTTCAGGGATGATGAAACCATGACATTGCGCGTACTGACTGTGGATGATTCCAGAACCATCCTGGCCATGTTGCATCACACCTTGAGCAATGCCGGTTTCGAGGTGCTGCAGGCCGAAGACGGCAAGCAGGGCCTGGATGTGCTGATGAGCCACGATATCGATGTCGTCATCACCGATATCAACATGCCCGTCATGGACGGCATCGAATTCATCAAGAATGTGCGCGCCAGCGGCCAGTATCAGAGCCTGCCCATCCTGATCCTGACCACCGAAACCAGCCAAGACAAGCGCGACCAGGGCAAGGCGGCGGGCGGCACGGGCTGGATCGTCAAGCCCTTCGATCCCGACAAGCTGATCAGCGTCATCCATCGCGTGGTCCACTAATACGATTTCTTAAGGCTGGTACCGGCGCCATGAGCGACCTAGACGACTTCAAGGCCACCTATTTCGACGAATGTTCCGAGCTGATGAACGAGCTCGAAGAACAGTTCGCCGCGATCGAAGGGGGCGAGCGCGACGCCGACCGGCTCAATGCCGTCTTCCGCGCCATCCATTCGATCAAGGGCGGCGCCGGAGCGTTCGGCTTCTCGGCGCTGGTGGGCTTTGCCCATGCCTATGAGACCTTGCTCGACTATGTGCGCGACGGCCGGGTCGAAATGACCGACGATGTCGTCAGCCTTTGCATTCGCGCCAATGACATCGTGGCCGACCACATCAATGCGGCCCAGAGCGGGGAAGCGCTCGACGCCGACTATGGTCAGGAAGAAAAACAGCGTTTCGACGCCATTGCCCGCGGCCAGCGTGGCGATGAGGACGAGTGGAGCGGCGAGATCATCGAGGAATTCGACATCGAATTCACCCCGGTGCGCGTCGAGCTTTCCGTCGGCGACGAAGACACCGTCGAGGCAGAGGCTGCGCCCGAGCCCGACACGTTCGATGCCCCGCCCATGCCGGTCGAGCCGGGCCATTGGGAAGTGCGCTTCACGCCCTATCGTCAGCTCTATTCGCGCGCCAACGATCCGCTGCTGCTGTTTCGCGAATTGGCAGCCCTGGGCGAGATCAATGTCCGCGCCATTCTCACCGACATACCGGCCCTGAGCGATTTCGAGCCCTTTGGCGTCTATTGCTCCTGGGAAATCTCACTTTTTGCGCCCGACCTGACGGAGGGCGCGATCCGCGAGGTTTTCGAATTCGTCGATGGCGATTGCAGCATTGAAGTGGTGCCGCTCGGCCATAGCGTGCCGCCGGTGGCCGCGCCGAGCCCGGCCCCTCTTGCGGCTCCGCAACCGGCCAAGGCCCACGAAAACCTCATGGCGCTGACCGAAGACGAAGTGGCTGCCGCGCCGGTGCGCCTCGTTGCCGATCCGCCGCCTGCCCCGATTGTCGAGGAGCCTGTTACCCCAGAGCCGCCCGCCCAAATGCCTGCGGCCGAGGAACCGGCGCTCAGTTTTGCCGATCTCGCCAATGAAATCTCGGCCGCCGCGCCGCCGCGCCCGGTGCCGGCAGCGCCCAAGGCCGTGGTTGCGCCAAAACCTGCAGCGAGTGGGGAAGGCGGCGAAGAAGGCGGCAATCGCAGCGTCGGCGTGCAGTCGATCCGCGTTGATCTCGACAAGGTGGATCGCGTCGTCAACATGGTCAGCGAACTGGTGATCACCCAGTCCATGCTGACCCAGCAGATGGATGAAAATCTGCGCGCCCGCTATACCGAACTGGTCCGCGGCCTCGAAGTGCTGGCCCAGACGACGCGCGGCTTGCAGGATTCGGTGATGGCCATTCGGGCGCAGCCGGTCAAATCGGTCTTCTCGCGCATGCCGCGCCTCGTGCGCGAACTCGCCACCAAGACCGGCAAGAAGATCAAGCTCGAGACGATCGGCGAGAATACCGAGATCGACAAGACGGTCATCGAACAGCTGTCCGACCCGCTGACCCATATGATCCGCAATTCGGCCGACCACGGCATCGAGGACCCGGAAAAGCGCAAGTCGCGCGGCAAGCCCGAAATCGGCACTATCCGTCTTTCGGCCGAACAGGCCGGTGGCAATATTCTGATCGTCGTCGAAGACGACGGCAATGGCATCAACCGCGAGCGCGTGTTGCAATTGGCCCGCGACAAGGGGCTGGTGGCGCCCGATATTACCCCGACGGACGAACAGATCGACCAGTTGATCTTCGCCCCGGGTTTTTCGACGGCCGATGCGGTGAGCGATATTTCCGGCCGTGGCGTCGGGATGGACGTGGTGCTCTCCAATATCAAGAAGATCGGCGGCTCGGTGCATGTCCGCTCCTGGAGCGGCAAGGGCTCGCGCGTCACCCTGCGGCTGCCGCTGACGCTGGCAGTGCTCGATGTCATGCTCGTCAAGGTCGGCGAGAGCCCCTATGTGGTGCCGCTCTCCTCGATCGTTGAAACCATGCAGTGCTCGGGCGCCATTTTCGAGCGCGTGCCCTCTGGCGGCCAGGTGCTGCAGGTGCGCGGCGAATATGTGCAGGTCATCGATGTGGCGCAGCGTTTCGGCATGCATTCGAACAAGGCGCCGGACGAGCGCTTCGTGGTGTTGTGCGAAAGCGAGGGCAGCCAAAAGGTGGCGCTGGTCGTCGACGACATCATCGGCCAGCAGCAGGTGGTCATCAAATCGCTGGAAGAAAATTTCGAACAGGTCGAAGGCATTGCCGGCGGCACGATCCTGGGTGACGGCAATGTCGCGCTGATCGTCGACGTGCAGGGCCTCCGGGTTCACCAGATTCATCAGAACGCGGCCTGACCGGCCAAGCGGCGCGGCGGAACATGCCGCGCCGGTAACGAGTAAGGGGCGGAACATGCCGCCCACAATGTGTAACCGGCCCGCAAGGGCGGCAGAAAGGCCAGGACAATGGAAGCTCTCAGCCTCCGCGAAGACAATGGGGACAAGACGGTCGTCGCAGGCCAGAACACCCTGCAATTGATCGCCTTCTCCATCGGCGAGCAGACCTATGGCGTGGAAATCACCACGGTGCGGGAAATCCGCGCCTGGAACGGCGCCACGCCGCTGCCCAACACGCGCGACTTCGTGCGCGGCGTCATCAACCTGCGCGGCACCATCGTGCCGATCTTCGATCTGCGCGCCCGCTTTGGCGACGGCCAGACTTCGCCGACCAAGAACCATGTCGTCGTGGTCATGAGCGTCGGGGACAAGTGGGTCGGCATTCTGGTGGACGCCGTCAGCGATATTCTGACCGTGAGCCGCGAAGACATTCACAACGTGCCCGAAGGCAATGCCATCGACACCGAACTCCTCAACGGCATCATTACCCATGACAGCCGCATGGTGGGGCTCATCGACCTGCACGCCGTGGTCAACGGCGCCAAGCTCGACGGCTAGGCATTTGCCATTTGGTTGAAGCGGCGGCTCCAATCGCCTTCGAGGCCCCGGGCTTGACCTGGGGCCTTGATCCATTAGGGGGCAGATGACTTGGCGTCGCGCCCTCGTGGTTCGAGATTAGGCCGCGCACCTCATCATGGGGCCTGCCGTTCCGTCAGTTAAAACGTGAAATGCTTGGGAGCATCGGCAGGACCGGACCGGCCGAAAGCTTGGTTCAGAACAGCTCGATCTCGCCATGCGTCTGGTTGGCGGCGACGCCCGAGAGCGCGGGCACCCGGAGTTCGTCAAGGGTCAGGCTCTGCCAGATCTCGTCATAGACGCTTTCAGGGGCCGTCGGGGGCAGCAGGGAGAATTGCCGGGCGGCCAGGGCCATGTTGCGGCAGCGCTGTTCGATGCGGTCCTGGCCCTGGAGCGCGGTGACGATCATGAGCATGGCCTGGCGTACGGAAGCATCCTTGCCGGCCGTCGAATCGGTCAGCAATTCGAGGGCTTCGGTGATCCCTGCCAGCATTGCGGCGGACTGACGGGCCGTCTCGTCCAGCTCTCTTGCCAGCTTCTGCAATGACATTGCGATAAAACCTCAAATCTATGGGCCTACTCTAGACGGATAATCCTAAACCGCTTCTTGCCGAAGCTGCGAGATCGGGACTGACCCGCCCAGCGTGGTTAGCGTTTGGCTAACGAGTTAAAGCTAAGGTCGGCAGCAATCGGACGCGACGGGTATTCGTAGACAAATGAGCCAGAATAGCTCCCTGCCTCCTGAATTCGATAGAGGCGTCGTCACGACTGTCCACCAGGGCGATTGCCACGTTTCTGCGGGACAGGACGTGACCTTTTCGACAGTCCTCGGCTCCTGTGTTTCGGCCTGTGTCCGGGACCGCGTCGCTCATGTCGGCGGCATGAACCATTTTCTGCTGGCAGAGCAGTCGGGTTCGGCGCGGGATCGCTATGGCGCTTCGGCCCGCTATGGCGCCTTTGCCATGGAGCAATTGATCAACAAGGTGCTCTCGCAAGGCTCGGGCAAGAAGTCCAATCTCGAGATCAAGGTGTTTGGCGGCGGCAAGATCAATTCCGCGCTCGACGATGTCGGGGCCAAGAATATCGAATTCGTGCGCCAGTTTCTCGCCGATGAAGGCTATATGACCGCGAGCGAAGATCTCGGCGGCATGTTCGCGCGGCGGGTGCTGTTCAAGCCCTATTCCGGCCGCGCCTTCGTCAAGCGGCTCGACAGCGATATGGGTGCCAATGTCGCAAGGGAAGAACTGGCGCTCGCCAGACGCCGTATCGTGTTGCCGGTGCCGGCCGACGATATCGAACTTTTCTAGGCTGCCAGGCGCAAATATTGCCCGGGCTTCCGGGTGGAATTTACGCAATCTAAGGAATGGACCGGCCAGTATGACTTCGGCTCAACAGCATGGCGCGGAGATCGCGATCATGTTCGTGCAACGGTAACTTGCCGCTGCATGAGAAGCGCCGGGAAGTCGGGGAAGGTTTCATGGAACAGGGAGAAATTTCCCTCAGCGAGCGTGAATTTTCGCGCATCAAAAGCCGCGTCTACAAGGTCGCCGGCATTTCCCTCAGCGATGCCAAACGAACGCTGGTGGTGTCGCGTCTGTCCAAGATCGTGCGCGCGCTCGGCCTGTCCAGCTTCGACGATTATGTCGACTATCTCGAAAAGGGTGCTTCGGCGGGCGACGGGCAGAATTTCGTCAATGCGCTGACCACCAATCTCACGCGCTTTTATCGCGAAGATCATCATTTCGATCACCTCAAGACCTATGTGGGCGCGCTGATGAGCGAGCGCCCGCGCGGCCAGCGTCTGCGTATCTGGTCGGCCGGCTGTTCGACGGGGCAGGAGCCCTATACGATCGGCATGGATCTGCTGGCCGCCTTTCCCGAGCTCAAGCGTTGGGATTTCAAGATTCTTGCGACCGATATCGATACGGCAGTGATCGCCAAGGCGGCGCGCGGCATCTATCCGGAAAACGAACTGTCCGGCCTCAGCGCCGAGCGGGCCCGCCCGTTTCAGAGGCTTGGCGACGGCACCGTGCAGGTGCCGCAGGCGGCGCGCGAACTGGTCTCGTTCAAGCCGCTTAACCTCATTGCCGAATGGCCGATGAGGGGCCCGTTCGACGCCATCTTCTGCCGCAATGTGGCAATCTATTTCGACAAGCCGACGCAAGGAGCGGTCTTCGGCCGCTTCGGTACGCTGCTTGCCCCCGAAGGCTTCCTTTACATCGGTCACTCGGAAAATCTGGGTTCGGGCGGGGAGGGCTTCCGCCTCGTGGGCAAGACCATCTATCAATCCAGGCGGCTGAACAAACGAGAAGCAGCATGACTATCAAGGTTCTGGTCGTCGACGACTCGGCTCTCATTCGCGAGGTGCTCACCCGCATGCTGACGCGCGACGGCGATATTACGGTCGTGGGCGCGGCAACCGACCCGATCGAGGCGCGCGAAAAGATCAAGCAGCTCAATCCCGACGTGGTGACGCTCGATATCGAAATGCCCAATATGAACGGGCTCGATTTCCTCGAAAAGCTGATGCGCCTGCGGCCCATGCCGGTGGTGATGGTCTCGACCCTGACCAAGAAGGGCGCCAGCGAAACCCTGCTCGCGCTCGAACTGGGCGCCATCGATTTCGTGGCCAAGCCCAGTGCCGAATTCGCCGGTGGGCTCGATGCCTTCGGGGCGAGCCTGCGCGACAAGATCCGCGATGCGGCGCGCGCCGATGTGCGCGGTGCGGCAACCCGCATCGAAGCGCCCAAGACTGCGGTGAAAACCGCCGCGGCGCCCGACGGCGCGCTCATTGCCCTGGGCGCTTCGACCGGCGGGGTCGAAGCCATCCGCACCGTACTCACCAATATGCCGGCAGATTGCCCGCCGGTGGTCATCGCCCAGCATATGCCGGCTGGCTTCACCGGACGTTTTGCCGCCCGGCTCGACGAGCTTTGCGCCATCAAGGTGGTCGAGGCCGAGGATCGCATGGTGCTCGAACGCGGCCATGCCTATGTGGCGCGGGGCGACTATCACCTGCGCGTCGAGCGCTCTTCGGGCCAGCTCAAATGCCGGTTGAGCCAGGACGAGTTGACCAGCGGTCATCGTCCGAGCGTCGATGTGCTGTTCGAATCCGTGGCGAAGGCCGTCGGACCCCTGGCGGTCGGCGCCATTCTCACCGGCATGGGGCGCGATGGGGCGCGGGGTCTCAAACTCATGCGCGAGGCCGGCGCCTATACGGTGGGCCAGAGCCAGGCTTCGGCGCTCGTCTATGGCATGCCGCGCGTTGCTTTCGAGGAAGGCGCGGTGGTCGAACAGGCCCCGCTCGAGCAGGTGGCGGTCAAGCTTGCCAATGCGCTGGTGCGTTTGCGGCCGGCCGCTTAACGCCGGCGGTACAATCCATCCGTTGCAATTGAGGGAATTGTAACCTCTCCTGCCTAGGATGAACTTGAATACCGGGGCCCAGGCTCCGGCGGTAAGAGGTAGATAGGGTCCATGCCAAAAGCCAGTGCTGTCAGCGTCCTGATCGTTGATGACCAGCAGTCCATGCGTGGCATCTGTAAGTACATTCTCAATCAGCTCGGCTTCAAGGATATCATCGAAGCCAAGTCGGGCCGCGATGCCTTGGGCAAGCTCGAAGGGGCCAATGTCGATCTGATCATTTCCGACTGGAATATGGACGATATCGACGGGCTGACGCTTCTGAAGGTGATCCGCAAGCATCCGCGGACCCAGGCCATGCCCTTCATCATGGCGACCGGCCGCTCGGATGCCGAACAGGTCAAGGAAGCCATTTCGGCGGGCGTCAACAATTACATCATCAAGCCGTTCGACGTTTCGACCATGAAGAAGCGGATCGAGGCCGTGATCGGCGCACTGACCTGATCGCCTGACGAAAAATCCAAAAGCTGAAGCGCTCGTATCCGGAAGGATGCGGGCGCTTTGCCTTTTCGGGGCAGGGGGCGGGCGTAATAAGTAGTTAAACCTAAATGTGTATCGATTGCAGGACGCAATTCGTCCGATCTCGCTTGGCGCATAGCCGGCCGGGAGGCGGCACGGCCAAAAGGCCGGCGATCGGGCAGGCTCGGGGGGACGAGGGTGAGGATATTTCCGCAACTGCGCATCGCGCAGAAGCTGCCGCTGGCTTTGGTCGGTTCGGCGCTGGTCGTTAGTGCCGGTGTGGGCATTGCCAGCTATTTCATCGGCCTCGGTACGGTCGAGGAGCAGCGCAACCAATCCATGCAGGCGGCGCTGACGACCGCCAGGACGCTGGTGAGCGACTATTTTTCGAGCGCCGAGGTTGACCTGCGCCTCTTCGTGCAGCGCTCCGACACGGTCACGGCGATGAAGAACCTGACCCGGGCGCTAGAAGAATTGCGCATGGGGCTCAAGGAACGCGCGGCGCCGCAATTGCAGACCGCCTATGTCACCGAAAATCCCAATCCGGCAGACCGGGCGGCGGTGGATAGCGTCGGGGCCAAGGGCGCCACTTATGACGCCCCGCACAAGCGCTTCCATCCCGGCTTCCGTACCCTGCAGGTCGAGCGCGGCTATTCCGACGTGCTGCTCGTCAGCGCCGCGGGGGACGTGGTCTATTCGGTCGCCAAGAATATGGATTTTGCCGGCAATGTCATTGCCGATCCGGTGCTGGCCGCTTCGGGCCTCGGCCAGGCCTTCGCTGCGGCCAAGGACCTGCCCGACGGGTCGGCCGCCTTCGTCGATTTTTCCGTTTATGGACCGGCCGGCACGCCGCAAAGTTTCATGGCCATGCCGGTGTTCGACAAGGACGAGAAGACCGGCGTCATGGTGCTGGCGATTTCGCCGGCAACGATGAGCGCCCGTGTCTCGGAACTGTCGGGCATGGGGCAGAGCGGTGAAGTGGTCGTTGTCGGGCAGGATGGACTGCTCCGGAGCCAATCGCCCAAGACCGAAGGGGACGACGTGCTCGTGACTGCGCTGACCTCCGATGTGGTGAGCGCCGCCTTTGCGGGGCAGACGGGCGAGGGGATGAGCACGGACTATCGCGGCGCGCCGATGGTAGTGCGGGCCGAGCCGGTCAGCGTGGGCAATGTGACCTGGGCGGTCGCGGCGGTGCAGCCCGAAGATGAGGCCTTTGCCCCAGTTGTCAGCATGCGCAACATGACGCTACTGGTTGGCGGCGTCCTCCTCGCCATTGCGGCGGTGCTGGGCTTCTTCTTTGCCCGCTCGATCAGCCGGCCGATCTCGCGCCTGACCCATACGATGGAAACGCTGGCCGAGGGTGACCTTTCGGTGGATGTGGCGGGCGGGGCGCGCGGCGACGAAATCGGCGCCATGGCGCGGGCCGTGGAAGTGTTCCGGCAGAATGGGTTGCGCATGGCCGAAATGACCGAGGCGGAAGCAGCCTCCATCATTCGCGGGCAGGCGGATCGGGCGGCAATGATGCAGCAATTGCAGCGCTCGTTCGGTCATGTTGTGGACGCGGCGATTGCGGGGGATTTTTCGCAGCGGGTAGAGGCTGAGTTCCCCGATGATGAACTCAATGCATTGGCGCGCTCGGTCAATGGTCTTGTCGAGACCGTGGACCGCGGCGTGGGCGAGACCGGCGTCGTGCTGTCGGCGCTGGCCAATACCGATCTGACCCGGCGCATGGAAGGCGAATATCAGGGCGCCTTT
>DATMSG010000167.1:0-7499 GCA_035565515.1 Devosia sp.
GTCTTCGCCCTCGGCCTCGCCAGTTTCTTCGGCGCTGTCTTCTTCGCTGGCTTCGGCATCGCTCTCGCGTGCCTGAACCGCCGGCCGTTCCTCGTTGCGCTCGCCATTGGCGCCGCCACGGCGACGGCGACGACGGCGGCGGCGGCCATTGCCTTCGCCTTCCCCGGCATGCTCCTGCCGCGCTTCGGCGGTTTCTTCTTCGATCTCTTCTTCCTCGACGACATCCTCGTCGATCTCTTCGATCACGGCGCTATCGACCCGCACATGGCTTGCCGCGCGCTGGTCGACATAGGAGGAGACGCGGGTCTCGCCCTTTTCGATCGAGAACTGGTGTCCGGTCAGCTTGCTGTCGGCCGTAATGGTGATCGAAAGCGCATTGCGCGCTTCGAGCGCGGTCAGCGTGTCGCGCTTGTAGTTCAGCACATAGAGCGCAACTTCGGTCGGCACGCGCACATTGATCGACTGGCCCTGCTTGCGCAGCACATGGTCTTCCACATGGCGCATGATCATCAGCGCCAGGCTCTCGGTCGATCGCACCAGGCCCGTGCCGTCGCAGATCGGGCACTTGTGGGTCGAGCTTTCGACAACGCCGAAGCGGATGCGCTGGCGGCTCATTTCCATGAGGCCGAAATGCGAGATGCGGCCCACCTGAATGCGCGCGCGATCGTCCTTCAGCGCATCCTTGAGACGGCGCTCGACGGCGCGGTTGCTCCGGTTCTCCATCATATCGATGAAGTCGATCACGATCAGGCCGGCAAGGTCACGCAGGCGCAGCTGGCGCGCCACTTCGTCGGCGGCTTCCAGATTGGTCTGAAGCGCCGTGTCCTCGATATTGTGCTCCTTGGTGGAGCGGCCCGAGTTCACGTCGATCGAAACCAGCGCTTCGGTCGGGTTGATGACGATATAGCCGCCGGAGGGCAGGGTGACGACCGGCGAGAACATCTGGTCGAGCTGGGACTCGATGCCATATTTGGAGAACAGCGGCTGCTCTTCGCCATAAGGCTTCACGTTCTTGGCGTGGGACGGCATGATCATCTTCATGAAGTCCTTGGCTTCGCGATAAGCTGCGTCGCCAGCCACCAACACTTCGTCGATGTCCTTGTTGTAGAGGTCGCGAATGGTCCGCTTGATCAGCGATCCCTCTTCATAGACCAGGCACGGCGCCTGGCTCTGCAGCGTCAGCGTGCGCACGCTTTCCCACAGGCGCATCAGATATTCGAAATCGCGCTTCACTTCGGCCTTGGTGCGCGTCGCGCCTGCGGTACGCAGGATGACGCCCATGCCCTGCGGCACTTCCAGGTCCGAGGTGATTTCCTTGAGGCGCTTGCGATCCGCAGCATTGGTGATCTTGCGCGAAATGCCGCCGCCGCGCGCGGTATTGGGCATCAGCACCGAATAGCGGCCGGCGAGCGAGAGATAGGTCGTCAGAGCCGCGCCCTTGTTGCCGCGCTCTTCCTTGACCACCTGCACCAGCATCACCTGGCGGCGCTTAATCACTTCCTGGATCTTGTACTGGTGGCGGCGCTGCTGGCTGCGCTGGCGGCGTTCCGGCACTTCCTCGAGCGCGTCCGCCCCGCCGATCGACTCGACGGGTTCGGTATTGGCCGGAGCCTGCTCGATATGGCTCTCTTCCTCGTGCTCCTGAGGATCGGCCTCCGGGTCGCTTTCGGCCACGCCTTCGGGCACGGAGACGGTTTCTTCCGCTTCCTCGTGGTGTTCTTCCTCGTGCTCTTCATCGCGCAGCAGGGCTTCGCGGTCAGCGACGGGGATCTGGTAATAGTCCGGGTGGATTTCGCTGAAGGCGAGGAACCCGTGGCGATTGCCGCCATATTCGACGAAGGCCGCCTGCAGCGACGGCTCGACGCGCGTCACCTTGGCGAGGAAGATATTTCCCCGCAGCTGGCGGCGGGACGCCGATTCAAAGTCGAACTCTTCCAGCCGGTTACCGGCTGTGACGACAATCCGTGTTTCTTCCGGGTGGATGGCATCCACCAGCATTCTCTTGGTTGCCATAATATACTCCGCGCACCCGCGCGCCAAAGGGCGTCAGCCGGCGAACCGGAGAACCTGGCTCGGCGCGTTGCGGGGCGAATGTGTTGAAAACAATCGGGCGCGAACCTCTCACGTTCTGCGCACCGGCAAATCTGGTCATGGCCGGGAGAAAGGGCGAAGCAAAACGGCAATCGTTCGTATCGATCGCGTCGCGCTTTGTCCGCCTGCGGGCCATATGACCTCTTCCTATTGGATGGCCGGCCCCAAAGGCCCGCCACCGTCCGATCCCTGTGAAGGACCGAAATTCGTTTGCGAAGGCGTTGAAAATCGCCGCTTTCATTCCGGGCAGGTGCTTGTGTGGCACACTGGCCGGCGGGGGTCCGCAGCGGCGCAAAAGGGAATTCAGACCCTTTCGCTGGCGCTCGCGAAACTCCTGCGCCTTCATATAAGCGTGTATGGTGGTTGCGCCAGATTGGCAACAGGAAAGTCTAAATGTGAGGAATATCGGGCTTTTTGCCGTGGCCCATTCTTTGCGCCCGGTTGCAAATCATCGCATAAGCCAAAAATGCCGCAGAATCGCCCGAAGGGCATGTGACACGGTTTTGCCATACGCATGGGGCCCGACCAGTTTTGAATCTTCGCGTCATCCGTTCGCTCGTCCTTGGCCTCTTTCTGGCTTTCGCGTCCGCCCTGTCGCTTCACGCGCAGGAAGCTGCGCCCGCCGCCATCCCGGTCGGCCTCCCCAATGTCATCGACGTGCGCGTTACCGTTGGTGAAGATCGCGCGCGTCTCGTCATTGATCTTGCCGCTAAAACCGAATTTTCCTTCGTTTCCCTCGCCGAGCCCAACCGCCTCGCCATCGATGTGCGCGCCGGCACCTTTTCCGTGCCCGAGCCCAGCGGCGCCCCCGCCGAAACGACCCTCATCGAATCCTATCTCGTCGAGCAGGCGACCTCTGACCGCGTGCGCACCACCCTGACGCTGGCGGCCCCCGCCCAGGTGCAACAGGCCTATGTGCTCGATCCCTTCGAAGATCAGCCGGCCCGCCTCGTTGTCGATCTCATTCCCGCCGATGCGGCAACTTTCGCTGCCAATGTCGAGCGCGACCGGAAGACCTCCGCCGCCGTTGCCGAAACCGCGGCTGTATCCACTCCCGCCGGCGGTTCCGAACTTCCCATCGCCACCCGCCCGCTCGTCGTCATCGATCCCGGCCATGGCGGCATCGATAGCGGCGCCGAAGCCCCGAACGGCGTGCGCGAAAAAGACATCGTCCTCGCCTTCTCCCTGCGCCTTCAGGAACTTCTCGTTCAGTCCGGGCGCTTCGATGTGGCCCTGACCCGCGAGGACGACACCTATCTCCGCCTTGAGGAGCGGGTCGAACTCGCCCGCACCAACAAGGCCGACATTTTCCTTTCCATCCACGCCGATAGCTTCCAGCAGCCCGAAATCCGCGGCGCCAGCGTCTATACGCGCGATGAAAACGCCACCGACGTGCTCGACAAGGTGCTGGCCGACAAAGAGAACAAGTCCGACGTCATCGCCGGCTTTGCCATGCCGCAAATGGCACCAGAGGTGGTGGATATCCTTCTTGACCTCATGCGCCGCGAAATGCGCAAGCAGTCCTATGTCGCCGCCCAATCCATCGTTCACCAGCTCGAACCCAGCGTCGCCCTGCGTCGCTTCCCGGTTCGTCAGGCCGATTTCTTCGTGCTGCAGGCCCCCGACGTGCCATCGGTGCTCATTGAATTGGGCTTCCTCTCCAATCTCGATGACATCACCAATCTGACCCAGTCCGACTGGCAGAACCGCACCGCCGAGGCCATTGCGCGCGGCATTTCCACCTATTTCGACAGCGTCGAAGCCGAACCCTGAGCAAAGTGATTAAGCGCCCGCGCCCGCTCTGCTATTATTGAAAATACCGTCGTGAATCGGGGCAGGGAACACCGCTCCCCTCATGGCGTGGAGTATCTGATCGCATGTTCCGTCTACTCGGCTGGCTATTCGGTTTCGGCATGTTCGTGGCGCTTGGCGGCGTCGCCGTGGCCGCCGTCTATCTCGCCACGGTCTCCGCGCAATTGCCCGATTACACCGTCCTCAAGGACTATCAGCCGCCGGTGACCACCCGCGTCCACGCCGCCGATGGCACGCTTCTGGCCGAATATGCCAGGGAACGCCGCCTGTTCCAGCCCATCGAAACCGTCCCGCCGCTGCTGGTCCATGCCTTCCTTTCGGCCGAAGACAAGGATTTTTATTCCCATAACGGCATCGCCATCGACGGCATCGTCCGTGCCCTGCGCGACAATCTGCTTGCCCGCATGGATGGCAATACCTCCATTCAGGGCGGGGGCTCCAGCATCACCCAGCAGGTCGCCAAGAACTTCCTGCTTACCTCCGAGCAGACCTGGGACCGAAAGATTCAGGAAGCGATCCTGGCGCTGCGCATCGAGTCGACCTTTACCAAGGACAAGATCCTCGAGCTCTATCTCAACGAGATTTTCCTCGGCCTCAATTCCTATGGCGTCGCTGCCGCGGCCCTCAATTACTTCGACAAGGCGCTTTATCAACTGACGCTCCCCGAAGCTGCCTATATCGCCGCCCTCCCCAAGGGCCCGAACAATTACCACCCCTTCCGCCGGCCCCAGGCCGCCATCGAGCGCCGTAATTGGGTGATCGATCGCATGGTGGAAAACGGCTACGCCACGCCCGAAGAAGCCGCGGCCGCCAAGGAGGCGCCCCTCAACGTCATCCCGCGCGCTTCCGGCAGCCAGGTCTACTCCGCCGAATATTTCACCGAAGACGTGCGCCGCGAACTGGCAAAACTTTACGGCGAAGACCAGCTCTATGGTGGCGGCCTTTCGGTGCGCACGACCCTTGAACCGCGCCTTCAGGAATATGCCCGCCGCGCGCTGATGGACGGCCTTATTCAATACGATCACACCCGCGGCTTCCGCGGCCCCGTCGCCAGTATCGAGCTGGGCGATGACTGGGGGCTCGATGTCGCCAAGATCAAACCCCTCAGCGACGTGCCCGAATGGCAGCTCGCCGTCGTGCTCTCGGTCTCCGGCAATGAAGCTCATATCGGCCTCCGCCCCGAAAACGACGTCGATGGCGCCCCCGGCCCGGCGCGCGTCGAAGGCACCTTGTCCGGCCCCGAAATCCGCTGGGTATCGAAGCCGGTGCAGGATATCGTCAAGGTCGGCGATGTCGTCTACGTCTCCCCGGTCGCCGGCAAGGAGGGTATCTATACCCTCGAACAGGTGCCCGAAGTCGAAGGCTCGCTCGTCGCCATGGACCCGCGTACCGGCCGCGTCCTCGCCATGGTCGGCGGCTTTTCCTTCGCCGAATCCGAGTTCAACCGCGCGACGCAGGCCCTGCGCCAGCCCGGTTCCTCCTTCAAGCCCATCGTCTATGCCGCCGCCCTCGACAACGGTTACACCCCGGCCTCCGTGGTCCTCGACGCCCCGGTCGAAATCCGCAATGGCGACGGCTCCATCTGGCGCCCCGAAAACTACGCCCAGGAATTCTACGGCCCGCAAACCCTCCGCCGCGGCATCGAGCGCAGCCGCAATGTCATGACCGTGCGCCTCGCGCGCGACATCGGCATGCCGCTGATCGCCGAATATGCCCGCATGTTCGGCATTTACGACGACATGCAGCCCGTTCTCGCCATGTCCCTCGGCGCCGGCGAAACCACCAATATGCGCATGACCTCGGCCTATGCGACCATCGCCAATGGTGGCCGCAAGATCGTGCCCACGCTCATCGACCGCATTCAGGACCGCTACGGCCACACCGTCTATCGCCACGACGAGCGCATCTGCGAAGGCTGCGCCGCCGAGGATTGGCACGGGCAGGGCGAGCCTCGCATCCTCGACAACCGCCCCCAGGTTCTCGATCCGATGACCGCCTATCAGATCACCTCCATGCTCGAAGGCGTCGTCCAGCGCGGCACCGGCACCGCCGCCCGCGCGCTCAATCGCCCCGTGGCCGGCAAGACCGGCACCACCAATGACTATAAGGACGCCTGGTTCGTCGGCTTCACCCCCGAACTCGCCGTCGGCATCTATGTCGGTTATGATCGCCCGCGTTCCATGGGCAATGCCTCGACCGGCGGCGGCCTCGCCGTGCCGATCTTCACCAATTTCATGGCCAAGGCTATGGCCGGCAAGCCGCCGACCCCCTTCAATACCCCCGCGGGCATGACCACGGCCTGGATCAATCCCAGCACTGGCGTTCAGGCCTATGAAGGCCAGTCCGGCATTCTGGAAGCGTTCAAGCCCGGCACCGGCCCCAATCTCATGACCTCGGTCATCGGCGTCGATGTCCAGGGCTACGACGCGGCCCAGCGCCAGGTGCAGATGCAGCAGCAATATAGCGGCGCCATCGTCACTCAGCCCAGCCGCAATGGCCAGTTCCTCGATCCCGGCCTGAACACCCCCCAAAGCCTGTCGGGCAACTAGCCGGAGCCCCACTCCCGACGGTCGGGCCATACAGTCCCTCCGTCGTGATTTGCACCGCTGCCCGCGAGCGCCCATGTTAAGGCCATGACCATAAAGCGCCTGACCCTTGCCATTCTGCTCGCCGGCTGCGCCATCGCGCCGGCTGCCGCCGCTTGCCCTGCGCCCATAGCCGGCGACACCGCAGCCGCCATCGAGGCCAACCAGCAAAGGCTGGTCTGCCTGCAACGCGAGCTGTCGCAAAAAAGCGAGCAGTATCAATACAAGGTCGAGATCAACGCCATCGAACGAAGCATCGACGACATCCGGCTTCAACGCCGCTTCGACTCGCTCGACTTCCCCAAGCCGGTCACGCCGGGCTTCTGACCCTGTCGGCGCTTCTTTATTTCCATTGAACGCCCGGCGGGAGCCCATCGTCTTCACGATAGCCAATAGCCCTCATCGTGAGGTGTAAAGCGTAGGCTCCAACCATGAGGGCGCCCCGCTGCCGCGTCACGGCCTTTTCTGCCGGTCCGAAAACACAGTCCTGACAGCGATGTAGGGTAAATGGTGCCCCCCGCCGGACTCGAACCGGCACGCCTCGCGGCGGAGGATTTTGAGTCCTCTGCGTCTACCATTCCGCCAGAGGGGCACGGGCATGGTTCCTAGCCTAGAGCGGTGCGGCTGGCAACCGTCTCGGCGCGTTTATCCAGCGCCGGCTATGCGCCTTGCCGTCCGGGGCTGGGCCCCTCCGCCACCGGCTCCGATAGCGTCCGGTGACATCTTTGATCACGCCGCCGTCATCGCGCCGTTGACGCTCCACCCGGAGCGGCGTAGACAACCTTCGTGTCATTGCCAAGCCTCCAGCGCCCGTCCAGCCGGCACCTCGTCTTCGGGGTGTGAATTGGTCCCTCCGGCCACCTGATTTTTCAGTTTCGCCGGTCCGGGGCCTGCCGCCGTGACGATAGCCAAATGACCTGTTCTCCTGGAGCGTTCTCATGGACCCCCATTCCACCCGCCCCCTCTGGCAGCGGTTCGCCGTCTTCCTGCTTCCCCTCATGGCCTCGAATA
>DATMSG010000168.1:0-9408 GCA_035565515.1 Devosia sp.
GTTTGTCTCGCGCACGCTCGAGATCATAAGTCGCCTGCATGTTCATCCAAAATTCGGCGCTGGTGCCGAAATAGCGGGCGAGCCGGAGCGCCGTATCCGGCGACACGGCCCGTTTTCCCTGCACGATCTCACCAATCCTCACCTGGGTAACGCCCAATGCCTTGGCCAGCGCATATTGGGTGAGTTCGAGCGGCTTCATAAAGTCCTCGAGCAGGACTTCTCCCGGATGGGTCGGATCAAAATCGGCCATTGCACACCTCAGTGATAGTCTACCAGTTCCACATCGAAGACATTGCTTTCGCGCCAGACAAAGCACAGTCGCCATTGGTCGTTGATGCGAATGCTGTGTTGTCCCGCGCGATCCCCGGAAAGGCTCTCGAGCCGGTTGCCCGGCGGCGTCCGCAGATCGTCCAGCGTGGTCGGAGCATTCAGTTGCGTCACCTTGCGGTTGGCCACCTTCATGATGTCGTTAGGAACGCCCTTGCGAAATCGGCGCTCCCATGCGGCCTGCGCAGCTTCATTGCCGAACGACATGATCATGCCGCTATAGTATCGCGAGGCGAATGCTTTCGCAAGGCGGTAGCATGGTCACCGCACCAACGAAAATGGCCCCAGCCTTCGCCGGGGCCACAGGTGACGCTTGGGAGGTCGCGTCAAACTGAAATCTTACTGATGTCCGCCGGATAGCTCGCGCAGCTCCTCGACAGAACGAACGCGCTTGCGGGCGGCGCCCTCCCAGTCGCGGGTCTTGACCGTCGATTTTGCCACCCGCTCCTTGGCGGCCGGCACGGCGTCGGCATATTGCGGCAGCCACTCGGCTTGGGCGACAACCATTTCGTCGACCATGGCCCAGACCTCGTCCGGCGTGCAGATCGCACCCACCAGTGGGTCATGCAGCACGGCCAGTTTCAGCGTGTCGAGATTGCCGGTCACCGCTGCCTCGACCGAGAGCCGCTGCACCGACACAGAAACCGAGCATGTTGCCGCTGCCGCGGTCGGCAGCTTGATGCCTTCGATCATGTTGATCCCGAAGCGATCGACATAGCCCGGGCTCTCGATGATGGCGTCATCCGGCAGATTGGTGATGATGCCATTGTTGCGGCGATTGAAGTGGCCGCGATAGGGCCGGCCGGTCTCGAAGGCCTCGATGATGTAGCTGGCGTGTTCGCTGGTCCGCTTGTGTTCGGAAAGCGGCTTGTTGGCCTGTTCCTTGAACATCGGGAAGTCGGTTTCAAACCAGTTGCGGCGCTCGGTGGAATAGCGCAGATACCCGCCGGTTTCGCCATGGATCCAGTGGCTCATGTCTATCCAGCGGTTGATCTCGTCCGGACGCTTGCGATACCAGGGCAGGTATTCGGAAAGGTGCCCGTTGCTTTCGGTCGAATAGACGCCGAACCGCTTCAACACATCGATGCGGACCTTCTCGGTCTTTGAATAGATCGGGTGCCGCTCAAAGCCTTCGATCAGTTCCTCTTTCTCGATCTTCCGGCCCTTGGCGCGGACATCGATATACCAGGTCTGATGGTTGATGCCGGCACAGACATAGTCCAGCTCATCGTCGGTCACACCAAGCACCTCGGCGATCTGATGCGCCCCGTGCTGCACGCCATGGCAGAGCCCCACGACATTGACCCCGCCGTAAAGGTCCGCCGCCCAGGTATTCATCGCCATCGGATTGGCATAGTTGAGGAACAGCGCGCCCGGCTCGGCCACTTCCCTGATGTCCTTGCAAAAATCGAGGATCACCGGAATGTTGCGCTGGCCGTAAAGGATGCCACCGGCGCAAATCGTGTCGCCGACGCATTGATCGACGCCATATTTGAGCGGAATGGAAATATCGGTCGCAAAGGCTTCGAGCCCGCCGACACGCACGCAGCTCATGACATAGCGCGCCCCGGTCAGCGCCGCGCGGCGATCGGTCGTCGCCGTCACCTTGGCGGGCAGCTTGTTGACCGAAACGATGGTCTCGATGATCTGGCGCACCATGTCGAGATTATGCGGATTGATGTCGGTCAGCGCGAATTCGACATCGGCGAATTCGGGCACCTTCAGCAGGTCCGAAATGAGCGTCTTGGTGAAGCCGACCGAGCCCGCGCCGATCACCGTAACCTTGAATGACATATTCCCTCCTACGCACCGCTCAACGGTAACAGTCTGTTACCAATAGGTAGCGCCTGGGGGCCGGGTGGTGTAGAGAAAGCTTGTGCGTTCATGGGTAATTTTGTGCTCTCTCAGCTTCTCAATCACGGCCACGACATCCGCTCGCTCAACCTGCCGCGCAGCGCCGCGCCGCTCCACTGCATGGGCATCAGCGCCGGCTACGAACAGCGCCGCAACGAGGTCTATTCCTGGGACGGCCTGCATCGCGGCGCCGCCCCCTTTCTCGTCATCCAGCACACGACCCTGGGCGAGGGCCGGCTTGATTATGCAGGTACGCGACACCGGCTAACCCCCGGAAAAACAATGCTTGTCACCATGCCGCATGCCCATCGCTACTGGCTCGAACGCGGCGGCGAATGGGAATATTTCTGGCTATTGCTCAATGGCCGCGAAGCCCTGCGCCTTGCCCGCGAAATCCTCGACAGCGCCGGCCCGGTGCTCGAGCCAGCCACCGCCCAGATCGATCGCCTCGCCGCCGCCTGTCTCGATCTGCTGCAAATGCCCACTCCCTCGCCCGGCCTTGCCTCCACCGCCGCCTACGCCGCCATGACCAGCCTCCACGACACCGTCTTCGGCAGCCGCCCCGCGCCGGAACGGCAGCTGCCGTCGGGCGTCGCGCGCGTCGTCTCGCACATAGAGGCAAATATCGCCGCCCCCCTTCCCGTCGATCGGCTGGCGGGAATCGCCGAAATGAGTCGGGCTCATTTCGTACGCAGCTTCGGAGCGGCGCTGGGCGTGGCGCCATCCGCCTATGTTCTCGAAAAACGGCTCGAACGGGTCGAGCGCCTGCTGCTGGCAACCGAAATGTCCGTCGCCGCCATTGCCGAGGCCAGCGGATTCACCGATGCAAATTACATGGCTAAAGTCTTGCGCCGCCACCGGAATATGGCGCCGCTGGAGTTCCGCGCCGCGGGGCGCCGGGCCAGCCCCTGAGGCCGCGGACCCCAAATGCGCACGCCTCAAGTCCGCCATATTCCCGACAAATCGATGGGAGCCGGTGACGTCCTGTTAAGCTTGCCGCAACGATCGCTTGGAACTTAATCGCTCTTAAGAGTTCAAGGCGCAGGCTGAAGGAATGTGCAAGGAGCACACCGATGATCTCACTGCGATTCGTACCCGCCGTCGTTCTAGCCGCCATCGCATTTGCCGGGCCCACATTCGCCGCGGATGTTCCGGCCATCACGATCAGCAGCGCCTCTGGTTCCGTCACTCTCGACCGCAACGAACTCGAAGCCATGGGCCTGGTGTCGATCAAGACCACCACCCCCTGGAACGAAGGTGTCGTCGATTTCGAGGGCGTGCCGCTCAAGACGCTGCTTGAAAAGGCCAATGCCACGGGCGAAACGGCCACCATCACCGCGCTCAACGATTATAGCGTCGATGTGCCCACGGCCGATTTCGCCGAATTCGGCACCATTCTTGCGGTCAAGCGCAATGGCAGCTATATGCCGGTGGACGATCAGGGGCCCTTTTTCGTGATCTATCCTTTTGATTCCAATCCGGTTTTGCAAGGCCAGCCCTATTACGGACGGGCCGTCTGGCAGGTCAAGGAAATCACGGTCCAATAGTGGCTCGTCTGCTCCTGGGAGAGGGCAGGCCGGCAAGAGATAGGATGAAGCCGTCACCATGCGGTTCCTTCGCATAGCGCTGACCGTCGTCATTCTGGGCTTCATCGCCTCGGCGATCTATATCTCTGTCCTGGTTTTCCAGCGCCAGACCGCCCTCGAAGGCGTCGGCCTGGGCAATGTCACCTGGATGGTGGCCCAGGCTCCGAGCGAATTCGCCCGGCTCGAACAGCGCGTCAGCGCCTTTGCGGCGGGCGATCCCGCAATTTCCGCCGATGAGGTGAAGCTGCGCTTTGACATCGTCGTCAATCGCCTCAAGACCTTGCGAACCCGCGATGTCGAGAATTTCGCGCTGTCCGATCCCCGCATCGGCACGATCCTGGACGACTTGGAACACGCGCTGGAAGCCTCGCGTCCCCTGCTGGCGGACTTGCATCTGCCCGGCACGCCGGCGCGAATCCTGAATATCCTCGAACCCATCTATCCCAAGCTGGCCCGCCTCTCGACCGACGCCAATGTCTGGAACGTGGCCCGGATCGAAGCCGACCGCGAGGGCCTTTTCGCCCTGCAATGGGCCTTCACCTATGTGGCGGTCGGCATGATCGTCTGCGGCGTTTTTCTCGCTGCGCTCCTCTTGCTGCACAACGGTCTTCTGGGCCGCGCCCAGGAGGTCCTGCAGCAGAAGGAACGCACTCTGGCGCTCCAGAATGCGCGCTTCGACGCCGCGCTCGATGCCATGTCGCTCGGCCTCTGCCTGCTCGATGCAAACAATCGCATTATCGTTTGCAATCCGCGCTTTCTCGCGATTTTCGGCCTTCAGTCAGCGCGCGCCGCGCCCGGCACCCCGATCGCCGAGTTGATCGATGCCGATCTGCTCCTCGACCACGAAGACGATCAGGCGAGCGACAATGCGGACTTTGCCCTGCTCAACAATCATACGCGCCATCTGCCCAATGGCACGGTGCTGGAAATCTCCCGCGAACCCACCGCCGAAGGCGGCTGGGTCTGCACGTTCGAGGACGTGACCGAGCGCCACCGGGCACAGAACCGCATCGTGCATATGGCCCACCACGACAATCTCACCGGCATGGCCAATCGCCTGCGCTTCTGGGAAAGCATCGGCCAGGCGGTGCGCGGCCTTACCGCCCGCGCCCAGCCCTTCGCCATCCTCTATCTCGATCTCGACCGGTTCAAGGAAGTCAACGACACGCTCGGCCATCCCATTGGCGACGCGCTCCTGCGCCAGGTCGCCGAGCGCCTGCGGGACACTGCTTCGGCCCGCGATATGGTGGCGCGTCTGGGGGGCGACGAATTCGCCGTGCTCCACTATTGCCTCGATAGTTCCCCCGACAGCTCGCAGGCCCTTGCCGAGCGCATCATCGCCAGCATCGCCCAGCCCTATCACATCGAGGACAACGAGATCGTCGTCAGCACCAGCGTCGGCATTGCCCTGGCGCCGTCAGATGGCAGCGACGCCGATCAGTTGATGAAGAATGACGACCTCGCGCTCTATAGCGCCAAGGCAGAGGGCGCCGGCACCTATCGCTTCTTCTCCCCGCAGATGGAAAAGTCGCTGCAAAATCGGCGCCATCTCGAAATGGACCTGCGCGGCGGCATCAAGCTGGGCCAGTTCGAACTCTATTATCAGCCGCTGGTGCGGCTCGACACGGGCCGCGTCGTCTCGGGCGAAGCCCTGATGCGTTGGCGCCATCCCGAACACGGCATGATTTCGCCTGCCCAGTTCATTCCCCTCGCCGAAGAAACCGGGGCCATCGAAGTGCTCGGCGAATGGGCGCTGCAACAGGCCTGCCAGGATGCGCTCAACTGGCCCGACCATGTCCGCGTCTCGGTCAATCTCTCCCCGGTCCAGTTCCGCGGCGCCGGCCTCGTCGACATCGTCAAGGCGGTGCTGGCCACGAGCGAACTGGATGCGCGCCGGCTCGAACTCGAAATCACCGAGTCCGTGCTCCTTCAGAACAATGCCGTCAATCTCGAATCCCTCCACCAGTTGCGCGCTCTCGGCCTCACGGTGGCGCTCGACGATTTCGGCACCGGCTATTCGTCCCTGAGCTACCTCCAGCGCTTCCCCTTCGACAAACTCAAGATCGACCAGAGCTTCGTGCGCGATCTGGCCGATCGGCCGGACAGCCTCTCCATCGTCCAGTCCATCGCCACGCTCGGCCGCAATCTGCGGATGACCACCACGGCCGAGGGCGTCGAAACCCAGGCCCAGCTCGACATCATCACCCGCGCCGGCTGCACCGAGGCCCAGGGCTACTTTTTCGGCGCGCCCATGCCCGAAGCCGACTTCCGCGCCCTGCTGATACAGCAAGACCGCCAGAGCGCCGACGTCTGAGCCCGCCCAGCCCTATTGCTGCCGTCCCCATCTCGTGCGACAAGATGGTTGACGTATAGGGAAAGACAATGACCAATCCTGTCACCCAAAATCTCAGACATTTCGAAGATCTCGCCATCGGCGAAGTCATCGCTCTGGGCCAGACCACCGTGACCAGGGACATGATCTTCACCTTCGCCCGCGAGTTCGATCCGCTGCCCTTCCATATCGATGAGGAGGCGGCGAAAAAGAGCCTGCTCGGCGGCCTTGCCTCGAGCGGCTGGCAGACCGGCGCCCTCAGCCTGCGCATGCTCGTCGACAGCTTCCTGAGCACCATCGCCTCCGCCGGCGGCCTCGGCTTTCAGGATTTGAAATGGAAAAACCCCGTCATGGCGGGCGACACCATCGGCGGCACGGTGACCATTGCGGGCCTTCGCCGCTCAACCAGCCATCCGCAATGGGGCATCGTCACGCTCGATTTCGACATCCGCAATCAGAGCGACAAGCCGGTCATGACCATGCAGCTGTCCAATCTCGTCGAATGCCGCGAGGTCGCAGCATGACCCGCTGGTTCGAAGATATCGTCATCGACGAGGCCTTTGCCCTCGGCGACCACACCTTCAGCGAAGACGAGATCATCCGCTTCGCTAGGCTCTACGACCCCCAATATTTCCATATCGATCCCGATCTGGCCAAGCACAGCCATTTCGGCGGGCTGGTCGCCAGCGGCTGGCACACGGTCAGCGTCGGCCATCGCAAGATGGTGGACGCGCTCGATGCCGAGGCAGACAGGCTCAAGGCCCAGGGCGACGAGCCCGGCGTTTCCGGCCCGTCCCCCGGCGTCAATTCCATGGAGTTCAAGGCCCCGGTTCGTCCCGGCGACACGGTGACCTATGAATTGATCGTGACCGGCAAGCGGCCGTCCAATTCCCTCCCCGGATGGGGCCTGCTGTTCAACCGCCTGACGGCCACCAATCAGCGCGGCGAATTGGTCTATTGCGCCGAAATCGTGGGCTTTTCCAAGCTGCGCGACTATTCCATGCCTCTCAGGCTCCGGGTGTTGCTGGCGCTCACCAGAGTGCCGGTGATCGGCCCGCTTCTGCGCCGGAGCACTTGAAAGCCGAAGGGCGCACCGGCACTCTCCATCCATGCGCCGATTCGCCCTTGCCCTATTGCTGTTTCCCGCCCTGTCCCTGCCCTCCATGGCGCAGGTCTATCAAGGCAACTGGTCCTGCCGGGACGCGACGACCAATAGGGTCGGCATCCTGACCATCTATGGCAGCGTCTACGGCTGGGCCTCGCGCACCGCCGGCGATCCCAATTCGGGCACCGGCACGCTCACGCCCTATCAGGATGGCGTCGGCTTCAACGACGGCAACCTCAAGGCCAATCTCGGCATTCAGGCCGCCCGCATGGTCGAAGATCCGGTCAACGGCGTCGCCGTGCAGCTCGAAACGGCCTCTGCCATCGTCATGCTCTGCACCCCGCGCTGAGAAAATTCCCGGCGTAAACACTCCCCGCCAAAGGTAGGGGCTTGAACTTTTCGCCAGTTTGAGCATTTTAGAGGGGCAATGCCGGGCCCCTCTGGTCATGGGTTCTCCATGGCGATGTCGGAATTGCTCCACCTCGTTACATGGAGAAGGTCCGGCGTATGGAAACGCTTCTTGCCGCCCTATCGGGCGATTTTCTCGGTACCCCCGTCTATTTCTGGATCGCGTTCATCGCGATCGTGATCGGTCTGCTTGTTTTCGACCTCGGCATTCTGCACAAGGATGAGCACGAGATCGAAGCCAAGGAGAGCCTGCTGCTCTATGGCTTCTATGTCGCTATCGCCCTCGCCTTCGGCGCCTGGGTCTGGTGGCAGCGGGGCGCCACGGCTGGCCTCGAATTCTACACCGGCTACCTGCTCGAACAGAGCCTGGCGATGGACAACATGTTCGTCATCGCCACCATCTTCGGCTTCCTGGGCATTCCCCGTCTCTACCAGCACCGCGTGCTATTCTGGGGCATTCTGGGCGTGATCCTTTTCCGCGCCGTGCTGATCGGTGTCGGCGCCGCGCTGGTCAACCAGTTCAGCTGGATTCTGCTCGGCTTCGGTGCCTTCCTGATCTTCACCGGCTTCCGCATGTTCCGCCATCAGGATGAGGAACCGCACCTCGAAGACAACAAGGTCTTCCAGTTCATCTCCAAGCATTTCCGCGTCACCAAGCAGCTGCATGGCCGCGCCTTCACCGTCAAGCAGGCGCACCCGACCACCGGCAAGCTGGTGACCTGGCTGACCCCGCTGGCCGTAGCCCTGATCATGGTCGAAATCGTCGATCTGATCTTCGCCGTCGACTCCGTGCCGGCCGTCTTCGCCGTCACTCAGGACACCTTCATCGTCTATACTTCGAACATCTTCGCCATCCTGGGCCTGCGTTCGCTCTACTTCGCGCTCGCCGCGGCGATGAACCGCTTCCGCTACCTCCAGACCTCGCTGGCGATCATTCTGGTGCTGGTCGGCATCAAGATTTCGCTGGTGCCCTTCCACATCCACATCGACACCCTGCTTTCGCTGCTGGTGACGCTGGCGATCCTGGCGGGCGGCATCATCTTCTCGCTGTGGAAGACGCGCAACGAGCCCAATATCAGCGTCGAGCAGGACCCCAAGCAGGGCCAGCTCGAACCCTGATCCGGCCTGACCTGACCAAAGAGGCGACCCGGTTGACCCGGGCCGCCTCTTTTTCTATTCTTTTGCGCGCAACGCGCTTTGGAGGCCCTGTCCGAAATGATCTGAAACCGCACCCCTGACGCTTCTGACTTGTCCTGGCATCCCCGCATCGGGGACCGGCCGGTCATGATGGCGCGTGTGGCAGCGGTCGATCCATGGACGGCCCGAATTTCCCGCTAGGTGTGTGGGATTCATGTCAGGACGAGGCGAAAACGCTGGCTTTCGGGACCCGGAGCGGAGCGTACGTTTGGCTACGTGAGCACCGGAAGCGCAGAAAATCGCTGTTTGCAGCCCGGCCTCACTGAAGCCCCGCACGCCCTGGTCCAACCACTGCCCGCCCCATCGGCGTCCTAGCCCTTCCACATCCGCGCGCCCTGCGGCGTGCTCTGTTTCACTTGCTTGGCCTTTGGGAAAACGCCCCGGGCCAGAAGGATAAACTCATGCCGAAAAATCAATTCCAGCGTCCGCAGCCGATCAACCACACCAACAATGTGCCGCGGCACGGACAACTCCGGAACCAGCCCCAAAAGCTGCCGGCAAAAGCCCGGCCTCCGGTCCAGACGCCAGGCCAGCCGCCGCTTGAAAAGCTACTGGCGGGCAAGCAACCCCACTAGAATGGGCGAGGCCGGTGGCAAACA
>DATMSG010000169.1:0-4357 GCA_035565515.1 Devosia sp.
A
The DNA here is from genome assembly GCA_035565515.1 of Devosia sp. GTDB lineage: Bacteria > Pseudomonadota > Alphaproteobacteria > Rhizobiales > Devosiaceae > Devosia. Next base: position 2 of record DATMSG010000169.1, read on the forward strand.
TCCGGACCAAAGGCTTCGCGGGCGATTTCGGCAATGCCGCCGATGGCGCCGATGACGTTGGAGGCCTCGACCGGGAGCATCAGTACCTTCTGGTTGGGCGAGGTCGCGATCTTGCCCAGTGCCTCGATATAGTTGTTGGCGACAAAATAGTTGATAGCCTGCACATTGCCCGAGGCAATGGCGTCGGACACCATCTGGGTCGCCTTGGCTTCGGCCTCGGCGGAACGCTCGCGTGCCTCGGCATCGCGGAAAGCGGCCTCGCGGCGGCCTTCGGCCTCCAGCACCTGGGCCTGCTTTTCGCCCTCGGCCTTGAGGATCGCGGCCTGGCGGCTGCCTTCGGCTTCGAGAATGGTAGCGCGCTTTTCGCGCTCCGCCTTCATCTGCCGGCCCATGGATTCGACGAGATCCTTGGGCGGATCGATGTCCTTGATCTCGATGCGGGTGATTTTCACGCCCCAGGGCGAGACGGCGGTATCGACGACGCGCAGCAGGCGCTCATTGATCTCGTCGCGATGGCTCAAGAGTTCGTCGAGGTCCATCGAGCCCATGACCGTGCGGATATTGGTCATGGTGAGGTTGAGGATTGCGTTTTCGAGATTGGAGACTTCATAGGCGGCCGCGGCCGCATCGAGGATCTGGTAGAAGGTCACGCCATTAGCGGTGATGGAGGCGTTGTCGCGGGTGATGACTTCCTGATGGGGAACGTCGAGCACCTGTTCCATGACATTGATCTTCTTGCCGATCGTGTCGATGAACGGAATGATCAGATTGAGGCCCGGCTTGAGGGTGCGGGTATATTTGCCGAAGCGCTCGACGGTGTAATTATAGCCCTGCGGGATGGTCTTGGCGCCGGCGAACAGCACCAGGATGAGCAGGATGCCGAGGCCGATCAGCGTGACGCTGAGGCCGTCGAGAGTAAAGCCGTCAAATCCCATGGTGCGATCTCCTCTTGCGGGCCTGGGCAATATGTACGGTTGCGCCACGACATAGGCAACCGTGCTTGAAGGGGCCGCGCTTTTTTGCGTGGCGGGCTTGCAGGAAAGAGGGCTTGGGCCTAACCCTTCGGCGAACCTTTCCTTTGCCTTTTGGAAGTGATGCCCATGCCGCAGGACGCAAACGCCATTCGTTCCATTCTCTCGCTGGCGCCGGTCGTGCCCGTCATCATTCTCGATGACGTTTCCCAGGCGCGGCCGCTGGCCGAGGCGCTGGTGGCGGGCGGCCTGCCGGTGCTGGAAGTGACGCTGCGCACGCCCAATGCGCTCAAAGTCATGGAAGAGATGGCCAAGGTGACCGGGGCCATTGTCGGCTCGGGCACGGTGCGGCATGCCGCGCATATGAAGGCTTCAGTCGATGCCGGCTGCCGCTTCATGGTCTCGCCTGGTGCGTCGCCGCGCCTCCTCGATGCGGCCGACGATGTCGCCATTCCGCTGTTGCCGGGCATCGGTACCCCGACCGAAGCCATGGCGGCGGCGGAGCGGGGCTATTCGTTTTTGAAATTCTTCCCGGCCGAAGCGCTGGGCGGTGCGCCGGTCTTGAAGGCTTTCGCCTCGCCGCTGCCCGACATCACCTTCTGCCCGACCGGTGGCATCGATGCGGCCAAGGCCAGGACTTATCTGAGCCTGCCCAATGTCATCTGCGTGGGCGGCAGCTGGATCATGCCGGCCGATGCGCTGGCAAGCGGCGATTTCTCGCGCATCGAGGCGCTGGCCAAGGAAGCGAGTGCCCTGCGGGGATAAGACAGCTGGGGCTCGGGTCCGGTTTCATGAACAAGCCTTCAGCCCCCTCTGGCCTCGGCCATCTTCGGATCGTTCTCAGCGAGCGGGCCTATATCGGGCCCGGGCGGGCCGACCTGTTGGAGGGGATTGCCCGGACTGGCTCCATTTCTGCGGCCGGCAAGGAGATGGGGATGAGCTACAAGCGGGCCTGGGGGCTCGTGCAGGCGCTCAATGAGGGTTTTGGCAGGCCGCTCGTCGAGACCGCCCGTGGCGGGGCGGCGCAGGGCGGGGCGCAGCTGACCCCGCTCGGAAAAGAGGTGCTGGCGCGCTATCGCGCCATGCAAAGGGCGACCGAGCTTGCCATTGCCGAGGACGTCGCGGCATTGCGGGTTTTGGCATCCGATATTTCCGAATGAACATATCGCTTGCGCGGCAAATGGCTTTCGGCCATCGATATGGCTTCGTGAACATATCGGAGGCTGCCTTGTCCCGGCTGCTGCTTTCTCTCGCCATTGTCGCCGCCATGTCCGCTCCCGCCTTTGCCGGGACCGTCAACGTGGCCGTTGCCGCCAATTTTACCGCCGTGGCGGAAGAGCTGGCCGAAATTTTTGAGGCCAGGGGCGAGCATCATGTGCAGTTGAGTTTTGGCGCCACCGGTCAGCTCTATAGCCAGATCACCCAGGCCGCGCCTTTCGGGGTTTTCCTCGCGGCTGACGATGTCCGTCCGCAAAAGGCGATCGATGAAGGCTTTGGGGTCGAGGGCACGGCCTTCGTCTATGCCGAGGGCCGGTTGGTGCTCTATGCGCCGGGGCGTGCGGTGACGAATGGCGAAGCGGCATTGAAGGGCGACTATAACAAGCTCGCCATTGCCGACCCGGACGCGGCCCCCTATGGCAAGGCGGCGGTGGAAACCCTGACCGCGCTCGGTCTACTTGCAAGGCTGACGCCGAAACTGGTGCAGGGCGAGAACATTTCCCAGACACTGCAATTTGTCGAAAGCGGCAATGCCGAGCTGGGTTTCGTCGCGGCAAGCCAGGTGCTGGGCAAGGCCGGCCAATGGCTGGTGCCGGCAGAATTGCATGAGCCGATCGCCCAGAGTGCGGTACTGCTCAAGGCCGGTGAGAACAATCCGGCGGCCTTGGCCTTTCTTGAGTTTCTCAAGTCCGACGAGGCGGTTTCGGTGATCGAAGCGGCGGGCTATTCGGTGCCATGATCGGCGGCGATCCGCTCCTTTCGGCAATCCTCCTGACGCTGGCGCTGGCCGCCAGCGTCACCATTGCGCTGCTGGTAGCCGGATCGCCCCTTGCCTGGTGGCTGGCGCGCAGCCGGTGGCGCGGCAAAGAGGCCGTAGGGGCCATCGTTTCGCTGCCGCTGGTGCTGCCGCCGACCGTGCTGGGCTTTTATCTGCTGCTGGCGCTCGGGCCGAATGGTCCGGGCGGTGCCATTGCCGGGCTCTGGGGGGCGCGGACCCTGGCCTTTTCCTTCGGGGGGCTGGTCGTCGGGGCCGCAATCGCTTCGCTGCCCTTCATGGTGCAGCCGCTGCGGAACGCCTTTGCCGCTATCGATGTCGAGGTGATGGAGGCTGCCGATACACTGGGCGCTTCGGCCCGGCAGCGTTTTGTGCGCGTGGCGCTGCCGCTCGCCCTGCCGGGCTATCTTGTCGGTGCCATCATGGCCTTTGCCCATACGATGGGCGAGTTCGGCGTGGTGCTGATGATCGGGGGCAATATTCCGGGGCAGACCAAGGTTTTGTCCATTGCCATCTACGATTTCGTCGAGCGGCTCGAATGGGAAAAGGCGCATGTGGTGGCCGGATGCATGGTGGTCTTTGCATTCCTCGTGATTTTCTCGACGCTGGTGATCGGCAGGCGGTCAGCGGCGCCGGTGGGGTGAGTTGAGGATGGCTCCCCGTCTTCAGCGCTGCGCCATTCGCGCATAGCGCTCATGGCCTTCTCGGCTCAAATCGCCCCACTGAAGCGATTTGCCCCGCGGGACGCCTCGACGTTGACGACTAACATGTTAGTTGCTAGGGCAAGGCGAACCCGCTTTCGGAGCCTTCCATGACCGCCATCGACAAGATTCTCACCGTTGACGAAATGATGCGGGTGGCGCGGCGGCGGGTGCCGAAAATGTTCTTCGAATATGCCGATAGCGGCTCTTATACCGAGGGCACCTATCGCGAGAACGAGAGCGACTTCAGCAAGATCAAGCTCAACCAGAAGGTGGCGGTCAATCTCGAGGGGCGCAATCTCAAGACCAGGATGCTGGGCAAGGAAATCACCATGCCCGTGGCGATCGCGCCGGCCGCAACCGGCGGCATGCAGACGGCGGATGGGGAGATCAAGGCGGCCAGGGCGGCCGAAAAATTCGGCATTCCGTTTTCGCTTTCGACCATGAGCGTGTGCTCGATCGAAGACGTGGCCGAGAACACCACGGCGCCCTTCTGGTTCCAGCTCTATGTCATGCGCGACCGGGACTTCATCAATCGCCTGATCGATCGCGCCAAGGCGGCGAAATGCTCGGCGCTGGTGCTGACCATGGACCTGCAAATCCTCGGGCAGCGGCACAAGGACATCAAGAACGGGCTCTCCACCCCGCCCAAATTCACGCCCTATTCGATCTGGCAGATGATGCAGCACCC
>DATMSG010000170.1:0-2513 GCA_035565515.1 Devosia sp.
GATGGTTGTCGGCATGTTGAGCCGCAACGGCACATTGCGCTTCAACGAACTCAAACGCCTTATCAATGGCGTTTCGCAACGCATGCTGACGCTGACCCTGCGCAATCTCGAGCGCGATGGGCTTGTGAGCCGCACGATCTACCCCGAAGTGCCGCCGCGGGTGGAATATAGCCTGACCGAAATGGGCAAGACGCTGCAGGGGCCGATCAATGCGCTCTGGGACTGGTCGGCCGAGCATCACGCTTCGATTGTCGATGCCCGCGAAATCTATGACCAGCGGCTGCATGCGGTTGAAGCGGAAGAGCCGCGCAAGATCGCCTATGCCCGCGGGCAGTAGCTAACGGTTGGGTCACCCCAGCCACGCTACCGCTGAATCAGCTTTCCGATGGCGCCATGTGGACGAAGCGGTCGGCTTCGCGTTTGCCGGCTTCAAGCACCTCCCGGCGGGCTTCGGCGCGCCGGCTGAACGGCAGGTTCAGGGCGGCGACGAGCGCTCGGTATTCCTGGCGGGCGCTGGTGTGGGACATGGACGGCACGCCGCCCAGGAGTTCGTCGTCCAGCGGATCGAATACGGTCATGCCGGTGGCAAAGAGCGAGCGGAAGATCACCCGCTCGGCAATACCATCAGAGACGCGGCAGCCGAGGCGCATCGCGATGCGCTCGAGCATGGTCTGCACCTGCCGCATGTTTCGTGATGACAGCATGGAAATGCGATTTCGGACCAGCACCCAGTCGATAGTGCGGCCGTCGATGGCGAGGCGCTCGGAACGGGCCCGTTGCACGAGACGGGCATAGTGGCTCAACTCGCGCGGCTCCCCGGTCACGGGATCGACATGGGCCATGACGTTGAGATCAATGAGGCTGTCGTTGACCGGAGTGACCAGCGTGTCTGCCAGCGAATGGGCCAGGCGCGTCAGGTTGGTATCGAAGCCGGGCGTGTCGATGACGATGAATTCGCTCGATTGCTCCACCTCGGCAATGGCCTGGCGGAAGAGATCGAATTCGACGCGGTTGTTTTCCTTGAGGGAATCGCCGCGCGCCAGAGGCAGGTGAAAATGCGTCGTGTGCGGCAGGCTGAGGCCGCGCTGGCGGGCCCAGTCCCGCCGATTGCGAACATAATGGGTCAGCGTCTGCTGGCGGCTATCCACGTCGATCGAGGCGACCTTGTAGCCCTGATAGAGCAGATAGATGGCCAGATGGAAGGCCGTGGTCGATTTACCCGACCCGCCCTTCTCATTGCCAACGACGATGACATGCGCCGCCTGTCGAACCATCACGCCCCCAAATCAGTCGCAGGATTCTCGACTCATCACGCCTTATGCACAAGCGGGGCGAACATTAACAATCGTTAAACGATGAATGCGACGCGATTTCGGCTCTACAAAAGGCCAAGACGGGCGAGTTCCGCAGCAATCTCTACGGAATTTTCCGCATCATTGGCGGCAATATCGGGCGGTGCATCCTTGGGTTCGAGATAGCGCCAGCCCTGGAAGGGGCGCTTGGGGTAAGGAATCGTACGGATCAGCTCGGGCGACATGATAATATCGCAATAATTCTTGCCCTCGGCGTCCGTGTAGGGCGCCAGGCGCTGAATCACCTGCCGGCAGACGATGGAGCCGGCAATGACCCAATAGATCGAGCCCTTGCCTTCCATTTCGGCGACGCGCTTGGGCATCATGCGGGTGCGGTGCACATGCACATCTTCGCCGTAGTCGGCGCCCCACCAATGGGCCCGCTCGTCGCGATAGCTTTCCAGCTCCTCGAAGCTGGAAACGCCGACGCAGAGTTTGACCATATGGATCATGCGAGCGTCCCGGGCGCGACGCGGCCCTGAATGACGTCGATCTCGTCCCGATCGATCACCCAAGGTTCGTGGAGCGCCAGTTTCAGCCAATCCTGAAAGGCGGGCAGGCTGTAAATGGCTTCGACATAGCCGGCGGCCGTGTCGGAAATAGGCAGCGCATAGGTGCGAAGGCGCGTGGCGACCGGCGCGAACATGGCATCGGCAGCGGAAAAGTTGCCGAACAGGAAGGGCCCGCCCGAGCGCGCGAGGAAATCACCCCACAATTGCTCGATGCGGTGCAGGTCCTGACGCACGAGGTCCGGATCGACCTTGCCGGGATGGGAAGCGCGCAGATTCATCGGAGCGTTGGCACGCAGACCCATGAAACCGGCATGCATTTCGGACGCCGCGGAACGCGCCAGGGCGCGGTCATGCGAATTGGCCGGCCAGATCTGCTTTTCGGGGTATTTCTCCGCCAGATACTCGATGATGGCGAGGGTCTCGGCAATGGCGAGATCGCCGTCGATCAACACGGGCACCTTGCCGGTGGGCGAGCGGGCTGCGAGCGTTTCGCGCCAGCCTTCACCCGAGAGCATCAGCACCTCGTCTTCGAAGGGGAGATCGAAGTGGCGCAACACCAGCCAGGGGCGAAGCGACCAGGACGAATAATTGCGATTTCCGATGAGCAGTTTCATACAAGAGGCCTTGCTGCAAAAGGAAGGGCGCCCTG
>DATMSG010000171.1:0-3427 GCA_035565515.1 Devosia sp.
GATCTGGGCAGCGCCGTCATCGCCGCGGTCGAGGCTGGCCTCATCCTCAAGGGCGGCGGCCACGCCATGGCGGCCGGCGTCACTCTGCGCCCCGGCGATCTCGGTCCTTTTCGCTCCTTCATTTCGGACCGGTTGAGCGGCAGCGTCACCACCGCCCGCGCTGCCTCCGCCCTCAAGGTCGATGCCGCGCTCACCGCCCGCGGCGCCACCGTAGACCTGCTCCACACTATCGAAAAAGCCGGGCCGTTCGGCTCGGGCAATCCTGGCCCCGTCTTTGCCTTCCCGTCCCACAGGGCGCGCTTTGCCCAGGTCGTCGGCAAGGGCGGCCATGTCAGCTTCACCCTTGCCTCCGACGATGGCGCCAGGCTCAAGGCCATCGCCTTCCGCGCTGCCGGCACCCCCCTTGGCGATGTTCTCCTGCGCGACAACGACCAGCCGCTGCATTTCGCCGGCAGCCTCTCGCTCGACCATTATCAGGGTCGCGAACAGGTCCAGTTCCGCCTCACCGACATCGCGCGCATTCCGCGGTAGCGGAGAAATTCCGCGCCCTGCGCCGGCTTTCGCGGTCCTCAAACTGCTGCTTGCATATCCGTTAATGCCCGTTAAACTATTGATGGGCATCCACGGGAAGCACTACTGCTTCGGCTCAAGGGGACGCCCCAGCGGTCGGAGCTGTGGCCTTGCCTGGCTCGTTCCGGCCCGCATCGCGATGGTTGGATGTAGCGGCGCAATGAGTAAAACAGCGGTAGACGACACCCAGACCGGCGTAACGCTTTGGACGCGTTTTGCCTCCTTTCTGGTCGAGAAGATCGGCTTTGCCCTGATCGGTCACCCCAAATTCGGCGCGGTGACCGTCATCCTGCCCAATGGCCGCACGCGGACCATCGGCAGCACCAAGACGGGCGAACACGCCGTCCTGCGGATCAATAATTTCAACGTCATCACCGAGGCCATGCGCCGCGGCACGGTCGGCTTCGCGGCCGCCTATATGAATGGCGACATCGAGGTGGATGACCTCACCGCGCTGTTCCGCTTCTTCCTGCAAAACCGCGACATGTTCGAGAGCGCCGGCAAGGGTTTCTTCCGCCGCGCCGCGACCGATCTGCACTACCACATGTCCCGCCGCAACACGCTCGAAGGCTCGAAGAAAAACATCGCCGAACACTATGACCTCGGCAATGATTTCTACGGGGAGTGGCTCGATCCCTCCATGACCTATTCATCGGCCCTGTTTACCTCCGGCGATCAGAGCCTCGAAGAGGCGCAGGTGGCAAAATATCGCCGCGTCGCTGACATGGCCGGCGTCACGCCCGGCTCCTCCGTGCTCGAAATCGGCTGCGGCTGGGGCGGCTTCGCCGAAACCGTGGCGCGCGACTATCAGGCAAATCTGCGCGGCATTACCCTCTCGGCGGAGCAACTCAAATACGGTCAGGAACGCCTGGCGCGCCAGGGCCTCGACAATTTTGCCAAGCTCGTCTTCGAGGACTACCGCCATACCGAGGGGCAGTTCGACCATATCGGCTCCATCGAAATGATCGAGGCGGTGGGCGAGGACAACTGGCCGAGCTATTTCCAGGCTGTGCACGACCGCCTGAAGCCCGGCGGCACCGCCGCCATTCAGGCCATCACCATCAACGAGGCCGATTTCGACGGCTATCGCAGCGGGCCCGATTTCATCCAGCGCTATATCTTCCCCGGCGGCATGCTGCTGACCAAGACCGTGATGCGCGAATTCGGCGAAAAATACGGCCTCGTTCTCGAAAACGTCGAAACCTTCCGCCTCTCCTATGCCAAGACCCTGAAACTCTGGCGCGAACGCTTCCTCGAGCGCTGGCCGGTCATCGCCCCGCTCGGCTACGATGAAACGTTCAAGCGCAAATGGGTCTACTACCTCAGCTATTGCGAAGCCGGCTTCACCGAAGGCTCCATCGACGTCGGTATCTACCAATACCGCCGCCCGGCATAGGGCAGGGGCCTCCTTCCTCGCCGTGCAGCTTGCTCTCCGTCCACCGTGTCATCCCCGCGCAAGCGGGAACCTCCGTTTAAACCCCACGGGAGGGAATGAGCACGGGCGGCGAACTGCTCCGGTAACCCCATGGTGAGGTGCGAAGCGCAGCGCAGCCTCGAACCACGAGGGCGTGCCCCCACCCCTCAAAACATGACTTGACCAATCAGCATTCTAAAGGCAAGGAACGCCCACCAATTTCAAGGTGAGCCCATGACCCTCCGCGCCCTTGCTCTCGCAGCCCTGTCATCCCTCGCATTGACCGCCCTCGCGCACGCCGCACCTTGGACCTATACCGATGGCTCGGGCCAGACGGTTACCCTCGACGCCGCCCCCCAGCGCATCATTGCCAGCCAGGACGCCGCCGCCGGCCTTATCCCGCTCGGCATTCGCCCCGTCGGCATTTATGCCGATGGTCCCATTGCCGACGCCAAGTGCTTGCAGGGTCTCGATCTCGCCGGCATTGAAATCATCGGCCAGGCCTGGGGCGAGGTGGATATCGAAAAGGCCGCCGCGCTCGACCCCGATCTGGTCCTCGCCGAATGGTGGGATCGCAACGCCACCTGGTCGGGCGGCGAAGATGTCGTCACCCTTTTGACCCAGCTCGCGCCCATCACCGGTGTTTCGGCCGGCGATTCCATTCTGGGCATGATCGAGGATTACGAAACCCTCGCCGCCAGCCTCGGCGCCGATCTTGCCCAACCCGCCATTGCCGCCGAAAAGACCGCCTTCGAAACCGCCCTGGCCGATTTCAAATCCGCCATCGCCGCCAAGCCCGGTCTCAAGGTTCTGGCTGTCTATGCCGGCAACGATGCCCTCTATGTTGCCGATCCTGCCGGCGCTGCCGAACTCCTCGATATGCAGTCCTGGGGCCTTGATCTCGTCGAACCCGAAGGCGTCGATGCTGCCGGCAACAACTATTTCGAGACCGTCAGCTGGGAAAATGCCGATAAATATCCGGCCGATCTGATCCTCGTCGACAACCGTTCCCCCGCCACCCTGAAGACCGCCCTGGCCCAGCCCACCTGGACGCTCAATCCGGGCGCCAAGGCCGGCCAGGTCGCCGAATGGCCTGCCTTCTGGCTGCGCAATTATACCCACTACGCGGCCGCGCTCGCCGGCCTGACCACGGCCATCAACGCTGCCGACCCCGACCTGACCCCCTGATGCCGTCGGGGCAGGCCAATCGCAAAACAGGCCGGGCAACGGGGCTCGGTCTCGGCCTCGCCTTCCTGGGCGCGGCTCTTCTTGCCCTCGTTCTTCTGTCGATGACAACCGGCGCCCGCCCCATTCCCCTCGACATGGTCTGGTCGGCGCTCATGTCAGCCGATCCCAGTTCCGCCGAATACCGCATCATCTGGGACCTGCGCCTGCCGCGCACCGTCGTCGGTGTGCTCGCCGGCGCGGCGCTCGGTCTCGCCG
>DATMSG010000172.1:0-8770 GCA_035565515.1 Devosia sp.
ACCGACCCAGGTTGCCACGGCGCCCGCCGCGGAGCCCGTCGCCTCCGGCAACGACAAGTTCCGCTGGCCGGTCAGCGGCCGCGTGATTACCGACTTTGCCGCCTCGCGTGGTACGGGCATCAATATCGACGTGCCCGAAGGCTCGACGGTGAAGGCTGCCGAAAATGGTACCGTCATCTATGTCGGCTCGGGCGTCGAGGGTTATGGCAACCTGATCCTGATCCGCCATCCCAATGGCTATGTGTCCGCCTATGCTCACCTCAACGGCATGAGTGTCGCCAAGGGGGCAACGGTCAATCGCGGCGACGCCATCGGCACGGTTGGCATGAGCGGTTCCGTCTCCAAGCCGCAGCTGCACTTCGAGCTGCGCAAGGGCGCAACGCCGGTCGATCCGGTACCGCTGCTGGCAAGCTGAGGCCGGCGCAGCAAGTAAAAGGGGCCGGTGCGATGCGCCGGCCCTTTCGCTTGCGTGGTTCGCCGGCAACGTCAGACGACCTTGCCCTGTTCGCCAGCCAAAGATCTGATGAGCTGGATTGCCACACGGCCGGAGCGGGAACCGCGCGTGGCGGCCCATTCGATGGCGCGGGCCCGCAGCGTGTCATCATCAAGCGCCAGCCCATAATAGTCGGCATAACCACGCGCCATGGCGAGGTAGGTGTCCTGATCGGAATTGTGGAAGCCCAGCCAAAGCCCAAAACGGTCCGAGAGCGATACTTTTTCCTCGACGGCCTCGCTCGGATTGATCGCCGTGGAGCGCTCGTTCTCGATCATGTCGCGCGGCATCAGATGGCGGCGGTTCGAGGTGGCGTAGAAGAGGACATTGTCCGGGCGCCCTTCGAGGCCACCATCCAGAATGGTCTTGAGCGACTTGTAGCTCGTCTCGCCGCTATCGAAGCTGAGGTCGTCGCAGAAGACGATAAATCGCGCCTGATGGCCGGAAATAGCCCGCATGAGCTGGGGCAGGGTATCGAGGTCTTCGCGCGCGATTTCGATCAGCACCAGCCGCTCAAAACCCTCCCGCGCGCCGATATCCGCATGAATGGCCTTGACCAATGAACTCTTGCCCATGCCCCGGGCGCCCCACAGCAGGGCATTGTTGGCGCCATGGCCACGGGCAAACTGCTCGGTATTCTTGAGAAGAACATCACGGACGTGATCGATACCGCGTAGCATATCGAGCGGCACGCGACTGACTTTCGGCACTGGCAGCAAGGCTTCGGATTCGCCCTGCCAATGGTAGGCATCGGCAATGCCAAGCTCGAAAGGGGTGGTTCCGCCGTCGGTTGTTTCCAGCGCCTCGGCAATGGCCTCGAGAGCCGTAGCAATACGGTCCAGATAGTCTTTGGTTTTCACCGGTTCAGTCCTTCAATTCAAGCGCGGCATTGTGTTCCGTGAATGGCTTTGCAATCACGAGGGGCCAAATGTATAGTCCGCGCGATTTTGGCCGGGGTGCAAGTGCACAGGACCCCATTCGCGTCCAGTCTTCAGCCTTGGGCTGTGTGGCGCTCTTCTCCCCCAAACAAGAAGAATCATAGGAGTTCGCCTGATGTTTGTAACGCCCGCTTTTGCGCAGGATGCAGCTGCACCCGCCACGGGAGGTTTCGCCGATATTCTGATCCAACTGATGCCGATCGTTCTGCTGGTCCTGATTTTCTGGCTTCTGATCTTCCGTCCGCAGCAGAAGCGCCTCAAGGCACAGCAGGCTATGCTCTCGGCCATTCGCCGTGGCGATACCGTGGTGACCACCGGCGGCATCGTCGGCAAGGTGACCAAGGCTGTTGATGGCGAAGACCTGGAAGTCGAGATCGCCCAGGGCGTCAAGGTCAAGCTCGTGCGCGGCATGATCGCCGACGTGCGTTCCAAGGCCGAGCCGGTCAACGACAACAAGCCGGCCTAAGCCGGACATTTCAGCCGGAGCCCGCAAGGCTCCGGCTTTCTGACTCTTTGAAGCCGCATGTCTTGGTCCGGAAACCGGTACGACATGCTCTAGGACGCCGTTTCATGAACCAGTCGCCGTTCCGCGTAGCAATCATTCTGTTCGTCGCGATCGCGGGTATTCTGTTTGCAGCCCCCAATTTCTTGCCTCAGCAAGTGCGGGATGCGCTCCCTGGATGGCTGCCTCAGCCAGGCCTGGTTCTTGGTCTCGACCTGCAGGGCGGCTCGCACCTCCTGCTTGAAGTCGACCGCGCCGGCATTGTCGCGCAGCGCCTCAGCGATGTGCGCCGCGACGCGCGCAATGTGCTGGCCAATCAGAACGGCATCGGCAACATCATCACGACGGATGAAGCCAATAACGCTATCTATATCGAGCTGACCGATCCCAGCCAGAAAGAGCAGGCCCTGACTGCCCTTCAGGGGATTCAGAACACCATCAACAATTCCCTGTTCTCCGGGGGCATCGGCGTCGAGGAGCTGGCATTTGGCGAGCGACCGGACGGCCGAATCTCCATTACGCTGACGCCCGAGGGCATTACCCAGCGCATGAGCTCGCTCGTCGCGCAGTCCATCGAAGTCATTCGCAGCCGTATCGACGAACTGGGCACGACCGAACCGACCATCCAGCGCCAGGGCGATACCCGCGTCATGGTGCAGGTGCCGGGCTTCGGCGACTCGACCCGCCTCAAGAACATCATCTCGCAGACCGCGCGCCTCACGTTCCACCTGGTCTATCCGGGCTTGACCGCAGCTCAGGCCGAAGCGCAGGGCCTGCCGGCCGGCACGATGATCCTGCCGAGCCAGGATGGTACGCGCGAACTGCTCTATGAAGATGTCGCCCTGGGCGGCGAATCCCTCGTCGATGCACAGCCGTCTTACGATTCCCAGCGCGGCATTCCGGTCGTCAGCTTCAAGTTCGACACGCGCGGCGCCGTCACCTTCAGCGAACTGACTTCGGCCAATGTCGGCAAGCGCTTCGCCATCGTGCTCGACAATACCGTTATCACCGCTCCGGTCATCCAGCAGCCGATCACCGGCGGCTCGGGCCAGATCAGCGGCAGTTTCACGACTGCCTCGGCCAATGACCTCGCCGTGCTGCTGCGCGCCGGTGCGCTGCCGGCCAGCCTCAACGTCATCGAAGAACGTACGGTCGATGCCAGCCTTGGTGCCGACTCCATCCAGGCCGGCCTCACCGCCGGTGTCGTGGCCTCGATCCTGGTCGTGACCTTCATGGTTATTGCCTATGGCGTCTGGGGCATGTTCGCCAATGTTTCGCTGGTGCTCAACGTCGTCCTGATCTTTGCCGCGCTCTCGGTGCTCGGCTCGACGCTGACACTGCCCGGCATCGCGGGTATCGTCCTCACCATCGGCATGGCCGTGGACGCCAACGTGCTGATCTACGAACGAATGCGTGAAGAACAGCGGGCAGGACGCACGCCTCTGCAAGCCATCAATGCCGGCTTCGAGCGCGCCTGGGGCACGATCGTCGACTCGCATCTGACCCAGCTCGTCGCCGCCGTGGTGCTGTACTTCATGGGTTCGGGCCCCGTGCAGGGCTTTGCCGTGACCCTTGGCCTTGGCATCCTCACCTCGCTCTTTACCTCCTACACGGTCACCTCCTATCAGGTGAACCTCTGGTACAAGCGCGTTCGGCCCAAAGAACTGAAAATCCAGCATTTCCGCTTCATTCCGGACGGCACCAAGATCCCGTTCATGAAGATCTCGCGCTATGTCATCGCGCTCTCGATCGTCATGTCGGTCGTCTCCATCGGTGCGGCCTATTTCAAGGGCTTCAATCTCGGTATCGATTTTGTCGGCGGCACGGCAATCGAAGTGCAGCATGTCGGCGGCCCGGCCGATGCGGGCCAGGTTCGCGAATTGCTGGATGGTCTAGGCCTTGGCGAAGTGCAGGTGCAGGGCTTCGGTACGCCGCAGGACCTGCTTGTCCGCGTGCAGGCGCAGGAAGGCGGCCAGGCGGCCGACCAGGTGGCCGTGCAGAAGGTGCAGGATGCTCTCGCAGGAGAGCATTACGAAGTCCGGCGCACCGAAGCGGTGAGCGGTACGGTCTCGGGCGAATTGGCCTGGACCGGCACCATCGCCGTTATCATCGCGCTCGTCTGTATCCTGATCTACATCTGGTTCCGCTTCGAGTGGCAGTTCGCGCTCGCCGCCGTCACGACGACGTCGCACGACATCATCATGACCATTGGTCTGTTCTCGATAACGGGGCTCGAGTTCAACCTCAGTTCCATTGCGGCGGTGCTGACGCTTGTCGGTCTATCGCTCAACGAAACCGTGGTCGTGTCCGACCGTATCCGCGAAAATCTGTTGAAATACAGAAAGATGCCACTGCCTGAGCTGATCGATCTCTCGATCAACCAGACCATCGTGCGTACCTCGCTCACCCAGTTCACCGTGCTTCTGGCCCTCGTGCCGCTGGTGCTGTTCGGCGGCGAGGCACTGCGCAGCTTCACCATCGCCATGACCTTCGGCTCGCTCGTCGGCATGTATTCGTCGGTGATCGTCAACGGCCCGATCCTGATCAATTTCGGCCTCAAGCAGAAGACCGACGAAGAACTCGCGGCCAACAAGGAAAAGTCGTCGGATGGCGCTTCCGTCTGACCCTGTTGCAGCTGGCGCGGGCCGTTTCCCGCGCCAGGTCGGCATCGACGCCTATGGCAATGGTGGCTTCCGCTTTGCCGAGATGTCGCATCGTGGCTCGCTGCTGTGCCTGCCAACGGGCATGCTGGGCTGGGATGTGACATCGCCGGCAGAGCTGACGCTCGAAAGCCTGCAACCCGTGCTGGAACTGGCGGATCAGCTCGATGTGCTGCTGATCGGTCTGGGCATGGACATTTCCCTGATCGATCCCGCTATTCGGCAGACCTTTCGCGACCGCAAGGTGATCATCGAGGCCGTCGGCACAGGCGGAGCGGTGCGCACCTATAATGTGTTGCTTGCCGAGGAAAGGGCCGTTGCGGGCGCTTTCATCGCCGTCGAGAATGCCCGCTGATGTCTGCCGAGAGCTTTGCGCACGCCGCACAGATGTTGCGGGAAAGCGATAGGGACCGCTACCTGTCGACGCTGGCATTGCCGGCGTCGGCCCGCGATGGTGTCGTTGCCATTCTGGCCTTCAATGCCGACATTGCCGGCATTCGCGAGCGGGTTTCGGGGCCAGCGCCCGGCGAAATTCGGCTGCAATGGTGGAATGATGCGCTCAAGGGCGATGGCCATGGTGCGGTTCGGCAAAATCCGCTGGCCGACGCCTTGCTGACGACGCTCGATCGCTATGCCTTGCCGCCGGGCACCTTGCAGCGCCTGATCGGCGCGCGGCGCTTCGATCTCTATGACGATCCCATGCCGGACCTCGAGACATTTGAAGGCTATGCGGGCGAGACGGCATCCACGCTGCTGCAGCTTTCGGCCATGATTCTCAACGAGGGCTTGCCGGTGGAGCCGGGTGACGCGGCCGGGCATCTGGGCGTGGCGCAGGCCATGATCGGGCATCTTCGGGCGTTCGGCTATGTGGCTTCGCAGGGGCGCATCATGCTGCCCTGGTCCATCTTTCAGGCCAATGGCGTTCAGGAAACCGAGATTTTTGCCGGTACCGACAGCGAAGGATTGCATGAAGCGCTGGGGCAGATCGCTGAATTGGCCGATGACCATTTGACAAAGGCCAGGACGGCGATTGCGGGGCTACCGGCCGGATTGCGGCCAGCCTTTGCCATTCTGCCGGTGGTCGAGGCGCAGTTGCGGCTGTGGCAGCGGCGCGGCGGTTCGCCCTTTGCCGTGCCGGCAGATGAGGCGGACTGGCGCAAGATCAGCCGGATCGGCTGGTGGGCCCTACGAAACCGCTAAGGTTCTGAAATCGCGACGAATTCGCCGGAAAGGCGGCCGGCAGTTTTGCCGTCGAAGAGGAGCTCTGCGGCGACCGTGAGCCGGGCGCGGCCGCGTCGCCGGTATGTCTGGAGGAAGGCAGGCCAGCCCGTTTCGTCGAGATAGGCTGAGGCCTGGGCAAGGCCGGTTATCGGCAGGAGATATTCGGTGGTCGTCCGGTGGATGACCAATTGGCTGGCGATGCCCTCGGCCTCAAGCCTGAGATGCATGACCGACCAGGCAGCGAGCAGCGCGAGCGTGGCCGCACTGCCGCCAAACATGGTGCCGTGCATGTTGATGTTCGGCGCGAGCGGCGCTTCGAGGAGAACATGAGCGGCGCTGGCTTCCACGACCTCCACGGCCATGGCCCGGGAAAGCGGGATATGGTCGTGGAGATAGGTGCGCAGCGCCGAGGGGGTCACTGCCAGACTTTCAGGTCTTCCAAGGCGCGGCGGGTGATGGCCCGGCGCTTGGCTATGGTCTTTTCCGGGCCACGCCAGCGCTTTACATCGTCCGGCTTGGTGACCGTCACTTCGGGGAAGAGGCCGAAATTGACGTTCATCGGCTGGAAGCTGCGGGCGCCGCTATAGCTTTCGGCCTCGATATGGCCGCCGGTGACGTGGCCGATCAGGGCGCCGAGTGCCGTGGTGGCGGGCGGGAGCGGCATGGTCTCGCCGCGGGATTCGGCGGCGGTCAGGCGGCCGGTGATGAGACCGACGGCCGCGCTTTCGACATAGCCTTCAACACCCGTGACCTGGCCGGCAAAGCGGATGCGCGGGTCGGCCTTGAGACGCATGTCGGGACCCAAGACCTTGGGGGAATTGATGAAAGTGTTGCGGTGCAAGCCGCCGAGGCGGGCGAACTGGGCATTGGCGAGGCCGGGGATCATGCGGAAGATTTCGGCCTGGATGCCGTAGCGCATCTTGGTCTGGAAGCCGACCATGTTCCAAAGCGTGCCCAGCGCATTGTCCTGGCGGAGCTGAACGATGGCGTAGGGTTTTACCGTGGGATTGCGCGGATTGGTGAGGCCAACCGGCTTCATCGGGCCATGGCGCAGTGTTTCGTCGCCGCGCTCGGCCATGACCTCGATCGGCAGGCAGCCGTCGAAATAGGGGACTTTTTCCCAGTCCTTGAACTCGTGCAGCGGCGCAGTTTTCAGTGCTTCTACAAAGGCATAGTACTGATCGCGGTCCATCGGGAGGTTGAGATAGTCAGCGCCGGTGCCGCCGGGGCCGGCCTTGTCATAGCGCGACTGCTTCCAGGCGATGTCGTGGTCGATGCTGTCATAATGGACGATCGGCGCGATGGCGTCGAAGAAGGCGAGAGAGTCTTCGCCGGTCTTGGCGAGGATCGCTTCGGTCAGCGCGGGCGAGGTGAGGGGACCGGTCGCGATGATGACATGGCGCCAATCTTCCGGCGGCCAGCCGTCCAGCTCTTCGCGGACGATGGTAATTCGTGGATGATTTTCAATGGCTTGGGTGACCGCGGCGGAAAATCCGTGGCGGTCTACGGCCAGCGCGCCACCGGCCGGCAGCTTGTGCTCGTCGGCTGCGCGCATGATGATCGAGCCGCAGCGGCGCATCTCTTCGTGGAGGAGACCGACGGCGTTCTGCTCATGATCGTCGGAGCGGAAGCTGTTGGAGCAGACCAGCTCGGCGAAGTCTTCGGTCGAATGCGCGTCCGTGCCTTTGACGCCGCGCATTTCGTGCACGATGACGGTTGCGCCGGCTTCGGCGGCCTGCCAGGCGGCTTCGGAGCCAGCGAGGCCCCCGCCGATGATGTGAATGGGTTCGTTTGACATGGCAGGCAGATACCAAGCGCCATGCCGCCACGCAACTGGAAGCCAATCACGGGCGAAAGAATAACCGAGCGTCGGCGGGCGGGGATAAGTTTCGTCCCGCGAGGATGCAGAAACGAAAACACCCGCGTCTCAGAGAGATGCGGGTGTTCGGTCGTTTATTTCAGAAGTATTCGCGCCGTAAAACTTAGAGCGAATTGGCATGATCGCGAGCAATGCGATTGATTTCGGTGCGGTTGATGCCGAGATCGTTCAGCTGGCGATTGTCGAGAGCAGCAAGTTCACGAACCGTCTGCTGGTAAGCGGCCCACTTCTTGAAGGTTTTGCGGATGTCCATTTGAGTTCTCCTGTCGTTTGCAAGGAGAGATATAGTCGAGACTAACCCCAGCGAGCAGATAGAGTTTAGTCAAAGAAGCCATGCAATTTGTGCAGGGCGCAACGCGCCGTCGTTAAGGCTCGGTTAAGGTGGGCGCCAAAACCAAGTCCGCCGGACGGCAATCCGGCGGCCAGGTCTGTCATTGCGGCAGGAACGAGATCAGCGATCGAAGAGCGATCGCGTCATCTTGGAAAAGTCTGGGCCGGAAATGCCCAGTAATTCGGCATCTCGCGTCGAGGGAACGTCCATTTCCCGCAACGTTTGCTTGATGTCGACCAGGCGCTTGATGCGCCAGACGGCACGTACAAACATGGGTCTGTTCCAGTATGGCTGGTGGCTGCAAATGAAAGATCGGCTGATTTGCAGCCCTGCGCCATGGGGCAAATAGCAGGCGCGGCATGCGCCGAGCGCATGGTAATTTTCATCGATCTGACGCGTGACAGTGCTGTGACGAGGTAACGTTGTGCGCCGAACGGGCATTTTGGGGTAGCAGACTGTTAACGTCGAGCGCGGCGCGAGGCGGAATTGGTTACCCGGGCGAAACAAATCGGCGTGTTTTCGCGCACCGGGAATAGGGTGCGGGTCGGGTAGCAGACTGTTAACGTTGAGAACCGCAGAGGCGCGAGTTGGTGAATCCGCGCGCGCCCTCCCATTCTTCCCACCTCAAATTGCTCCAGTGGAGCAATTTGCCCTTCGGGACGGGTCGGCGCGTCGGGTTTGCGAGAGAGGTGAGGCCAATGGGCGAGCCGGTGGGTTACTCGGCTGCCCTGATTGCGTAGTGCAGG
>DATMSG010000173.1:0-7837 GCA_035565515.1 Devosia sp.
ACCTTGGTGCCGGTGGCCTCGGCGCGGGCGGCGATCCACTGGACGGCCTGTTCCACGGTGACGTCTTCGGGCTTTACGT
Source organism: Devosia sp. (assembly GCA_035565515.1). Lineage (GTDB taxonomy): Bacteria > Pseudomonadota > Alphaproteobacteria > Rhizobiales > Devosiaceae > Devosia. The sequence goes on from DATMSG010000173.1 coordinate 80, forward strand.
CCTCGGGGATGGTCGCGTTGACCTTGCCCTGATTGACATAGGGGCCATAGCGGCCGGCGCGGACGGTGATGGGGCCGTTGTCGTGCTCGAAGGTCTGGATGGCGGCGACCGCAGTGCCGCCGCCGCGCTTGAAGCCGCCGGCGGCTTTCTGGGCGAGGAGATCGACGGCGCGATTGAGGCCGACGGTGAAGACTTCTTCGACATCGGGCAGATTGGCATATTTGCCATCGTGCAGGATGAATGGGCCGTAGCGGCCGAGGCCGGCGACGATGGGCAGGCCGGATTCGGGGTGGAGGCCAATCTCGCGCGGCAGCGCCAGGAGCTGCAGGGCCCTTTCGAGCGTCAGGGAGCCCGGCTCCCAGCCCTTGGGGAGGGACGAGCGCTTGGGCTCCTTGCCTTCGCCGAGCTGCACATAGGGACCGAAGCGGCCCGATTTCAGATGCACTTCCTCGCCCGATTCCGGATCGGTGCCGAGAACGCCGTCACCGGCGGCGGCTTCGCTCGACTGGCCGGAGGCGGCGTCGGAAAGCTGCATGGTGTGCTTGCATTCGGGATAATTCGAGCAGCCGATAAAGGCGCCGAATTTTCCGAGCTTCAGCGATAGCTTGCCGGTGCCGCAGGTGGGGCAGATGCGCGGATCCGAACCGTCTTCCCTGGGTGGGAAGATGCGGCTGGCGAGAAGGTCGTTGAGCGCATCCAGAACTTCGGAAACACGGAGATCCTTGATCTCCTCGACATTGCCGGTGAAGTCTTTCCAGAAATCGCGGAGGACCTGCTTATAGTCGAGCTTGCCGTCGGAAATCTCGTCGAGCTGCTCTTCGAGGCCGGCGGTGAAGCCGTATTCGACATAGCGGGTGAAGAAGCTTTCGAGGAAGGCGGTGACGATGCGGCCGCGATCTTCGGGGTGCAGGGCCTTGCCCTCGAGGCGGACATAGTCGCGGTCCTTGAGGGTGGAGAGCGTCGCCGCATAGGTGGAAGGACGGCCGATGCCGAGTTCTTCCATCTTCTTGATCAGGTTCGCTTCGGTATAGCGGCTCGGCGGCTGGGTGAAATGCTGCTCGATATCGACTTTTTCGAGGTTCGGCTTGTCGCCGACCTTGAGCGGGGGCAGTTCGCGGCTGTCTTCGTCTTCGCTCTCTTCGTCGGATTTGACCTCGACGCCATAGAGCTTGAGGAAGCCGGGGAAGGTGACGACGGAGCCGACGGCGCGGAGTTCGACCGAACGGCCTGGCACATTGACGGCGATATCGACGGTGGTGCGGTCGATCTCGGCCGATTTCATCTGGCTGGCCAGGGTGCGGCGCCAGATGAGGCCATAGAGTTTTGCCTGATCGGCATCGAGCGAGAGCTGCTCGGGGCGCTTGAACATATCGGTCGGGCGGATGGCCTCGTGCGCTTCCTGGGCGTTCTTGGCCTTGGACTGATAGATACGCGCCTTTTCGGGCAGATATTCGTCGCCGTAATATTTGCCGATCACCGAGCGGGCCATGGCGATGCCTTCGGGCGCCATCTGCACGGCGTCGGTACGCATATAGGTGATGAGGCCGTCTTCGTAGAGGCGCTGGGCGATCTGCATGGTGCGGCTGGGCGAAAGGCCGAGGCGCGAGGATGCGTCCTGCTGGAGCGAAGAGGTGGTGAAGGGCGCATAGGGATTGCGCTTGGTTGGCTTCTTTTCGACGTTGGAAACGTTGAACTGGCCGGCTTCGATGAGCTTTTTCAGCGCTGCGGCGTCTTCGCCGGTCTTGATGTCGAGCTTGTCGGTCTTCTTGCCATCGACCGAGAAGAGGCGCGCGACGAAGCCCTTGCCGTTCTGCGAAAGGGCAGCTTCGACGGACCAATATTCGTCGGCCTTGAACTTTTCGATCTCGGCTTCGCGGTCGGAGACGAGGCGCAGGGCCACCGACTGTACACGGCCGGCCGAGCGGGAGCCCGGTAGCTTGCGCCAGAGGATCGGGGACAGGGTGAAGCCGACGAGATAATCGAGGGCGCGGCGGGCGAGGTAAGCGTCCACCAGCGGCATATCGACATCGCGCGGATTCGCCATCGCCGTGGTGACGGCATCCTTGGTGATGGCGTTGAAGACGACGCGCTGGACGGGCGTGTCCTTCTTCAGCGCCTTCTTTTGCTTGAGCACGTCGAGGATGTGCCAGGAAATGGCCTCGCCTTCGCGATCAGGGTCGGTTGCGAGGATCAGGCCATCGGCGCCCTTGAGGGCATTGGCAATGTCGGAAACGCGCTTCTTGGAGGCCGTATCGACCTCCCAGGACATGGCGAAATCTTCGTCCGGACGGACCGAACCGTCCTTGGCGGGCAGATCGCGGATATGGCCGAACGAGGCCAGGACTTCATAGTCCTTGCCCAAATACTTGTTGATTGTCTTGGCTTTAGCCGGACTTTCAACGACGACGACCTTCATGGATAACCCGTTCCGCAACGCTGTAACTGAGAGCGCGCAACATGGTGAAGCCGGAAGGCGGTGTCAACGGGGCGTGATTTTGCTCAAGCGCCGCGGAGGGCAACAAGCTGGCCGGATGACCATTCAATCTGCCCGGCGAGATCGAATTCGAGGAGCAGGATTTGCATGGCGTGTGGCGGGATCGCCGTCTGGGCCAGCAATTCTTCGACGTCGGTCGGGGTGGTGGAGAGCGCGGTAAGGAGGCGGGAACGTTCGTCGGCGCCGGGAGGCGTGTCGGTAGGCTCGATATCGGGTTGCCACTCGGTCTCGAACAGCATGGTGCGCCGGGGGTCGGCGCTGCCGATGCTCTCGATGATGTCGGCAGCCGAGGTGATGAGCTTGGCGCCCTGCTGGATGAGGGCATTGCCGCCTTCGGCGCGCGGGTCGAGTGGGGAGCCGGGGACGGCGAAAACGTCGCGGTTCTGCTCGAGGGCGAGGCGGGCCGTGATCAACGAGCCCGAGCGCTTGGCGGCTTCGACGACGACGGTGCCGAGCGAAAGACCGGAAACGATACGGTTACGCCTCGGAAAATCGCGGGCGCGCGGTTCCCAGCCCAGCGGCATTTCGCTGACCAGGGCGCCGCCATAACCGAGGATTTCGTTGGCGAGCGGAATGTTTTCGTCGGGATAGATGCAATCGAGCCCACCGGCCAGAACGGCGATGGTGCCGGTGGCAAGGCTGGCGCGATGGGCCGCGGTGTCTATGCCGCGGGCAAGGCCGGAGACGACGACATAGCCGGCTTCGCCGAGATCGGTGGTGAGGAGGCGCGTCATCTTCGCACCGGCGGCGGAAGCATTGCGAGCCCCGACAATGGCGACCGTGCGGCGCCAGTCGAGATTTCGGCCGCCGGCAATGGTCAGGAGCGGCGGAGCGCCGGGAATATGGGCCAGGTGTTCGGGATAATCGGCCTCGCCCATGGCAACAATGCGGGCGCCAAGGCGATCGAGCGCGGCGATTTCATCTTCGGCCTGGGTCTGGGACACTATGCGGAGGGGACGGCCGGCGCCGCGCATGAGCGCGGGCAGGGCTTCAAGCGCGGCCTCGACCGAACCGAAGCGATTGACCAATTGGCGGAAGGTAATGGGGCCGACATTGTCGCTGCGCACGAGCCGCAGCCAGTCGACGCGTTGGGCCGGCGTGAGCATGGGCATCACGCGGGCCTTCATTGTCAGTTCGCCTTCTTGCCGCCGCCAATGGTCGCCTCGGTGCCATTGAGGAGCCGCGCGATGTTTTCGCGGTGCTGGAAAAAGAGGAGGAGCGCGAGGCCCAGAATGGTCAGGGTCAGATGCGAGCTGCCAGTGACGACATAGGCGAAGATCGGCGCGGTGGCGGCGGCGGTGAGCGCGGCCAGCGACGACATTTTCCGCGTATAGGCGATGAGCAGCCAGACGGCGCAGAAGATGAGGCCGACGGGCCAGGCAAGGGAGAGGAGCGAACCGATCATCACCGCGACGCCCTTGCCGCCCTTGAACCCGAGCCAGACGGGGAAGCAGTGGCCGAGAAAGGCGCCGACGGCGGCCAGCATGGCGGCGTCTTCGCCCCAGAAATAGCGCGCGACGAGAACCGGAATGGCGGCCTTGAGGGCGTCGAGAACCAGAGTCGCGGCGGCAACGGGGCGGTTGCCGGTGCGCAGCACATTGGTGGCCCCGATATTGCCCGAGCCGATCTGGCGAATATCGCCAAGGCCCGCCGCCTGGGTGAGGATGAGACCGAAGGGAATGGAGCCGGCGAGATAGCCGAGCACGAGCGCCAGAATGAGCGGCAGAATATCGATCGGCATGGTTTCTCCCCTGTTACTGGAAGAAGTAGCGCCGGGGCGGAGACGGGGCAAGGGCCCGATGCATGGGAGTTGAGGAAAGTCGGCAGCGCCGCCGCGTCATCCCCGCGACAGCGGGAATGACGCCGAGTGTGTGGAGGGGCGCCCTCAGCCCAGATAGTCCTTCTTGCCGATCGGCACGCCCTTGTGGCGAAGGATGTCGTAGGCGGTGGTGACGTGGAAATAGAAGTTCGACAGGCCGCGATTGAGGAGATAGGTCTCGCCGCTGAGTTCGGTGTCCTGGCCGCCGATCTTGATGGTGACGGTGCGGTCGTCGGAGCCGACAAAATCTTCGGGTGAGAAGGTGGCGAGATAGTCGATGCCCTTTTGCAGGCGTGCCTTGAGGTCGGCGAAGGTGACTTCGTCGTCGGCCCAGCTCGGGACCGGCTTTTGCGCGAGGCGCGAAGAGACGCCCTTGGCGCCGTCGGTGGCGATCTGCACCTGGCCGCTCAAGGGGATCATGTCGGGCGCGAGGCGGGTTTCGACGAAGGTCTGCAGGTCGATGTTCTGCGCGGCGGCAAAAGCCTCGGCCTTTTCGAAAACGGCCAGCAGGTTCTTGAGCATGCGCGAGAAGACCGGCACCGAAGCCGAATACATAGACAGCGTCATTGGGAACACCATGAAAAGAAGCGCACGGGAAGCTGGGTGGCCTCCCGTGCCGCAAGATAGGTGCTTGGTGGGCGCCCCGGAAGGGCGTGTTTGCTAGTCCTTATGCAAAAAGACCGTTTCGCCGCCGACGATGGTTCGCATGACCTTGCCGGCGAGGCGGGCGTTTTCAAAGCTCGTATTGCGCGAGCGGGAGCGGAGTTCGTTCTCGTTGACCTGCCAGGGATAATCGAGATCGACAAGGATCAGATCGGCCGGGGCGCCCTTGGCGATACGGCCGGCTTCAAGGCCGAGGATTTCGGCGGGCCGGCTGGTCATGGCTTTCAAGACCGTGAGCAGCGGCACGTCGTCGGAATGGACAAGGCGCAGCGCGGCGGCGAGCAGGGTTTCAAGGCCGATGGCGCCGATGGAGGCTTCGGCAAAGGGCTGGCGCTTGACTTCGCTGTCCTGCGGATCGTGATCGGAATGGATCGTATCGATCACCCCGGTGCGCAGGCCTTCGATGACGGCGCGACGGTCGTCTTCCGAGCGCAGCGGCGTGCCGAGCTTGAAATAGGTGCGGTAGCGGCCGATGTCGTTTTCGTTGAGGCAGAGATTGTTGATCGAGACGCCAGCGGTAATGCGCGGGTTACGCGATTTGGCTGCCTTGACGATTTCGACCGAGCCTTCGGTGGAGATTTGCGCGGCGTGGTAGCGCACGCCGGTGAGGGCCGCCAATTGCAGGTCGCGCGACAGGGGAATGGTTTCGGCTTCGCGCGGAATACCTTTCAAGCCGAGCACGGTGGCAAAGAGGCCGTCATTCATGACGCCTTCGCCGGCTAGGCTCATATCCAGCGTGTGATGCACGATGGTCATGTCGAAATTGGCGGCATAGGACATGGCGGTGCGCAGGAGCGCCGTCGACTGGATGGAATTGCGGCCATCGGAAAGGCAGACGGCGCCGGCTTCGCGCATGAGGCCGAATTCGGTGAGGTCCTTGCCGGCAAGGCCTTTGGTGATGCCGGCGGCGGGGAGCACGTTGACCTTCGAGGTGGCCTTGGCGCGGCGGACGAGGAAATCCACCACGGCGCCATCGTCTACGGCGGGCATGGTGTCGGGCATCATCACGAAAGAGGTGACGCCGCCGGCAGCGGCGGCTTCGCCGGCCGAGGCGAGGGTTTCGCGATATTCCCAGCCGGGCTCGCCGGTGAAGACGCGCATGTCGATGAGGCCCGGCGCGAGGACGAGGCCATTGGCATTGACGACTTCGGCACCATCGGGCACGCCGACGGGGCCGCCAAGGGCGAGGTCGGCGATGCCACCGTTTTCGATCAGCACGGCGCCGCGCTGGTCGGTGCCCGAGGCGGGATCGACGATGCGGGCATTTTCGATGAGCAGCGGTTTTGTCATGCCTGGTCTCCCGAGAGCAGCGCGTCGAGGACGGCCATGCGGACGGCCACACCCATTTCCACCTGGTCGGTGATGACCGAGCGGGCACCATCGGCAATGGCCGGATCGATCTCGACGCCGCGGTTCATGGGGCCGGGATGCATGACAATGGCATCGGGATTGGCGAAAGCCAGCTTTTCGGCATCCAGGCCATAGAAGCGGTAATATTCGCGGACCGAGGGGATCATCTTGCCGCTGGCGCGCTCGTGCTGGAGGCGCAGCATCATGACCACATCGACGCCCTGCAAACCTTCTTCCATGTCGGTGAAAACCTCGGTGGCGAGATGTTCGATGCCGGCGGGGAGGAGGTTGCGCGGGGCGATGACGCGGGTGCGCACGTTGAGCGCGCCGAGCAGCAACAGATTGGAGCGGGCGACGCGTGAATTGGCGATGTCGCCGCAGATGGCGACGGTGAGGCCGGAAATGCGGCCCTTGTGGCGGCGGATGGTCAGGGCATCGAGAAGGGCTTGCGTCGGGTGTTCATGAGCGCCGTCGCCGGCATTGACGACGGAGCAGCCGACTTTTTGCGAGAGCAGTTCCACCGCGCCGGCGGCGCCATGGCGAACCACCAGCACGTCGGGGCGCATGGCGTTGAGCGTGGCGGCCGTATCGACAAGGGTTTCGCCCTTGGAGACCGAGGATGTCTTCACCGACATGTTGACCACGAGGGCGCCGAGGCGCTTGCCCGCGATCTCGAAGGAGGACTGGGTCCGCGTCGAGGGCTCGAAGAAGAGGTTGATCTGGGTTTTGCCGGACAAGGTGGGGAGCGATTTGCGCTCCTGCCGGCTGACCGGGACCATGCGCTCGGCACGATCCAACAGGTCGATGATTTCATGCTGTTTGAGATCAGCAATGGAAATGAGGTGTCGTTGGCGGAACGGGGGGAAGTCGCCGGAGGTGCTGGCGGGCGTGTCGGCCATGCTCGGATCCCTTCAGATTTGCTGCGGTCTATCCGAGGGGGCGGCGGCGTTCAAGCCGTGAGTCGGTTTTCCACGCCCGCTGCACATCGTTCCGCTATAGGCTTCAACACCCAACTCCGCAGATAAAACTAGGTTGACGTTAGAATAAAACAGGAACAAGATAAGAACAATGCGCGGACGAGTATTTGTTCGTAGTTGCTCGTCTACACATGTTCAGGAGGTAGTCGGAGAGCATTGGATGCCCTCCGGAGGCCAACGACATGAGCGTTATCCTGTACTTGCGGGAATGTGTACCAAGTAGATTTATCAGGTGGATGCTGGTGCTCGTCGCGGCCAAGCTGCGAGCTCAGATGAAGCCGCGCAGGAAGTGCAAGCGTAATAGCGCCACCACCACCGTGCTCTACTGCGCAATGGGAATTTCAAAGCGGAAGCGTCACAAAAAGAAGCACCCCAAGAATGCATCAAAGCTACGTCGTCCACGGAAGAACTGAGAGGATCACGGGCGTTGTGCCTCTCCCTGGATTTCAAGCCCG
>DATMSG010000174.1:0-13745 GCA_035565515.1 Devosia sp.
GGTGATGGTCTGTGGCCCGAAGGGCCGCTCGCCGAGACCAGCAGCATCCGCCCGACCCGCGGCGCGATTGCCGTGACGGCCGGGGAAATCGCGCTGGGCGCCTCCATCCTTGCGGATGCGGCCTTCGATCTCACCTGGGACCAGCAAACGCTCGCCATTTCAAACCTCAAGGGGTCCATAGGCGGGGGCAGTCTCAACGCCACATTCAGTCAGTGTTGCGCCGGTCCGCTGATGGATCGGACGATCACCGGTCGCGTCTCGCTCGACAATGTAGAGGTTTCGTCTCTCCTGACATCCGAAGCCGCTTCCGGCCTTTCGGCTCGGGTCACAGGCGGCGCCAGTTTTTCGGGCACGGGTGCTTCGCTGGCCGAGGTTGTTTCGAGCCTTGCGGGAGAGGGCAATTTCGCGCTGGCCGATCTGTCGCTGGCGCGTCTCAATCCCGGCGTCTATCCGGCCCTTGCCGGGCTCGACGATGTGCTCAATATCGATGCGGGCGCGCTCGATATTCTCATCGATCAATCGCTGGGGCAGGGGGCCTTCACGGCATCGAGTGCCAATGGCGCCTTCGCCATTGCCGGCGGAACTGTGCGCCTCGCCAATCTGATCGTCGAGGGCCGCGGGGCGCGTCTCGCCGGGGGGCTCGATCTGGCTCTCCCCTCGCTCGGGCTCGATGGCAGCTTCGTGCTGACGCCTTTCGGCTATGCCGATCCGACGGGCCTGATCGAGAACGATGCGGCGCGTATCCTTGCGCGATTGAGTGGCACGATCCTGGCGCCCGTGGCCGACCTCGACACGAGCGAACTGATCGCCGCCATCCAGGTTCGCGCCAATGAACTTGAAGTCGACAGGCTCGAAGCCCTGCGGATCGAAAACGAGGCCCGCCAGCGCGCCGCCGCCGCGGAACGCAATCGCCTGATCGAAGAGCAGCGCCAAAAGGCCGCCGAGGAAGCTGCTGCCCGCGCCGCGGCTGAAGAGGCGGCTCGCCGGGCGCAGGAAGAACAACAGGGCCCCGCTACGCCACCACCGGCAGAACCCGCAACGCCGGAAACGACCACGCCTTCGCTGCCGCTCAATCTCGGTTTTCAGCCCGGCGTGAACAACGCTCCTCCTGCTCCGGTCAATCCGCTTTTTCGCTAGGCCCAGCCGGTCGCGCCCGATACCAGGCGAGAATAAAAAGGCGAATGGCCGATGACAGATTGGCCGCCTCGCGCGTCTCGTCGATCTCCCGAACGAGGCCGGCAAGGCTCAGTGCCCGCGCCGAAGCAATCTCTTCGAGCGCAAGCCAGAATTCGGGCTCAAGGGCTATGGATGTGCGGTGGCCGGCGATCGAGAAGGACCGCTTGTGCATCACGCGGCCCTAAAAATCAGGGCTTTTTGCGGAAGGCGTCGAGGCTGACGACCTTTTCGCCGCTCTGCTCGCCATCGCCCGATGCTTCGCCCTTTTCGGTGCGCTCCGCCCTGGCATCGGCCGCTTCCTCTTCCGATCCATCCTCGCGCGGGGCGGTGGCCGGATCGAATTGCAGGCCGAACTGCACGGAAGGGTCGAAGAAACCCTTGATGGCGGCAAAGGGAATGACCAGCGTTTCGGGAATGCCGTCAAAGCTGAGGCCGACTTCAAAGCCGGTTTCGTTGACCTTGAGGTCCCAATACTGGTTCTGCAGCACGATGGTCATTTCCTTGTCGTACTGCGTCAGCAGTTTCTCGCTGAGGCGCACGCCGGGGGCGCGCGTTGCGAAGGAAATGAAGAAGTGATGCTCGCCGGGCAGACCAGTGCGGGACACTTCGGCCAAAACCTTGCGCACGACGCCGCGCAGGGCTTCCTGGGCGAGAATGTCGTAACGCAGATGATCTTCGGCCATTTCAGTTCCTTGGTGGTCGCTATTTCGGGCAGAATCCCGAATGGCCCATATCAGCCTCACGTTCCCGAACTTTTCAAGGACTAAGGCACAAGTACCGGGCGGAATAGAGGAAAAGTGCAGGCTTCTGTTGCCAGGTGCCTGCGAACCCCGCCTGTCGCCCGGCTAGGAGCGGAGGACTTAATTCCCAGTGCTAGCACCGCTTACGCGGCGAGAGCGACCGGAGCCTTATGGTTGTCATTTGCAACTATAAGTTTTGGACCGATAACGGTGGTACCTCACCGAGCAAAAGCACACTCTTTACGCCCTCGTCGATCCTATTTCGTCCCCATTGGCTCACCTCGAAGAGGGGAGATGGTGGAGACGCCGGGTACCGCCCCCGGGTCCGATGGGTTTATTACAATGACCGTTTATCGCCATAGCCCCGAAGGGCAATTTCTATATAGGTCAGGGCCGGGCGAGATGCAAATGCGAAGGGGAAATTTTCTGCGGCATTGGCCGACGCCAGCGAAGCGCAGCGCAGCCTCGAAGGACAAGGGCGTGCCCCGACGTTTCAGTGCAACGCCCCCGCGGAAAACCCCGTCACGATGGCGCGACTTCCATCTCGTCATTGGTCTGATCGGGCACGCTGCCGGAGCCGCCACTCTGGCTGATGACCATATAGGCCACGGCGGCGACAATTGCGGCCACGACGACAATGACCAATATCCGGCCCATACCGCGCTCCCTGCTAGGATTGTTCATTGCGATCCTCCCGCTGCTTGCGATTGGGGTCGGGCGGAACCCTGCTGACCTCCGGCGTCTCGTCGGCATCGCTGCCGGGCTCGACGTCTTTCAGGGCGGGATCGCGGGGCGGTTTGCTGTCGTCAGGCTTGGGACTGTTCTGCATTGGACCCTCCATGTGGTTCCAATGGCCTATGGCCCGGGCAGTTCCACAGGCCGACACTTTTAGCGTCGTGGTTCGCGGCGGCCTCTAGGTTAACCCCGAATATACCCGGCCAGTGTCACCTGCCAAACCAGACCGGTATGGGCGGGTGGATTCGGCGTGGCGACAGGCAGGCAGTTCTTCGGCGGCAGGATCAGGCGGCGCAAAAGGCGCGCCTGGCTCGATCTGCCGCTGATTCCGATGCTTTTTATCGGGCTTATCGCCGTGGCGGCGGTCGGCGTTCGGGAAACCGGTCTTGCCGAATTCTTTCTCGATCCGCCTTCGCCGATCGTCGGGACCGTGGCGCCCCGCAGTTTCGGCCTGTGTGCGCGGGGGGCGCGGACGACCTGCGTCGTCGATGGCGATACGTTCTGGCTCGATGGCACGAAAATCCGCATCGCCGACATCAACACGCCCGAAACCGGCGAGCCGCAATGTGCCGAAGAAGCGGCGCTCGGCCGCAGGGCTTCGCTCCGTCTCGCAGAACTTCTCAGCGGCGCCCTGCTCGACCTGCGCGCCGCCGATCGCGACGAAGACCGCTATGGCCGCAAGCTGCGGATCGTCGAACGCGATGGGCGCTCGGTGGGGAAGATACTCGTCGCCGAGGGCCTGGCGCATGAATGGCGCGGCCACCGGCAAAGCTGGTGCTGAAACCTCAGCCGCCCCATTTCATCCGCATATAGACCCCGCCACCCTCCAGCTCTTCAAGCATCTGCTCCAGCCGCTTCTGCTTTGTCGCTTCCTGTTTGGCCTTGTTGATCCACATCAGATAGTCGTTGCGCTGATAGGGTGGGCGAGCCTCATACTGTTCGCGCAGGCCCCGCTCTTCGAGCGCTATGCGCACGAAGTCGGGCATGTCTTCGCGCTTGCGCAGCGGCCGCAGCACCGGGCTCACGGCAACACGGCCTGGGCTTCGATTTCGATGAGGAAATCGGGATTGGCGAGACCGGCCACCCGCATGCCGGTCACCGTGGGCGGATTGGGCCGATTGCCCCAGACCGCCATCCAGGCGCCGAAGGCGGCCCGAAGATCAATATCCTGCTGCATGATGATGGTCGTTTTCACGAGGTCTTCGAGCCTCGCGCCTGCAGCGTCCAGCACCTTCTGCATATTGGCAAGCGCCTGTTCGGTCTGCTTCGCCACGTCGCCCTTGAAGACAACCTCGCCCTTTTCGTTGACGCTGTTCTGCCCGCCAATGAGCAGGATACGGGCGCCTGCCGGAAGAATGATGCCCTGGGAAAAGACCGGGCTTTTATACATGCCGGGCGGATTTACATATTCGATGGCCATGTTGCTCTCCTCGGTTCTGGCACTGCCCGATCTCAACGCAAGGCTGCTGCCACGCCCTGTCAGCAATTTCGGCGGTATTCTATTACCTCCCGGCCGGAGAGGTGTTGCCGTGGCAATCTCGCGCTAGAGTGGGGCAATCTACTGCTTCGCGAGGCCGAAATGTCAAACGACAAAGCCGACAAGTTTACCCACGCCGCCGAGACCTTTCTGGGCAAGGCCGCTCAGTCCCTGACCGAGCGTGAGCGGATCGTCGTGGAAAGGGCGATCCTCCGGCAAACTCTGGCGCATGACTCTGCCGCCGTCTTCGATGAACGGCTGACCTTCGGGCAGAAACTGGCCGATGCGGTGGCCGCCTTCGGTGGCTCCTGGACCTTTATCGGGGGCTTCGGCATATTTCTGCTGCTCTGGACCGGCTCCAATGTGCTCCTCGCGCGGCAGGCCTTCGATGCCTATCCCTTTATTTTCCTCAATCTGCTGCTTTCCATGCTCGCGGCCATGCAGGCGCCGGTCATCATGATGAGCCAGAACCGCCAGGCGGCGAAGGATCGGGAAGTGTCCACCCATGACTATGAGGTCAATCTCAAATGCGAGATCGAGATCATGGCGCTGCACGAAAAGCTCGATCACATGCGCAGTGACGAACTGCGCCAACTCATCGGCAAGCAGCAGGAACAAATCGAGCTGTTGACGAAACTGGTCGAGGGGCATCTCAAGCAGGTGGAATCGAAGTAGGTTGGGTGCCAAACGCCCCAGGGCATTTCTCCGTCCGACAGCGCAGGAGCAGCACCGTGCGTCATCCCGAATACCAGTATCTGGACATCATGGAGCAGATCCTGGAGCGCGGCGACGAGCGCATGGACCGCACCGGCGTCGGCACCAGATCGCTTTTCGGGGCGCAGATGCGGTTCGACCTGTCCGGCGGCCAGGTGCCCATCCTCACCACCAAGCGGGTCTATTGGAAAACTGCCGTCAAGGAGATGCTGTGGTTCCTCACCGGCGGCACCAATATCCAGCCGCTGCTCAAGGACAATGTTCGCATCTGGAGCGACTGGCCGCTCGCCGCCTATCGCAAGGCCACGGGCGAGGCCATCACGCAGGATGCGTTCGAAGCCCGTATTGTCGAGGATGACGACTTTGCCCGGCAATGGGGCGAACTGGGGCCCGTCTATGGCAAGCAATGGCGCCGGTGGCTCGGCGCCGATGGCAAGGAATACGATCAGATCGCCCAGCTGATCGATACGCTCAAGACCAACCCCTCCAGCCGCCGCATGCTGTTCCACGCCTGGAACGTTCCCGAGATCGGCAGCATGGCGCTGCCGCCGTGCCACATGGTCTATCAGTTCCATGTGACGACGACCGGCAAACTCAGCCTGCTCTGCTTCCAGCGCAGCTGCGATTGGCTCCTGGGCGCGCCCTTCAACTGCGTCGGAGCTTCGGCGCTGCTTTTGATGGTGGCGCAGCAGTCAGGCTATGAACCCGGCGATTTCATCTGGTTCGGCGGAGACGTTCATCTCTACCTCAACCATCTGGACGTCGCCCGGGTGCAATTGGCCCGCGACCCCAGGCCATGGCCGACAATGAAGCTCGTCCGGCGCCCCGAAACCATCGACGGCTACCGCATCGAGGATTTCGTGGTCGAGGACTATCACCCCCATGACGCGATCAAGGCCGACGTAGCGGTCTAGCTGTCCACCGGAGGAGAGATGGCCGACGACGAAACAGCTCTGCAAGGGGGCCAGGTGAATGGCGTCGTTCGCGCCGGGGACACGGTGCGCCGTCGCCACAGCGGCGACCTGACCATGCAGCACGCACTCCTCGCCCACCTGGCTGCAAAGGGGTTTGACGCAGCGCCCCGCTTTCTCGGATATGACGAGCAGGGCCGCGAAATGCTGACCTATCTTGTCGGTCACGTTCCCCTGGGCGAAGGCAATTTCTCCGATAGCCAATTGGCGTCGGCCGCGCGGTTGCTTCGCGCCTTTCATGACGCCACCGTGGATTTTCCGCCGGTATTGGCCGCAGGCGGCGAGGTCATGTGCCACAATGATTGGACGCCGGCCAATACGGTGATGACCGAAGGCATGCCCACCGGCATGATCGATTTCGATACCGCCCGGCCAGGCCTACGCCTTTGGGACCTGACCTACTCGGTCTGGACCTGGCTCGATTTTGGCGAGCCACAGTGGGACCCTGCGGAGCAGCGCCGCCGCATGGCGCTCTTCATAGCCGCTTACGACCATCCCACCTGCACCCCGAGCCTCGTAGCCGCATGTCTGCCGGGGCGCCAGGCCGGACGGGCCCATTGGGCACAGCAGCGCAGCATGCGCGAGGCGGTCGAATGGTGCCATCAATGCATGAGCTGGACGCTCGATAACATCACCCAGTTCTTCCACCCCGACGGCCTTCACTAGCGCGTTTGGCGAATTGGCTGCGCCCGCTCAAGGGATCGAAACCGCCCCGCGCGGCCGGGCGAGTTCGAAGCGGCTGACGCGGATTTCGGTTTCCAGCTGCCAGGTGCCGGCAACCGGAATGGTCAGGTCGTCCACGCGCCAGATGCCGCCGGTTTCCGTCGCCACGCGCTGAATGGGCTCTATGCCGATCTCCGGGCTGGACATGATGAAGGTGACGCCGAGAACCTCCTTGGGAATGTGCTCGATGTCGGAAACCATAATCTCGATGCCCACGGGCCCGGCGCTGCCCGGTGAGATCGTCACCATGGCCATGGTGTCGCCGTCGATCAGATGCTCCGTGATCGGCTCGGCGGCCAGCGGCACATCGGCGAGTGCGCGCGGCGGCGGGGTGAATCTCCAGCCCGCGACCAATGCCAGAATGATGACGATCAGCACCATTTCCCAGCCAATGGAGCGTCGCAGCCGCTGGTGGGCAGGGGCGTTGCCGGCCAAAACGGGTCTGGTCAACCAATGCCGGTTCCATATCGCAAGGCCGAACAGCAAGAAGAGAAGCACCAGTTTTCCGGCAAGGATAAAACCATAGGCCGTCGCCCATTGCGGACCCGGCGCCCCCAATTGGACCACGGCCAGGATCAGCCCCGAGAGCACCAGAGGCGCGACGGCGAAAGGAATGCCTTTCGAGAACGACGCCAGTGCCCGGTTTGCCTCCTCCGATGCGTCGCGCAGCAGCATCGAGAGCGGCAGGAGCGCTCCGGCCCAAAAGAGCACGCTCGCAATGTGGAGGAAGACTGCCGGTCGCGTCAGCCATTGCGGAGCGGCGGCGCTGGCGTGACCGCTCAAGGCCAGCGACAGGGCCGCCAATGCGGCAGCAGCGACGCCGAGCCAGGCGGGGATTTTTCCCGGCGGCATTTTGAGCGCCCCGGTCGCCCAGGCGAAGGCGACCGTCGCGGCAATGGCAGTTGCACCATAAGAGGTGGAGAGGCCTGCTCCCCAGGCACCGGCGTCGAAGAACGAAAGCAGGGACAGGCCAAGCGCATCGAGCCCCTGCAAGCCCAGCGTGACGGGCGCAATGACCAGTCCAAGGATGGTCAGGCCAAAGGCCATCCTGCGGGCCGCCGGCGGAGGGGGCGCCAGCGCGCCAAAGGCCGCGCCGCCAATCCCGGCAAACATGGCGACGAAAAGGAGGGCCTTGGCCCCCCAGAGCGCCGCCGATACGGCCCCATCGCTCGCCGTGTCCACGGCCCCGCCGCTCATTCGTCCCAGCGAAAACAGCAGCGAGCCGGCAATGGGGTGGCCATCGGCCGAAACGACCCGCCAACTCAGAACATGAGTGCCCGCAGCCATTTCCGCGGGCATCATTATTTCCGTCGTCGCCCCGCCCTGCGCTTGCCCGGTCAGATCGAGCCCGTTGCCATCGGGCCCGATCAGGCGGACCGCCAGTGGCGTCACGGGCTCGTTGAAATTGAGCGCGATCACCTCCGGGGCAGTCTGGACGATCGCATTGTCCCGCGGTGCGGTCGAAAGCAGCTGCGCATGCGCGAATGCGCCCTCGGCCGGCAGCAGGACGAGCAGTGGAAGCAATCCGGCGAGCAGCCGCAAACGGGGAAGCAAAAGCATCCCGCCCTCCCTGGAAGACAGGGCGCGGCCGAGCGCCCCCCGTGGCAAGTTTAGTGGCCGCTGCCGTCTGCGGGAACCAGCTCGACGCTCGGCGCCGGCATTTCGGCATTCTCCTCGCCGCTCACGTCGATCCAGGCCTCTTCGCCGCCAGCGCATTCCTGAATGGCGGGAAAGTAGAACTTGCCGGGCTCCAGGGTGCCGGCAAAAGTGCCGCGGAAGACGAACTCGTCATACCATTCGTTGGGCAGATTGCCGTCTTTCCAGACGATTTCCTTGACCCCTTCGGTCAGGGCCGTGCCGTGGTTGTCGTAGCTGTGCGCATAAGGCCCGGTGACGGTTTCCAGGGTCCAGCCGGCCTTCGGCATCGGCTTCACATTGTAAAAGCCTTCGGGGATTTGCACGCGAACCACATTGGTGGCCTCGGTGCCGCAGCCATGGGGGATGCGGAGCACGGCCTTGTAAGTCGAGCCGATCTTGGCTTGCTGGGTTTCGAGAGTGGCGTGAGCGAAGGCGGGCGTGGCGGCAAAAGCAACGGCAATGGCGGCCGAAACGGCGAAAATACGGATCATGATGATGTCCAGTAGCGATATGGGTCGGAAGTCCGGCGAGAAGCCGGTTCGTCAGACCGTTACTGGCGGCGCTCGGGCCTGGCCCACGAAAGGCGGGCGCTGCAAGTGGCCGACATAAGCCACCATTGGGTAGAAGACGTCCGACGCAATACCGTGGCCCATAAGGTCAATGGCGGCCGGAGTCGCCAGCGCGACCTCGTATTTCCCGATACCTGCCATCGGACATTTGGCAATGTCGGATTTTTCCTGCGTCTGGTCCACCGTCAGCGGCTGACAGATCGACCAGAGATCGAGCGAGGCATAGCCCAGCGCGTCGAGATCGCGCTGAAGCCCGGCGGCCTGGTGCAGCGGGGCAAGTAGAATCAGGATGTAGAGGGACAGCACCGCCATGGCGGCTCCGATTTCCCTGACGATCACCCTGATGCGATGCGGCACTGCATTCTCCCGATAAACGCCCTTACGATCAAACGGCGACCCGCTCAAGTACGCAATGGTCGCGCCGGCACCGCAAGCCGTTTGGGGTGCAAGGCGGAGGAGGCCGCTCTATGATCCCGGGACAGGCGCGATTCCAGTGGGGCGAGAATGACAGCGATTTTGCCGAAAGCGGCCATATGAGCCGCACCCTTGCCGATCTTACGGCCCTCGCCGCGCAAGTCTCGGACATGTATGAGCGCGAAACCGGCGTGCGCCGCGACGATGACTGGTATGCGCTCAAAATGCAGGAAGAGCTGGGCGAACTCATCGCCGAGCATCTGCGCCTCTCTGGCCGCGGGCGGCGCAAGAATTTCACCGATGCCGAAATCGTCGAGGCCCGGGACAATGAGGCGGCCGATCTGCTGGCTTTCCTGCTGCTCTATGCCCGGCACAATGGCATCGATCTCGAGGCGGCGCTGGACCGGAAATGGTTCTCCTATCTTCGCTCCGGCAAAGAGAACGGCTAGAAATAACCGGACAGAGGGAGAGGGAATCACATCATGCGGGTTTACGCGACAGCCGCCTTTGCACTGATGCTTGCGGTGCCGGCCGCGGGCAACGATACGACGGCACAGCTGGGGGCGGGCGGTCTGGTCTTCGTCACCAATGAGCAGATCAAGATGGCCTCGGAGGACCTCTATATCTCGCCCACGCAGGTGCGCGTGACCTATGAATTCGAAAATACCTCCGAAGAAGACCAGCATATTCTGGTGGCCTTCCCCATGCCCGATGTTCAGGGCAGCGGCGATTTCATGGTCGATGTGCCGATCCAGAATGTCGGTTTCGACGGCAATGCGCCCATCGAGGACCCGAACAATCTCTTCGGCTTTGAGACCACCTTCGACGGCGTGCCCGTCGAGGCCGAACTGCACCAATATGTCTTCAGCAACAATATCGACTACACCAAGCTCCTGAAAAACCTCGGCGTGCCGCTCGAACCCTTCGGCGAGGCGACCGCCACGGCGCTGGAGGCGCTCGATGAGGCCGATGCCCGCAATCTCGCGCGGCTGGGGCTGGTATATTATTCCGAATACGATGCCGGCAGCGGCTGGCAGGTCGAGATCGTGCCGATCTGGACCCTGAAATCCACCTATAGCTGGGAAGCGACCTTCAAGCCGGGCATTTCGGATGTGGTCCACACTTACCGCCCCAGCGTCGGCGGCACGGTCGCCACCACCTTCATTCCCAATGAGGGCGACGAATATGCAGAGGCGCGCTACGCCGACTATGTGAAGAAATATTGCGTCGAAGACAGCCTGGTCTCGACCGTGCGCAAGCAGGGTAAGGACATGGACGGCTGGACCAGCTATCCCTATTACGAAAACTGGATTTCCTACATCTGGTCGACCGGCAATAACTGGTCCGGTCCCATAGGCAAGTTTACCCTGACGGTCGACAAGGGCAGCACCGACAATCTCGTCTCGTTCTGCGGCGAGAACGTCAAGAAGATCGGCCCGACCACGTTCCAGATGACGGCGACCGACTGGTGGCCGCCCTACGATCGCGAGCTGGAAATCCTTCTGCTCAAGCGGATCGAGGACGAATGACGCCAAAAGGCAGAAAGGGCAGGGGATGAACCAGCGCATTTCGCTCATCGCCGCGGTGGGGGCAAACAATGTCATCGGCAAGGACGGTGACATGCCCTGGCGCATCCCGTCCGATTTTGCCTGGTTCAAGCGCGCCACCATGGGCAAGCCCATGATCATGGGCCGCAAGCAGTTCGAGACCTTTCCCAAGCCGCTGCCGGGCCGTCCCCACATCGTCGTCACCCGTCAAAAAGACTACGCGGCCGAAGGCGTCGATGTCGTCCACGATCTCGAAGCCGCTTATGCGCTCGCCTTCCGCCTGGCCTCGGCGGCCGGTGTCGATGAAATCATGGTTATCGGCGGGGGCGACATTTACGCGCAGGCCATGGCGAAAGCCGACCGGCTCTATATCAGCCACGTGGCGCTATCTCCCGATGGAGACGTTCGTTTTCCCGCTATCGACCCGGAAATCTGGGCAGTTGTCGATATGCCGGAGGTAACGCCGTCGGAAAAGGACCCGGCGCCCTATCGCATCAAAATCTACGAAAGACGAAAACACCCCACGCATTGATCGTTTCGACGCCTTGCCTATATAAGTTTGCAATCAAAATACGCAGGAACCGAAAGGAACGAGATGCCTTGGGAGAATAATGGAGGCGGAGGCGGCCGCAATAACGGCGGTCCCTGGGGCCAGGCACCCGGTGGAGGTGGTGGCGGCCCGCGCCGTCCCGGTGGTAATACTCCCAATCTCGAAGACATCCTCAATCGAGGACGCGACCAGTTTCGCGGTGGTGTCCCGGGTGGCCGCTGGGCCATTGTCGGCGGCGTCGTCGCGCTGCTCGCCTTCTGGGGCATCAATTCGGTCTACACCATCAATCCGCAGGAAGTCGGCGTCGAGCTGCGCTTCGGCGCGCCCAAGCCGGAACTGTCGGGTCCGGGCCTGCACTTCCTCTTCTGGCCGGTCGAAACCGTCGAGCGCGCCACCACCACCGTCAACCAGACCCAGATCGGCGCTGCCAATGCCAGCGGCAATGCCCGCGCAGTGGCCCGTGACGGCCTGATGCTCTCGGGCGATCAGAACATCGTCAATGTGCAGTTCTCGGTCTTCTGGGCGATCAACGACCCGGTGGCGTATCTCTTCAACGTGCGCGATCCAGAATCCATGGTCCGCTACGCCGCCGAAAGCGCCATGCGCGAAGTCGTCGGCCGCCGTCCGGCGCAGGACATCTATAGCGACGACCGTTCGGGCATCGCGGCGGAAGTGCAGCGCATCACGCTTTCGACCCTCGAAAGCTATGGCCTCGGCGTCTCGATCAATCAGATCCTGATCGAAAATGCCGGTCCGCCGTCCGAAGTTATCGATGCCTTCAACGAAGTGCAGCGCGCGCGCCAGGACGAAACGCGTCTTCAGGAAGAAGCTCGCTCCTACGCCAATACGCTGCTCGGCGATGCGCGCGGCCGTGCTGCGGCCCAGCGTGAAGACGCTGCCGCTTACACCAACCGCGTCGTTCAGGAAGCGACCGGTGAAGCCGAACGCTTCAATGCGGTCTATGCCGAATACGTGAATTCTCCGGAAGTCACGCGCAAGCGCCTGTTCCTTGAAACCATGGAAGAGGTTCTGGGTGGTTCGGAAAAGGTGCTGATCGAAAACGGAGCCTCCGGCTCTGGGGTCGTGCCCTATCTGCCGCTGCCTGAGCTTCGCTCCGGGCCCACGACTTCGACGGGGAACTGATCATGACGAACCGCCTCTTTATCATCGGCGCCGTCATCGTTGCGGCTCTCTACATCCTCTTCTCCTCGCTCTACGTCGTGGACGAGCGCGAACAGGCCATCGTCATGCGCTTCGGCCAGATCACCGATGTGCGGACCGAACCGGGTCTCTATTTCAAGATCCCGACCGATGTGGTCGATAGCGTGCAGATCATCGAAGATCGCCTGCTGCGCTATGACATTGCCAATATGCGCGTGCAGGTTTCGGGCAACGCCTTCTACCAGGTCGATGCCTTCCTGACCTATCGCATTTCCAATCCGCGTCTCTTCCGCGAGCGTGCCACCGGCCAGCTCTCGGTTGCCGAGGATCGTATCGGCGCCAGCCTCGATGCGGCCCTGCGTCAGGTCTACGGTCTGAGAGAATTCAGCGCCGCCCTGTCCGACCAGCGCGCCCAGATGATGCGCGAAACCCGCGAACTGATCCGTCCGGATCTGGCCGAACTCGGCATCGATGTCGTTGACGTGCGCATCCTGCGCACCGATCTCGACGAAGACGTCTCGGCCACGACCTTCGAGCGTATGCGTGCCGAACGTCTTGCCGAAGCCGCGCTCCTGCGTGCCCGCGGTGAAGAACAGGCCCAGAGCCTGCGGGCTATCGCCGATCGTCAGTCGGTCGAAATCGTCGCTGCCGCGACCCGCGATGCCGAAATCATCCGCGGTACGGGCGACGCCGAGCGGAACCGCATCTTCGCGGCCGCTTATGGTCAGGATCCGGAATTCTTCGAGTTCTACCGCTCGATGGAGGCCTACCGGTCCGCCCTCGCCAAGACCGGCACCACCATGGTCCTCTCGCCCGATAGCGCCTTCTTCCGCTATTTCGGTTCGAACGGCGAACTGCCGGCGGCCAGCACGACCTTTGCGCCGCCCATCGCGCCGCAGACTGCCCCGGAAGCCGCTACGCCAAGCACCGAGCCCGCGCTCGATGGCCTCGGCATCGAAGAGACCGTGGCCCCGCCGGCGGTCACGCTGGAGGACGGCTCGGAATTGACCCCGACGGTGGGCACGGAAGCTCCGGCTCCGGTCGAAACCCCGGCAAACGGCCAGTAAGCGGTCCATCCCAAACAGAAAGCCCGGCATTCGTGCCGGGCTTTTTTGTTTCGGGGCGCTTGCGCGGAGCCGGGATCGCGCCCCGTCCTCGCCCGTTAAGGGGGAGGATGGGAGGGCGTGACGGGAGCCACCAACCCAACAACTGCCGACAATCTATCCAGCTTATCCCCGCCCCCCTCATTTCGTGCCATCATGCCCTCATTCCCGCCGATAACACGCGGCACCGACGAAGTGTCGGGCGGGAAGTCGGGTCGCTCGGGGTC
>DATMSG010000175.1:0-5964 GCA_035565515.1 Devosia sp.
GGCCCTGACCTCGGAAACCGCGCTCTGGGCCGGGCAGCGGCCCGATCCCGAAACGCGCGACGCCGCGCTTGGTGGGATTGCGATCATCGCCGCCCGCCACGAAGACGAAGAGGCCCGCGCCATCGCCATTGCCGCCCGCGAGGCCCTCGCCAACCAGCAGACCGTCGGTATCATCACGCCGGACCGCAACCTCGCCCGCCGCATCGCTGCCGAACTCGGCCGCTTTGGCGTGGTGGTCGACGATGCGGCAGGCGCGCCGCTGTTCCAATCGACCATCGGGCGTCTCGCCCGCCAGATTCTCACCCTGGCCGTAAACCAGTGCGCTGCCGTCGATCTGATCTCCCTCCTGCGCAATCGGGCGAGCCTGTTCGGTCGCAGCCGGGCGGACATTTCCAATCTCGCCGACGACATCGAACTGGCCCTCCTCCGTGGCCAAAGACCGGCCCCCGGCCTCGATGGCCTGCGCGCGGCCCTCGCCGAACACCTTGCCCAACCGCCCAAGGGCGCCGCGCGGCGTCTCAATGAGACGCAAGCTCCCGCCATCCTGGCGCTGCTCGACGATATTTCCGCGGCCCTCACCCCGCTCACCCGCCTTCTCGCGGCCCCCTTGATCCGTGCCGCCGATCTTGCCGGCGCCATTGTCGGCGCCCTCGATCGGGTCGCAGCCGGTGCCCCGGTGCGCGGACGCGAGGAATTGCAGGCCTGGGCCGATGAAATGGCCAGGCTGACCGGCGAAGGCCATGCCTTTGCGCCATCCGGGCTCGACGCCGTGCTTTCGGCCCTCATGCAGGGTTTTCAGGTCCGCAGCCGCATCGACAGCCGCAAGGACATCGCCATCTGGGGTCAGATCGAGGCCCGCCTGATGTCCCCCGATCTGATGATCCTCGGCGCCCTTAACGAAGACATCTGGCCCGAGCCGGCCGATCCCGGTCCCTGGCTCAGTCGTGGCATGCGCCTTGCGGTCGGGCTCGAGCCACCCGAACGATTGCAGGGTCTTGCCGCCCACGATTTTTTTGAGGCCATGGGCAATGCCAATGTGATCATTGCCTATGCCGACCGCGTGGGCACCAGCCCCTCCCTGCCTTCGCGCCTCGTGCAGCGACTCGATGCCTTTGCCGGCGAAGACGCCGCCAAGGCCATGCGCCAGCGCGGCCGTGGCTGGATCGAAGCCGCCCGCGCTATCGACGCGGTGGAGACGGTCATCCCGGCCACCCGCCCGCTGCCCAATCCACCTGCCGGCATCCGCCCGCGAAAACTCTCGGTCACCGAGGTCGAGACGCTGATGCGCTCGCCTTACGACCTCTATGCAAAACACATCCTGAAGCTGCGCCGGCTCGATCCCTTGGGCGACGTGCCCGATGCGCGCGAGCGCGGCACCATCATTCACGACGCCTTTGCCCGCTTCGTCATGGAGGGGCACGATCCGACCGCGCCCGACGCCTTCGATACGCTGATGAGCATCGCCGCCGACGCCTTTTCGGGGCTCGAAGCCATTGGCGAGCGCCGCGACATCTGGCTCAAGCGCTTTGCCACCGCCGCCGAACAATTTCTGGCTTTCGAGCGCGAACGCCAGCCCCATGTGCGCCAGCGCCATGCCGAAATCAAAGGCGAAATGCCGCTTCATCTTGCCGAACCGTTCAGGATCACCGGCCAGGCCGACCGCGTCGATGAAATGGCGGATGGCACGGTCGAAATCCTCGATTTCAAGACCGGCTCGCCGCCCACCCCGGCGATGATGAAAGCATTTGAAGCACCCCAATTGCTGATGGAAGCGGTCATGACCAAAGCCGGCGCCATGACCGGCATCCCGGCCGCCCCGGCCAGCGCCCTCACCTATGTGAAGATCGGCCTCGGCCCCGAGGCCTTTGAGCCCGCCGATTTCAAGGCGGCCGACGGCATGCCGCCAATGGCAGCCGCCGACGAGATCAATCGCCGCCTGCAAAGCCATATCGAGCATTTTCTCTTCCGCGAAACCCCCATGCCGGCCCGGCTGCTGCCGCTCGCCGGCCAGCGCTTTGCCGGCGCCTATGACCATCTGGCGCGCGTCGCCGAATGGACCCAGGTGGATGGCGGGGAGGACGAAGCATGAGCGCGGAACGCGGAAAACTCTCGGTCCCCTACAATACCAGGCACGCCCAGGGCCGCGCCACCGATCCCAGCCATTCGATCTGGGTGGAGGCCAATGCCGGCTCGGGCAAGACATTCGTCCTCACTCGCCGCGTATTGCGGCTGCTGCTGGCCGGGGTGAAACCGGAATCCATCCTCTGCCTCACCTATACCAAGGCCGCCGCCGCCGAGATGCGCAAGCGCGTCTCGCAGCACTTGGCCGAATGGGCCGTCATTGAAGAGGCCGCGCTGCGCGAAAAACTCGATGACCTCCTCGGCACCGCGCCCGATGCCGCCGCGCTCCACACCGCCCGTACGCTTTTTGCCCGCGCCCTCGAAACGCCGGGTGGCTTGCGCATTCTCACCATTCACGCCTTTTGCGAGGCGGTGCTGCATCGCTTTCCCATCGAAGCCGGCGTGCCTTTCGATTTTTCCGTCATCGAGGAAGATCAGCAGACCCAGCTCATTCTCGCGGCCCGCGAAAACGTCTTGGCCGAGGGCCTGCGCGGGGGCGCCAATGGCGGCGCCGTCGAAACCCTGTTCCAGCTTCTGAGCGATCACCACATCACCGAGGCGATCGGCACCGCCCTTTCCAAGGGCGCGCGACTAAAACCCTTGCTCGCCGATCCCGAAGCCGCCAAGGCACGCCTGCGGCGTCTCGTCGGCGCCGACACTGCCGGTGCGGCCGAGCTGATTGACAGCGCCGTGCGCGACACCCTCCTTACCCCGGAAATCCTGCGCCATCTTATCTCGGTGCTTGGCGGCAATCCCGAGGGCAATCGAAAATGCGTCGATCTCCTCGCCCGGCTCGATCCGGAGCGGCCCGACCGCGAAAAGCTCTATGCCGCCTTTTTTACCGGCAAGGGCGAGCCGCGCGCCAGCCTGCTCACCAAGGCCGAACAGACCGCTCACCCGCACTTTCTGGCCCTGCTCACCCAGGAGCAGGATCGCCTCGTCGCGCTTGAAAGTGCCATCCGCGCCGCCCAGCTCGTCGAGCGTAGCAATGCCGTGCTCGACGTTCTCGTGGCTATCTCCAAGCGCTACGAAGACGACAAACGCCGCCGGGCCCTGCTCGATTTCGACGATCTCGTCGACCGCCTCGGCGATCTCCTCGAAAATCCCGAGATCGGCCCCTGGGTGCAATACAAGCTCGATGCCGGCATCGAACATATCCTGGTCGACGAGAGCCAGGACACCAATGACCAGCAATGGCGAGTGGTCACCGCTCTTGCCGACGAGTTCTTTGTCGGGGAAGGCGCGGCGCGGCGCCCGCGCTCGGTCTTTGCCGTGGGCGACCAGAAGCAGTCGATCTACTCCTTCCAGGGCGCCCAGCCAGCCCTTTTCGGCACCACCG
The DNA here is from genome assembly GCA_035565515.1 of Devosia sp. Taxonomy (GTDB): domain Bacteria; phylum Pseudomonadota; class Alphaproteobacteria; order Rhizobiales; family Devosiaceae; genus Devosia. Next base: position 3,461 of record DATMSG010000175.1, read on the forward strand.
GCTATGATTTCGCCCGCCGGGCGGAAGCGGCCGACATGGCCTTTGCCCGCCTGCCGCTGCATACGAGCTTCCGCACGCTTTCGGGCATCCTCGACGCCGTCGACAAGGTCTGTGCCCGGCCGGACATCCAGCTTGCGCTTCTGGCCGCCGATCCGGTGGTGCACACCGCCGCCCGCAGCCAGCCGGGCGGTACCGTCACCCTCTGGCCGCCCATCCAGGCGCAAAAATCGGACGCCGGCGATGGCCAATGGCCGCTCGAACCCGTGGAAGCCGAACAGAGCGCCGCGCGCCAGGTCGCCCTGCGCATTGCCCGGGAGATCAAAAGCTGGATCGACAAAGGGCGACCACTGGCCCAGCGCGGCCGCGCCGTCACCGCCGATGACGTGCTGATCCTCGTCCAATCGCGCAGCGCCCTCTTTCAGGAAATCATCCGGGCCCTGCGTCTTTGCGGCGTGCCGACACCCGGTGCCGACCGGCTGGCGGTCACCGGCCATATCGCCGTGCTCGATCTTCTGGCGCTGATCGACGTGCTGCTGAACCCGGCCGACGATCTGCAACTGGCCGCTTTGCTGCGCTCGCCGCTCTTCGACTTTTCCGAGGATGACCTTTTCAACCTCGCCAGTACCCGCGCCGATCGGCAGAGCCTGTGGTCGGCGCTCCTCGCCTCGGTCCAGCCCGCCGCAAAGACCGCCGCCGACAGGCTCACCGCCTGGCGCGCCGATCTCGATTTTGAGCGCCCCTTCGAATTCCTGACGAGAGTGCTCTATGCCGATCAGGGCCTGAAGCGCTTCCACGCGCGGCTCGGCACGGAAGTCGACGAAGTCATTTCCGAATTTTTGCAACTCGCCCTCGACCACGAGCAGCGTGAACAACCTTCGCTACAGGGTTTTGCCGCCGACATGCGCCAGCGCAATGTCTCGATCAAGCGCGAGCTGGCCGAGGGCGGCGGTGGCGTCCGCGTTATGACCGTGCATGGCGCCAAGGGCCTTGAGGCCCCGATCGTCATCATGGCCGATGCGGCAAGCAAGCCGGCCGCCAAGCAGATCGGGAGCCCCGTCTATATCGTCTCGGACAATCCCGGCCCGCTCCTCATCCACGCCGCCAGCCAGCGCCAGCACGTGCCGGCAACCCTTGCGATCAAGGAAGAGACCGATGCCAATCTGGCGCAGGAATATTGGCGCAAACTCTATGTCGCCATGACCCGCGCCGAGGACGAGCTCTATGTCACCGGTGCCCTCACCCAGACCGGCAAGCTCGAAGGCTCATGGTATGAAGCCATAGAATCGGCCCTTGGCGGCGAGGCCGAGCTTTTGGAAACGGAGGACGGCCTTGCCGCCCTCGTCTATCCCCTGGTGCGCCCGCAGCCGGCCGGCATTGCTGGTTCTTCCGCACCGCGCCCGGCGCCCTTCCGCTGGATCGAGCCAGAACCGCTGCCCGTCTTCGTTCCGCCGCTCACCACATCGCCCTCCCGCGCCCATGCGGCCCAGGCCAGCGAACCTGCCCTTGCCACGGCGGCCGAGCGGGTACGTGATGCGGAAACGGCGCGAAAATCCGGCATCGCCCTTCATGCCCTGCTACAGCATTTGGGCAAGATCGACCGCGCCCTCTGGCCTAATGTCATCCCCCGCGCGCTCGAAGTGCTGCTGCCCGACATGCCGGAGGAGCAGGCGCGGCTCGCCCCAAAAGCCCGGTCCATTCTCGAACGCCGCGAATTTGCCCACCTCTTCGGCCCCGATAGCCGCGCCGAACTGCCGTTTCTCGTTGACGTCCTCCGCGGCGGGGAACCAATCCGCCTCTCGGGGCGTATCGATAGGCTTGTGGTTGACGACCACAGCGTGTTGGTGATCGACTACAAGTCCGACGCAACGGCGCCGAAAACGGAGGGTGAGGTGCCTCAGAGGTACGTTACGCAACTCGCGCTTTATGCGCTGGTTGCAAGCCAGCTGTTCCCCGGCCGGTCCGTTCGCGCGGCAATTCTATGGACCGAATTGGAATCATTGATGAATTTGCCGCCCGAGCTTCTCGAACAAGCGCGGGGAAATTTCACCCTCAAGTGAAGGACCTTGTCCAAAGGCTGGACTCTCACCAGCTTTGGGAGCAAACAACCCACCGCTTTCAACCCAAAAGGCACAATAAATGACGAAGCACGTTTCCGACGCCACCTTTGGCGAGGAAGTCCTCAATTCCCAAGAACCCGTTCTGGTGGATTTCTGGGCCGAGTGGTGCGGGCCCTGCCGGGCGATCGCCCCCGTCCTCGATGAACTTTCCACCGAGCTCTCGGGCAAGGTGAAGATCGTCAAGCTCAATGTCGACGAAAACCCCTCGACCACCGTGAAATATGGCGTCCGTTCCATCCCGACCATGATTCTGTTCAAGAACGGCGAAGCCGCCGACATGAAGATCGGTGCCGGCACGCCCAAGGCGGGCCTGACCAAGTGGCTTGAAGGCCACGCTGCCTAATCAGCCGCTGACCAATGCCAAGCACCGCCGGACCCCAGGTCCGG
>DATMSG010000176.1:0-1770 GCA_035565515.1 Devosia sp.
GCGGATATAGTAGTCCTGGTAGCCGGCAAAGAAGACGAGGCCGCCTGCGGTGGCCGAGGTGCCGGCATAGGTGGGCAGGCCCATGGGCATGGGCAGCTTGGTCTTGATGCCGAGGGGCCCGAGCTGTTCGGCGGTGCCGGCCGGCACCTGCCAGGCGATCTGGCGGGTGTTCATGTCGATGGCCGTGACGGTGCCGAAGGGCGGGTTGACGCAGGGCACGCCGAGCGGGGAGACCCACATTTCGGTGGCCATGCCATAGGGCGTGCCGCGCTGGGGCGAGGGGCCGTGGCCGGTATCGTCGGCATGGACGCGCTGGGCAAAGGCTTCGTATTCGTCGCGGGGGACGAGGGCGAACTTGCTCGGGGCGCGCACGTCGTTGACGAAAACGCGGTTATTGGGGATGTCGACCGAGACCGAACCCCAGTTGAGCCCGCCGATATTGCCCGGCTGGGAAATCGCGTAGTCGAGCCCGATGGGGGTGAAGTCGCCCTCGTAGCGCAGCTGCTTGAAGGCGATGCGGCACATGAGCTGGTCGAACATGGTCAGCCCCCACATCTTGGCTTCGGTCAGGTGGTCCGCCCCGATCGTGGGCATGCCGACCGAATAGGGCTGGGTGGGGGCGAGATATTCTTCCGGCACCTGCCCGGTCTGGGGCACGGGCTTTTCCTCGACATCGGCCAGCGGCTCGCCGGTCGCCCGATCGAGCAGGAAGAGCTGCCCGCGCTTGGTGGTCTGGAGAACGGCGGCAACAGTGCCGCCATTGCCATCGGGCAGATCGAGCAGGGCCGGCTGGCTCGGCAGGTCATAGTCCCAGATGTCGTGGTTGACGGTGCGGAACTTCCAGCGTTCGCGCCCGGTATTGATGTCGAGGGCGACGAGGCTGGCATTGTATTCGTCCGAAAAGGCCGGGCGATTGCCGCCAAAATAGTCGGGCGTGGTATTGCCCAGCGGGGCATAGATCAGGCCCAGCTTGTCGTCATAGGCGGCGGTGGTCCACATATTGGGCGTGCCGCGCGTATAGGTTTCACCTGGCGGGGGCAGGCGGGTAATGGCCTTGTTGCCGAGGTCCCAGGCCCAGTCGAGTTCGCCGCTAACCGCGTTGAAGGCGCGGATGACGCCCGAAGGCTCGCCCACCATCTGATTGTCGACCACCCAGCCACCGATCACGATCTTGTCGCGGGCAACGAGAGGCGCCGAGGTCTGGAAATAGAAGCCGGGGATGATTTCGCCCATGTTTTCAGCCAGCGACACGGCGCCATTGGTGCCGAAACCGGGGCAGACGGCGCCGGTCTTGGCGTCGATGGCGAAAAGGCGCGCATCCATGGTGGTCATGATCAGGCGCGTATTGCACAGCTGGCCATCGGTCTGCTGGCCGGCGGGCAGTTCGAAATAGCCGAGGCCCCGGCAGCGCTGCCAGAAGGGGCCGCTGGCCTTGGGGTCGAACTTCCAGACCTCTTCGCCGCTATCGCCATCGAGGGCGATGATGACATTGGAGGTGGTGCACGAATAAACGAGGTTGTCGATCTGCAGCGGCGTATTCTGGTCAAGCCCGATATCGCCGCGACCGGTGCGATAGGTCCAGGCGAGGTCGAGGTTTTTCACATTGTCGCGGTTGATCTGGTCGAAGGGCGAATAGCGCAGGCCCGCCGTGGTGCGGCCATAGGAGGTCCAGTTGGCCGGGCTATTATCGCCCGTGGCCGGCTGATAGGCCGGAATATCGGCTGCGGGGCGAATAACCCCCTGCGGCTGGAAAGCGAAGGCGAAGCCAAC
>DATMSG010000177.1:0-22360 GCA_035565515.1 Devosia sp.
CCGCTCGATATCGCCGAGGAAGGCCATCTCGACAGCTCCATCCGCCGCCTCATCGCCATGGGCCGCCCGCTCCACCACGTCTACCGCGCCGCCAGCCACTCGGCCGCCCGCATCTTCGGCCTCCGGGACCGCGGCCTGCTCGGTCCCGGCTGGCGCGCCGACATCGCTATCGTGGACAGCCTTGAAGACTGCCACGTCTCGGGCGTCATCGCCGCCGGCCGTGTCGTCACGCCTGAACTGTTCGAAACCCGCGGCACTGTCGGGCCGGTCGGCCTCACCTCCGTCAAGGCCAGGCCGGTAACGGCCGACGCCTTCATCACCGAACCCAAGCCCGGCCAGAACCGCGTCCCGGTGATCGGCGTAAGACCCGGCCTCATCCTTACCTTCCGCGAGGAAGCCACGCTCGCCTCGACCGAAAAAGGCCTCCAGCCCGACCTCACCGCCGACGTCATAAAAGTCGCCGTCATCGAGCGCCACGGCAAGAACGGCAATATCGGCCGCTCTTTCGTAACGGGTTTTGGCATCAAGCGCGGCGCCATCGCTTCCTCGGTGGGTCATGACAGCCACAACATCACGGTGGTCGGTGCCACCGACGAAGACATGGCCGTGGCGGTCAATCGCCTCATCGAACTGGGGGGCGGCTTCGTCACCGCCGATGGCGGCAAGGTGACCGCCGAACTGGCCCTCCCCATCGCCGGCCTGATGAGCCCAAGACGTTTCGAGGATGTCGCCCAGGACCTCCATCACCTGCGCGATGCCGCCAGGGCGCTGGGTTGCGTCCTGCCCGAACCTTTCCTGCAGGTCGCTTTCCTTGCCCTCCCGGTCATCCCGCATCTCAAGATGACCGATAGGGGCCTGTTCGATGTCGACAAGTTCGACTTCGTGAGCTGACGAATGAGCCTGTCCTCGCTCTATCTCGCCTGGGTCGAAGACCTGCCGCCCCGGCTCAATGGCGTGAAGAAAACGCGCGGACTCTCCCTCGCCATGGATGACGGTGTCATCCTCAAGACCGATCACTACGCGCCCCGCGCCGATGGCCCCCATCCAACTATTCTGATGCGTCTGCCCTATGGCAGGCGCGGTTTCAGCGCCATTTGCGAAGCCTATGCCGAGCGCGGCTTTCACGTCGTCATCCAGGCCTGTCGCGGCACCGAACGCTCGGGCGGGGAATTCGACCCCTTCGCCAATGAACGTGCCGATGGCCTCGCCACGCTCAAATGGATCAAGGAACAGGACTGGTTCGACGGGCGCATCGGTCTTACGGGCCCGAGCTATCTCGGCTATGCCCAATGGGCCATTTCCGACGCCCTGCCTCCGGTCGCCGCCATGGCCACCAAGGTGACGACCTCCAATTTCCGCCCCGTCGTCTTTCCCTCCGGCGCCTTTCATCTCAATCTCTGGCTGAGTTGGGTCCAGGTCATCGAAGGCCTGCGCAGCCGGCCACTGGCAACGGCCGCCCGCATGTTCTCGGGCGATATCGAGCGCCGCACCGAGCGCGCCGCCGCCGTCCTGCCGCTGATCGAAGCCGACAAGACCGCCGTGGGCCACAAGATCGGCTTCTGGCGTTACTGGTTCAGCCATGCCATCGGCAATGACGACTTCTGGAAAGAGATCGACCACAGCCATCGCCTGTCGGAAACCACGCCCCCGGTGCACTTCATTTCGGGCTGGTACGATTTCATGCTCGATCCCCTCCTCGCCGACTATCAGAGGTTGGTGGAGCTCGGCCACCAGCCATACCTCACCATCGGCACCTGGTTTCACATCGCCGAGGAATTGCAGCGCGATAATCTGCGCGAAACCCTGCACTGGATGCGTGCCAAACTGCTGGGCGACGCCTCGGGTCTGCGCAAAAACCCCGTCCGCATTCACATTTCGGGACGGGACGAATGGCATGAATTCGACCGCTACCCGCCCGGCCCACCGGCCCCGATCAACTTCAACATCGGCCCGGACCGACAATTGCTCGAGGGCGCCCCATCCAGCACCGGCAGCGATCGCTATCGATATGACCCCAATGACCCCACGCCCAATCTCGGCGGTGCGATCTTCGCCTTTACCGGCGCCGGGGCCCAGGACAATGCGCCGCTCGAAAGCCGCTCCGACGTCCTTACCTATACCGGCCCAGTCCTGCTCAAAGCCCTGACCGTCATCGGCCAGTGCCAGATACGCCTCCGCGCCCGCGCCAGTCTGGCGCATGCCGATTTTTTCGTGCGCCTATCCGATGTCGGTCCCGATGGCGTCTCCACCAATATCTGCGATGGCCTCCTGCGCGTAACGCCTGAAACCCGCACCGAAGAGGATGGCAGTTGGGCGCTTAATTTCCCCCTCCATGCCACTGCCCACAGCTTTCTCGCCGGCCACCGTCTGCGCCTTCTGATCGCTTCCGGCGCCCATCCGCGCTATGCCCGCAATCCCGGCACCAGCGAGCCCATCAGCAGCGCCACCACCCTTCTCTCCAACGAGATCGAGATTTTCCATGAGGGCACCGGCATCACCTTGCCCTCTTATGATTTAATCTGACATTGACGATCAGCATTTAATCCCTTAGTGCCGCTGAAACACACGAGGGAAGCCCGACCATGGCGGAAGAAAAATCCGTATTGCAGCCGACCAGCGACGAAGCCCGTCGCCAGGCCAAGACCCTGCTCCGCTCCGCCCGCCATGGCGCCCTGGCAACGCTCGATCCGCAGACCGGTGCACCGCAGGTGACGCGCGTCGGCGTATCGACCGATTTCGACGGCGCCCCGGTCCTGCTGATTTCCGGGCTCGCCGCACATTTCCCGGCGCTCAAAGCCGACGGCCGCTGCTCGCTCCTCCTCGGCGAAACCGGCAAGGGCGATCCCCTGGCCCACCCGCGTATTTCCATCGCCGCCGAGGCAAAAATCCTCGAACGCGACGACCCCGATAGCCAGCGCATCGCTGCCCGCTATCTGGCCCATCAGCCCAAGGCAAAACTCTATGCCGAGCTTGGCGACTTCCGCTTCGTGCGCCTCGAGCCACGCTCCGCCAGCCTCAATGGCGGCTTCGGCAAGGCCTTCGCCCTGACCGCCGAAGACCTGCTCTCAAATGGCGATGCTGCCCTCGCCGCGGCAGAAGGCAATGCCATCGAGCATATGAACGAAGACCATTTCGAAGCCGTCGATCTCTACGCCCGTCATTACGCCAAGGCGCCCGGCGGCAAATGGGTCCTCACCGGCATCGACGCCGAAGGCATCGACATTGCCGATGGCGACGATATCAGGCGCATCTTCTTCGAAAAGCCCATCACCGTGCCACAGGACATGCATATGGTCCTGGTCCAAATGGCCCGCGCCGCGCGCGTCGCCTTCATGGAAGTCTGATCCCACAAACGAAAATCCCCGCTTCCGCGGGGATTTTTGTGTTTGCAACCTACTTGGCCTCGCGTGCCTTCACCTTGCGCCGCGCGGCATGCAGCAGCGGCTCGGTATAGCCGCTCGGCTGATCCGCCCCCTTGAGCGCCAGATCCAGCGCCGCCTGGAAAGCCACCGACTGGTAATTTTCCGACATCGGCCGATAGATCGGATCGCCCTCGTTCTGCTGGTCGACGATCACCGCCATCCGCTCGAAAGTGGACGTCACCTCGTCGCGGCTGACCAGACCATGACGCAGCCAATTGGCCACCGCCTGCGAGGAAATGCGGCAGGTGGCGCGATCCTCCATCAGCCCGACATTGTTGATATCGGGCACCTTGGAGCAGCCCACGCCCTGCTGCACCCAGCGCACCACATAGCCCAGAATGCCCTGGGCATTGTTTTCGAGCTCGCGGGTGATTTCCTCGCGCGTGAGCGCATAGGGCGCCTGTACCGGCATCGAGAAGAGGTCGGCAAGCCCCGGTACAGCCTGATTATGGCGCCGCGTCTGCGCCTCGAACACATCGACCTGATGGTAATGCAGCGCATGCAGTGTCGCCGCGGTCGGCGAAGGCACCCAGGCTGTATTCGCACCGGCATTGGGATGACCGATCTTGGCGTCCATCATCGCCGCCATATCGTCCGGCCGCGCCCACATGCCCTTGCCGATCTGCGCCTTGCCAGAGAACCCGCAGGCAAGCCCGATCAACACGTTGCGGTCCTCATATGAGCTGATCCAGCGCTCGGACTTGATCTCGTCCTTGCGCAGCACGGCGCCGGCTTCCATCGAGGTATGGATTTCGTCGCCGGTCCGATCGAGGAAACCGGTATTGATGAAGAATACGCGCTCCCGCGCTTCATAGATCGCGGCCTTGAGATTGGCCGACGTGCGGCGCTCCTCGTCCATGATCCCGATCTTGATCGTATTCGGCTTGAGCCCCAGGAAGCCTTCCACCGAGGCAAAGATGGCGCAGGCAAACGCCACTTCCTCCGGCCCGTGCATTTTGGGCTTCACGACATAGATCGCGCCCGTGCGCGAATTATTGCCCTTGTCATGCAGCGCGCAAAGCGCCGTCACCGCGGCATCCATCAGTCCTTCGCCGACGGGCTTGCCATCGAGCAATACCGCATCGGTGGTCATCAGGTGCCCGACATTGCGCACGAGCAACAAGGAGCGCCCCTTGAGCACCAGCGGCTGGCCGTTGACGTCCTTATAGGTGCGATCGGCCTTGAGCCGGCGCGTGACGGTCTGCCCGCCCTTCTCGAACGTATCTTCCAGCGTGCCGTCATTGAGGCCCAGCCAGTTGCGATAGACGCCGACCTTGTCCTCGGCATCGACAGCCGCAACCGAGTCTTCACAATCCTGAATGGTCGTCAGGGCCGATTCAATGATGACATCGGAAAGCCCCGCCTTGTGCGTCGAGCCAATCGGGCTCTTGGGGTCGATGACGAGAACGGCGTGAAGCCCGTTATGGCGCAGCACCAGTTCGCCACCATCCTCGGTGCCGCCATAACCCACAAAGGCCGAAGGATCGCGCAGCCCGGTGCGGCCGGCCGCGGTATCGACCTGCAGATGGCGCACCTCGCCATCCTTGACCACATGATAGCCCGTGACATCTGCATGGCTGCCGGTCGCGAGCGGAAAGCTTTCATCGAGGAATTGCGCTGCACGCGCCACGACGGCCGCGCCGCGAACCGGATTAAAACCCTTGCCCGGCGCCAGACCGCCATCGCGCGAAATCGCGTCAGTGCCATAGAGCGCGTCATAAAGGCTGCCCCAACGCGCATTGGCCGCGTTCAGCGCATAGCGCGCATTGGAAACCGGCACGACCAGTTGCGGTCCACAAATGCTGGAAATCTCAGGATCGAGATTTTCCGTCTCGATGGTGAAATCACCGGGCTCGGCCACGAGATAGCCGATCTCGCGAAGGAAGAATTCGTAGCCCTGCGGGTTGTTCGTCACCGGACCATATTTGTGGTGCCATTCGTCGATCTGGCTTTGCAGATCGTCACGCTTGGCCAAAAGCCGCGCATTGGTCGGAACATGTTCGCGCAAAAGCCCGGCAAAACCGTCCCAGAATTGATCCGCAGATACCGCCAGCCCCTTGAGCGCTTCTTTCTCTACGAAATCCACCAGCAGCGGGTGCACGGAAAGACCGGATTTCGTCAGATAATTGCTCATGCCAGGGGGTCCTAACGATAACAGTTTGGCGACAGCTTTAGGCCATCGCGGCCTGCCTCACAACCCGCCTAAAGTGGACTTCGCCCTTGCGCCGGCGACATAGACCTCGGCGATCGCCCGGTCGTCGCCCAGCGTCTGCAACAGGAACAATTCTTCGACCAGCGTTTCGACCGCTCCCATGCGCATCCGCATGGTCGGCGTCGCCCGCGCATCGAGCACGACGAGGTCGGCAGCACGCCCCAGCGACACGCTGCCGATCGTGTCGGCCAGCCCCAGCGCCTCGGCATTTCCACGCGTCGCCAGATGGAACGAGGCCAGCGGATTGAACCGCTGACCGCGCAATTGCAGCACCTTGTAGGCCTCGTCCATGGTCCTGAGCATGGAAAAACTCGTGCCCGCCCCAATATCGGTCGCAAGCCCGACACGCACGCCGTGCTTCACCATCCGATCGCGGTCGAAAAGCCCCGAGCCGAGGAAAAGGTTGGACGTCGGACAAAACACCGCCACCGAACCGGCATTGGCAATCGCCGCCGTCTCGCGATGGTTGAGATGGATGGAATGCCCCAGCAGCGTCCGCTCCGTCAGAAGACCATACCGCTCATAGATGCCCGTATAGTCCGGAGCATCGGGATAGAGCTCCATCGAATAGGAAATCTCGGCATCGTTCTCGCTGAGATGGGTCTGCACATGGCAGTCGCCATGCTCGGCCACCAGCGCCTGCGCCATTTCCATCTGCTCGGGCGTCGAGGTAATGGCAAAGCGTGGCGAGATGGCATAGAGCCCCCTGCCCCTTTTGTGCCAACGGGCAATCAGCGCCTTGGTGTCGTCGTAGCTCGATTGCGCCGTATCCAGCAGGTCTTCCGGCGCATTGCGATCCATCATCACCTTGCCGCCGACCATCAGCATATTGCGCCGCTGCGCCTCGGCAAAAAAGGCGTCCACCGACCGCGGATGGCTCGAACAATAGGCGACGGCCGTCGTCGTCCCATGCCGGATCAACGCATCGTAGAAGTCGACGGCAACAACATCGGCATGCCCCTGCTGCGAAAACTTCTGCTCCTCCACGAAAGTGTAGGTATTGAGCCATTCGAGCAGCGAGCCGGCATAGGAAGCCATCATCTGGCTCTGCACATAATGCAGATGCATATCGATGAAGCCGGCCATGATCAGATGCGGCCGATGATCAACGACCATCGCACCCGCCCGGTCCGCCTCGGCAAAATCGCCAACGGCCGTAATGACGCCATTCTCGATGCTGACCGCGCCATCTTCGAGATAGAGATAGCTCTCGCTGTCCTCGATGCTTTCAGGCGCGCGCGAAAAACTCAGCACGCGACCGCGAAGGATCGTTCGGCTCATGAGCGCGAACCCTCGCGGAACCACTCGACCAGTAGCGCCCGCTCCTCCGCCGTCATTTCGGTCACATTGCCCGGCGGCATGGCATGGGCATAGCCGGCCTGCATCGCAATGTCCTTCGCATGGTTGGCAATCGCTACGTCATTGTCGAGAATGACATTCTTGGGCGCCTCGAACACCCCCGGCCAGACCGGCTCCGCCGTGTGACACATGGCGCAGCGCGTCTGCACTGTCAGGCTCGCCGAAGCAAAATGCTCCGTCGCCATGAAGCGCTCGCCCGTCGCACTCGCCAGCGTCTCGGCATCAAATCCCGGCAGCTTCGGCGCCGTCGATAGCCAGGCAATAACGATGAAAAGGATCACCGCCACACCCCAGGTCCAGTGCGGATTGCCCTTCCGCGCATGGCGCGTGTTGAAATAATGCCGGATGACCACGCCGACGAGGAAGATCAGCGAGGCGATAATCCAGTTCCACTGCGTGGCAAAGGCCAGCGGATAGTGGGATGAGAGCATGAAGAAAATGACGGGCAGCGTCAGGTAGTTGTTATGCAGCGAGCGCTGCTTGGCGATCTTGCCATATTTGGCGTCGGGCACCTTGCCCGCCTTGAGATCGCCCACCACGATCTTCTGGTTGGGAATGATGATCATCGCCACATTCGCCGCCATGATGGTCGCGGTAAACGCGCCCATATGCAGCATGGCCGCGCGGCCGGTGAACAGCTGCGTATAGCCCCAGCTCGCCGCCACCAGGATGGCGAACAACACCAGCATCAGCCCGGTAGTCGATTGCCCGATCGGCGACTTGCAGAGCGCATCATAAAGCACCCAGCCAAGGACGATCGAGCCAATGGACAGTAGGATCGCCCCCCAGCTCGGAATGTCGAGCACATTCCGATCGACGAGATAGAGGTCGGCGCCGACATAATAGATCAGCGCCAGCAGCATCGCGCCGCTCATCCAGGTCCAATAGCTTTCCCATTTGAACCAGGTCAGGTGTTCCGGAAGGAATTCCGGCGCCACCAGATATTTGTTGATGTGATAGAACCCGCCGCCATGCACCTGCCACTCCTCGCCATGCGCCAGCAGCGGCAGGCTCGGGGTCTTGCGCAGGCCCAGATCGAGCGCGATGAAATAGAACGACGAACCGATCCAGGCGATGGCCGTGATCACGTGCAGCCAGCGCACGGCAAACATCAGCCACTCGTAGAAAATTGCCAGATCGCCCATCACCCCGTCCTCTCAGTCGTGAAAAGGGGCGGGCGTGAGCCCGCCCCCAAATGTCAAAAATCCAGCCGCAATCAGGCGGGCGGGATGACGCCTTCGACATACCAGTCCATGCTGAGGAGTTCGGCATCGGTCATGGTCACGCCGGCGGCAACGCGCTCGGTGCCGGTGTGGTCGTTGATCGGGCCGGTGAAGATGTGAACCGAACCATCGATCTGGCCCGTGCGCATGGCTTCGGCGGCGGTAACGACATCGGCCGGAACCTTGGCATGGTACGGACCCATCTGGACCACGTCTTCCTTGAGGCCTTCCCAGGTGTCGCCGGGAGCCCAGGTGCCTTCGAGCACGGCCTTGGCTGAAGCCAGATAGTGCGGACCCCAGTGGTCGATGATGGCGGTAAGCTGGGTATCCGGAGCAAAGGCGCTCATGTCGGCACCCTGGCCGAAACCGCCCACGATGCCGCGCTCGGCGGCAACCTGCAGGGCAGCCGGGCCATCGGTGTGCTGGGCAATGACGTCGATGCCCTGATCGATCATGGCGCGGGCCGCGTCAGCTTCCTTGGCCGGGTCGTTCCAGGTCGAGATATAGACCGGGGTGATGGTGAATTCGGGATTCACCTGACGGGCGGCGAGCACGAAGGAATTGATGCCCATCACCACTTCCGGGATCGGGAAGGAGCCGATATAGCCGGCCTTGGCGGTCTTGGACATGTGGCCGGCGATCACGCCGCAAACGGCGCGACCTTCGTAGAAGCGGGCATTGTAGAGGCCCACATTGTCGGCCTTCATATAGCCGGTAGCGTGCTCGAAGGCGACATCCGGGAATTCCGGCGCGACCTTGATCACCGAGTCGCCGAAACCGAAGCTGGTGGCAAAGATCAGCTTGCAGCCCTGCTGGGCCAGCTCACGCAAGACGCGTTCGCAGTCCGGACCTTCCGGCACGTTCTCGACGAACATGGTTTCAACCGCATCGCCGAGGTTTTCCTCGACATAGAGGCGGCCCTGGTTGTGCGCATAATTATAGCCATTGTCATTGATCGAGCCGACATAGATGAAGCCGATCTTGAGCTTTTCGGCCTGGCCGAAAGCGGTGCCGCCGAGCAGCGGCAGGGTCATGGCAGCGCCACCGACCTTGATAAATCCACGACGTGACAGAGTCATTTTTGTTTCTCCTGACTGACGTTCCGATTGCATGAGGCAGTCATTGGACGCCGCCTCAATTGCTGGGCATGAACGGCTTGCCGAGGCAGGCCGGAGCATTGGTAGACGCATCGCGCCGGAGCGAAATCAACACCAGCACAACGATCGTAGCGAGATAAGGCAGAGCCGCCCAGAGTTCGGACGGAATGGCCGATAGCGGCCCGCCGCCGGCCTTGGCATAAAGCTCCATGGTCATCACGAGACCAAAGAGATAAGCGCCGCCCAACAGACGGAACGGCCGCCACGAGGCAAACACGACGAGCGCCACGGCGATCCAGCCCCGGCCCGCCGTCATCCCCTCGGCCCATTGCGGGGTCAGCGTCAGCGGGAAGCAGGCGCCGGCAATGCCCGCCATGGCCCCGCCGAACATCACCGCCAAATAGCGCACCTTGACCACTGAATAGCCGATCGAATGGGCGGAAAGGTCGTTTTCTCCCACCGCCCGCAGGATCAGCCCCGCACGGGTCTTCTTGAGGAAGAACCAGATGGCAAAAACCATGAAGACGGCGAAATAGGCCGGGAACGAATAGCCGAACAGCACCCGCAACACCGGATGCGCGGCAAGCTCAGGAAAGATCGGCGACATCAGCGTCACCGGACGGGCCGAATAGGACGCCCCCGCCAGCGCCGAAAAACCGGTACCAAAGATGGTGAGCGCCAGGCCCGTCGCCGTCTGATTAGCCGACAGCGACAGAGTAAGAAACCCAAAGATCAGTGAGGCCGCCATGCCGGCCGCCGCGCCGCAGATCAGCGCCAGATAGTGGTTACCGGTGTGAAACTGCACCACAAAACCGGCAATGGCCCCGAGCAGCATCATGCCTTCGACGCCCAGATTGAGCACGCCCGAGCGTTCGACGACCAACTCGCCCAAAGCTGCGATCAGAATAGGGGTCGAGGCGCCGACGACAGTAACGAGAATGGCAATCGTCAGGTCCATCATGCCGCTCCCGCGCTGGTTTCAGGGCTGATCCGGCGAATGCGATAGCGGACCAGAATATCGCCCGCGAGCAGCAGGAATAGCATCATGGCCTGGAAAATGCCGGTCGCTTCATCGGGCAGGCCAATCGTGGTCTGCGCCACCTGCCCGCCCACAAACGTGATGGCCAGCACCACGCCGGCAACAATCACGCCCAGCGGATTAAGCCGTCCGAGGAAAGCAACGATGATCGCCGTAAACCCATAATTGGTGGGGAAGCCCGGCACCATGCGCTGGAACGGCCCGGCCACTTCCAGCATGCCGGCCAGCCCCGCCAGCCCGCCGCTGACCAGCATGGCAAGCCAGATGGTCTTGTTCTCGGAAAAGCCGCCATAGCGCGCGGCATGCGGCGCCGCGCCAACGACGCGCATGCGATAGCCGAACACGGTCTTGCTCATCACGAACCAGGCGATCAACGCCACGACAATGGCAATCGGCACACCCAAATGCACGATGGTGCCGGGAATGATGTTCGGCAGCCGCGCCGCCTCGGAGAAGAGACGCGATTGCGGAAAGCCGATACCCATCGGGTCCTTCCACGGCCCGCGGATGAGATAGTAGATCAACTGAACCGACGCATAGGTCAGCATCAGGCTGGTGAGGATTTCGTTGACGTTCAACCGCGTCTTGAGAAAGGCGGGAACGGAGGCGTAAGCCACGCCGCCCGCCATGCCGGCGATGGCCATCAACGGCAAAATCCACCACCCCGACATGCCCCAGGTGAAAAGCGCCACGCCCGTCGCCGCCAGCGCGCCGATGATATATTGCCCCTCGGCCCCGATATTCCAGACATTGGCGCGATAGGCGACCGAAAGGCCGGTGCCGATGATGATCAGCGGCGCCGCCTTGATCCCGAGGTCCTGCCATTTATAGGGGTTGGTTAGTGGCGTGAAAAAGATTTCCTGCACGGCGCGAAGGCCATTGTAGCCAATCGCCGAAAACAGCAGGCAACCCAGGATCATGGTCAGCACCACGGCCGCCACCGGCGTACCATAGAGCATCAGCTTGGAGGGTTCGGGACGCTTTTCAAGCCGGAAGCGCATCATGCGGTCTCCATCGAACCGTGAACGCCACCCATCAACAGCCCAATTTCTTCCACGCTAAAATCCTTCACCGGACGCGCCGCGCTGAGGCGCCCCATATTGATGACCGCCAGCGTGTCGCAAAGCGCCCGCAATTCGTCGAGGTCCTGGCTGATCACGACAATAGCCGAACCCGCCGCCGCCAAATCCACCAGCGCCTGATGAATGGCCGCCGCCGCGCCGGCATCGACACCCCAGGTCGGTTGGCTCACCACCAGCACACTCGGCTTTTGCAGGATTTCCCGGCCCATAATGTACTTTTGCAGGTTCCCGCCCGAAAGCGACCCAGCGGTCGAGCCCGGCCCCAGCGCCTTGACGGCAAAATCAGCGATAACTTTGCCCGTATAGGTCTTGGCCGCGCCCGAATTGATCAGGCCCAGAACCACCATGCCGAGCCGGTCGCGCGCCGTCAGCACCGAATTGTCCGACAATGAAAAATCGCCCACCGCCGCATGGCCATTGCGCTCTTCGGGCACGGCACAAAGCCCCTGCCTGCGGCGCTGGGTCGTGTTCATCGTGCCGATACCGAAGCCATCGATGGTGATGGCGTCGCGATCGTCGCCAATGATCTCGCCCGACAGCGCGTCGAGCAGCGCGTTCTGCCCATTGCCGGCCACGCCCGCCACGCCGAGAATTTCGCCGGCGCGCACGGTGAAACTGACATCGTCCACCGCCACGTCGAAATGCCCGCTTTTGCCGGTCCGCAGGCGATTAACCACCAATTTTGGCGATCCGAACGTCCTTCCATCGGCCTTGACGATGTCCTTCAAGCCCGAGCCGATCATCTTCTCGGCCATGGAACGGCTCGTTTCCTGCTTGGGGTCGCAGGTATCGACCAGCTTGCCACCGCGCAGAATGGTCGCCGTATCGCACAAGGCTTTGATTTCATGCAGCTTGTGGGAAATGTAGAGAATGGAACAACCCTCGGCCGCCAGCTTGCGCAGAACCGTGAAGAGCTGCTCCACCTCCTGCGGCGTCAGCACCGAAGTGGGTTCGTCCATGATGAGCAGTTGCGGATTGAGCAGCAGGGCCCGCACGATTTCGATGCGCTGCCGCTCGCCCACCGATAGCGTCGCCACGGTCCGGTGCGGATCGAGCGCCAGCCCATAGGTCTCCATGACCTCGCGGATGCGGCCCTCAAGCTCACGCGACGGGATTTTCGCATCCATGCCCAGCGCGATATTTTCCAGCACGGTCAGGGCTTCGAACAGCGAAAAATGCTGGAATACCATGCCGATGCCCAGCTTTCGCGCCGCCTTGGGATTGGCGACCACAACCGGCTCGCCGTTCCAGCGGATTTCGCCGGCATCGGGCTGCATGATGCCGTAGATCATTTTGACGAGGGTGGATTTGCCGGCGCCGTTTTCGCCGAGGAGCGCGTGGATTTCGCCGGGCTTTACCGCAAACGACACATGGTCATTGGCCAGAACGCCGGGGAATTGCTTGGTAATGCCGGTCAGTTCGAGCCGATTGGGCATATCAAAATCCACTCGCCACCCCCTGTTTCCCGGGGGTGGGCGTGCGCCCGTTCGATGCTTCCCGTCCCCCAATCTGGACCATAACTTCAGCCGCCGCTAGTACCGCAATAACCGATGGTCGTTTATCCCCAAGCCCTTGCGCCCCAATAGGTAACACCAGCCGCTGCAAAAGCGCCTTGTCGCCCCCCTGTTCCACGAACCAGCTGGCGAACTTGGCCCGCTTCGTCTTCGAGCCAACCATGCCGACATAGGGGCTGTCGAGCCGGTTCAGCGCCTCGGCCGCAATCAGGAAATCCAGCGCATGATCATGCGTCATGATCAGGAACGCACTGCCCATAGGAGCTGACCGCACCACCGCCTCGGGCATCGCGACGCGCCGATGTGCAATCCCGGCCGGCAATTGGTCGAGCTCGTCCTGCCGCGTGTCGATCACCTCCATCCGCACCGGCAAGAGGGACAATATCTGCGCCAGAGCGCGCCCCACATGCCCGGCGCCAAATACATAAACCTGCGGGATCGACGCCATTTCCGCTTCGATCCGCGCCGTCAGATCGCGGCGAACCGCGGCATCCGCATAGCGCAGCCCGACCTTTACCCGCCCGCCGCAGCATTGCCCGATCTCGGGCCCCAGCGGCACATCCATCGCCTCTTCTGCCCGCCCCTCGGCAATCAGCCGCCGCGCGTGATCGATGACCATATATTCGAGCGCCCCGCCCCCAATGGTCCCGAAAATCGCCCCCCGCCCCACCAGCATGAACGTCCCCTCCTCCCGCGGCGAGGAGCCACGGACCGATGTCAGTTCGCAGGCGATGACATCGGAATTGGCGGCGAGGAAGGTTTCGAGGGTTGCGGAGGTGGTCATGTCGTCGGCGCGCCTTCCACCAGCGTCAAAGTTGAACTGAGACCGCACCATGCAGCACCTCCCCCTGGACGGCGGAGGCTGGGAGGGGGTGGGGCCACGCGCACCAGCTTCACCCCCGCGCCTCCTTCTTCAGCCGCTCGACACCCATCAGCACCCGCTCCGGGGTCACCGGCATATCGAGCTGCGGCGCGATTCTGTAGTCCGCCACACTCGCCACCGCCATGCCCAGCGCCTCCGGCACGCTGATAGCCAGCATGAACGGCGGCTCACCCACCGCCTTCGACCGCCCGATCGTCGGCTCCCTGTTCACCGACCATTCGGCCAGCTTCACATTGAAAACCGGCGGCACGTCACTCGCGAGCGGGATTTTATACGTCGAAGGCGCATGCGTCCGCAGCTGTCCCTTGGCGTCCCAAACCAGCTCTTCGGTCGTCAGCCACCCCATGCCCTGCACGAACGCGCCTTCCACCTGGCCCAGATCGATAACCGGGTTCAGCGATTTGCCGACATCATGCAGAATATCCACGCGATCGACCGTGTACTCGCCCGTCAGCGTGTCGATCGTCACTTCGCTCACCGAAGCGCCATAGGCAAAATAGTAGAACGGATGTCCGCGCCCGGTAGCGCGATCCCAGTGGATTTTCGGCGTCTTGTAAAAACCCGCCGCCGAAAGCTGCACGCGGTTCATATAGGCCGAGGTCGCCAACTCGGCGAAGGGCACGAATTTCGGCCCGGCCTGAATACCGCCCTGCACCCATTCGCACTCGGCCTCTTCCACCTGATGGAGCTTGGCAGCATGCGTCAGGAGCCGTTCCTTGATCTGCCGGCAAGCGTCATAAGCCGCCATGCCGTTGAGATCGGACCCGGACGACGCTGCCGTCGCCGAAGTATTCGGCACCTTCCCCGTGGAGGTCGCCATGATCTTGACCGTGTCGAGATTAACCCCGAACGCATCGGCCACCACCTGCGCCACCTTGATATAGAGCCCCTGCCCCATCTCGGTGCCGCCATGGGAAAGATGGATCGATCCATCCTTATAGACATGCACCAGCGCACCGGCCTGGTTGTACCAGGTCGCCGTGAACGAGATCCCGAACTTCACCGGCGTCAGCGAAATGCCCTTCTTGAGCACCGCACTGGTCTTGTTGAACTCAACAATCGCCTTGCGCCGCGCCTGATAATCCGACGACGCCTCAAGCTCATCCACGATCCGGTGGATGATATTGTCCTCCACCACCTGGTGATAGGGGGTTACATTGTCGGTATCGGTGCCATAGAAATTGGCCTTGCGGACATCGAGCGGGTCCTTGCCCAGTGCATAGGCAATATCCTCGATCCAGCGCTCCGCCCCCACCATGCCCTGCGGCCCGCCAAAGCCACGAAAGGCCGTGTTGGAGACCGTATTGGTATAAAGCGGCTCCGACCGCGCCCGCACATTGGGGTACCAATAGGCATTGTCGCAGTGAAACAGGGCACGATCCGTCACCGGCCCTGAAAGGTCCGACGAATACCCCGCCCGAGCGCCATAAACGGCATCCACCGCATGGATTTTTCCGGTGTCGTCATAGCCGACATCATAATCGACCACGAAATCGTGCCGCTTGCCCGTCGCGCTCATGTCGTCGTCGCGGTCGGGGCGGATTTTGCAGGCCCGGTTCCACTTCTTGGCCGCCAGCGCGGCCACCACGGCAAACAGGTTCCCCTGCGTTTCCTTGCCGCCGAAACCACCGCCCATGCGGCGCACATTGACCGTCACCGCATTGTGCCGAATGCCCAGCGCCTGCGCGACAATCAACTGCACTTCGCTCGGATGCTGGGTCGAGGAATAGAGCGTAACGTCCTCGTCCTCCCCCGGCACCGCCAAAGCGATTTGCCCCTCGAGATAAAAGTGATCCTGTCCGCCAATGGCGATTGCGCCCTTGGCCCGCCGCGGCGCTCCCGCCAGCCCGGCCTTCACATCGCCGCGCTCGAGTTTCAGCGGCGGCGTCACCAGCTTGCCGCCGGCCGCCTGAGCCGAACGCACATCGGTGAAAAACGGCAGTTCCTTATACTCGATCTTTGCCAGATGCGCCGCCCGCCGCGCCTCGTCGCGCGTTTCGGCCACCACGGCAAAAACCGGCTGCCCCCAGAAATGCACCAGGCCATCGGCAAATACCGGCTCGTCATGCATATGCGCCGAGCTGATATCGAGTATGCCCGGCACATCCTCATTGGTGAGCACACCAATGACCCCGGGCGCCTTCAGGACTTCCGAAAAGTCCATCCCGGCAATTTCCGCATGCGGCTTGCTCGAAAGACCGAGATAGGCATGCATCGTGCCCACCGGCTCGATCATGTCGTCGATATATTCGGCCGTGCCGGTCACGTGCTTGGGGCCGCTATCGTGCCGCGTATGGGTGTGCAGCACGGCAAGGTTGATGGGTGCAGAATGCTTGTTCATCACGCCACCTCTCTCTTCAGCCGCTCGCCCTGCCCCGAGGTTTCAAGGTAAAACCGCTTGAGCAGGTTCTGTGCCGTCAGCAGGCGATAGTCCGCCGAAGCCCGCATGTCGCTGATCGGCTGATAATCCTCCGCGAAAGCCGGAATTGCGGCCTCGATGGTTTCCATGGTCCAGGGCTTGCCAACCAAAGCCGCCTCGACCGCCTTGGCCCGTTTCGGCGTCGCCGCCATGCCGCCAAAGGCGATCCGCACCATGCCAACCGTCCCGGCATCATTGACGAAAACCCGGAACGCCCCACACAGCGCCGAAATATCCTCCTCGCGGCGCTTGGAAATCTTGTAGGTCGCAAACTTCTCGCCTGCCGGCAGCAGCGGCAAGGTAACGCTCTCGACGAATTCGCCCGGTTGCCGGTCCTGCTTGCCATAGGCAAGGAAGTAGTCTTCGAGCTTGATCTCCCGCCGATGCTCGCCCTTGCGCAGATGCAGCTTTGCCCCCAGCGCAATGAATGGCGGCGGCGTATCCCCGATGGGCGATCCATTGGCGATATTCCCACCAATCGTCCCCATATTGCGGATTTGCTCGCCCGCGATCCGGTTCCACAGCTCGCCGAGCTGCGGGAACGTTGAGATGATGACCGGCAGCGCCTCTGAATACGAAACGCCGGCATAGAACCGTACTTCGCTGGCATTCTCGGCGATACGCTTCAATTCCTGCAAATGGCCGATAAAAATCACCGGCCCGATATTGCGCATGAATTTCGTCACCCAAAGCCCGACATCGGTCGAGCCGGCCACGATCCGCGCCTCGGGATTGGCCTCATAAACGGCAGCAAAATCATCGAGGCTCGCCGGAATAATGACCCGCCCGTCGCCCTCGCCAATCTCGACCCGCCGCCCATCGTTGAGCGCCTTGATCTTGTCCTTCACGGCGATGCGCTCCGCCCAAAGCACATCGCCCTGCGGCTGACCGTAGGTCCCCATCGCCTCGCCTGCACGAATAATCGGCGCATAGCCCGTGCAGCGGCAGAGATTGCCCTGCAACGCCTTCTCGATAGCCGACCGCGACGGATTGGGATTGCGCATCCACAGCCCATAAAGGCTCATAACAAAGCCCGGCGTGCAGAACCCGCACTGCGAGCCGTGATGATCCACCATCGCCTGCTGCACCGGATGCAGCGCACCATTCTCCCCGCGCAGATGCTCGATGGTCACGACATGCGTGCCATGGAGGCTGCCGACGAACCGGATACAGGCCGTCACCGCGTCATAGATAATCTCGTCGCCAAAGAGCCGCCCCACCAGCACGGTGCAGGCCCCGCAGTCGCCTTCGGCACAGCCTTCCTTGGAGCCACGTAGCCGCCTTTCCAGCCGCAGCCAATCGAGCAGCGTCAGATCAGGCGCAACATCGGTCAGACTGATCTCTTCGCCATTGAGGAGGAACCGAATGGCATTTCCAACCTCAACCATGGCTCAACTCCCTCGATAGGTTGAGTAGGCGAAAGGGCTCACGAGCAGCGGCACGTGATAGTGCTTGTCCTCGGAAATCGTGAAGCGGATCGGCACCACATCGAGAAACGGCGTTTCCAATTCAACGCCGATGCGCTCGAAATACTGCCCCACATGAAAGCGGATTTCGAACTCACCCTGCTGGAACTGGTCGTCGGCAAGCAGCGGTTGGTCCACCCGTCCATCGGCATTGGTATAGCTGTCGCCCAGGTGGTGCGTGTGGTCGCCATGCACGAAGTGCAGTTCGAGCCGCATGCCGCGCGCCGGCTTGCCCGCCATCGTGTCGAGAACGTGAGTGGTAAGGCGTCCACCGGCCATATGCTGCTCCTCTGCATGCCGCCCGAACGTGGGGCCGTTTCGGTTTGGCATGCGCAATTCGTTTCCCCTGACAGCACCATAGAACCGTGAATCTGCTCTTGATACTCTCAAATTGGAAGCACTATGCTGCTGAAACGGCAACAGCAAGTCCCATCATGACCGACAAGAGCCCCACCGCCGACCGCCCCCGCGAACACGCCCTTTCCGCCGGCCTCCTCGCCCGCGTGTTCCACCAGCCCTCGCTGCTCTATTTCAACGCCGTCGCCACCCACCTTTCGATCCGCGAGGCCGCCCGCCGCCTCAATGTCGCCTCGTCAGCCGTCACAAGACAGGTCGCGCAATTGGAAGACGCTCTCGGCATCGCCCTCTTCCTGCGCGACAAGCGCCGCATGCGCCTCTCCCCCGCCGGCGAAATCCTCTTCCGTCATTCGCGCCGCCTCACCGCCCCGATGGAAGCGGCCGTCTCCGAAATCGAACTTTTGCGCGGCGTCCGCGCCGGTGTCGTCCGCATCGGCACGGTGGAAAGCGTCGGCCTCTCCTTCCTGCCGCGGCTGATCTCCGATTTCGGCCAGCGCTATCCCCGCCTCACCATCGATCTCTCCATCGTGTCCTCAAGCGAAGTCGTCGAGCGCCTGGTCGAGGAGCGCGTGGACATCGGCTTCGGCTTTATCGCCAAGCCCCCGCGCCAGGTCGATATCGCCTTCCGCCGCGACGTGCATATCGGCGCCGTCATGGCGCCCGGCCACCCCCTGGCCGCCGCCGAAAACCTTACTATGGAGCAGTGTCTCGACCACGCCCTCGCCGTCGCACGGCCCGAGATTTCCATCCGCGAGGTGATCGAACCCTTCCTTCGCCGCTCCGGCTCCATGCTGCCGCCCATGGTCGAGGTCAATTCCATTCGCATGCTGGTCGAACTGGCCCTGGGCGGCCACTATCTCTCGATCATGACTCCTATCGGCGCACAAAACGAAATCGCTGACGGCCGCCTCATCTTCAAGCCGCTGACCGATCCGGGCCTGCCCACCAATCGCTTCGGCATCCTGGTCCGCGCCGGCACATCGCTGCATCTGGCCCCAGCCATCTTCTTCGATCACGCCAAGGGCTATTTCGAAAAGCTGCAACTGCCGGGCGCCATCTAGCGCAATCACCAAACTTGCGCTTACGTTGACGCAGACTCCTACGACTAATGAGACATCGATGAACCGCTACCCCCGTGACATGCAAGGCTATGGCCGCAATATTCCCAATGCGAACTGGCCCGGCGGCGCCCACATAGCGGTGCAATTCGTGCTCAATTACGAAGAAGGCGGCGAGAACAATATCCTCCACGGCGATGCCGCCTCCGAAGCCTTCCTCGTCGACGTGCTCGGCGCTGCCCCCTGGCCCGGTCAGCGCCACGCCAATGTGGAGAGCATGTACGAATACGGCGCCCGCGCCGGCTTCTGGCGCCTCCACCACCTCTTCACCGGAGCCGATCTTCCCGTCACCATCTACGGCGTCGCCACCGCCCTGATGCGCGCGCCAGAACAGCTCGCCGCCATGCAGGAAGCCGGCTGGGAAATTGCCTCCCATGGCTACAAATGGGTCCAACACAAGGACATGCCGCCCGAAGAAGAGCGCGCCCAGATCGCCGAAGCCGTCCGCCTCCATACCCTCGCCACCGGCTCCCGCCCCCTTGGCTGGTACACCGGCCGCTCCTCGCTCAACACCATCGACCTCGTCGCCGAACAGGGCGGTTTCGCTTACATTTCAGATACCTACGACGACGACCTGCCCTATTGGAAAGTCATCCACGGCAAGCCACAGCTCATCATCCCCTATTCTCTATCCACCAATGACATGCGCTTCGTCACCGGCCCGGGTTTCGACAATGGCGAGGAATATTTCCAGTTCCTGAAAGACAGCTTCGACTGCCTCTATGCCGAAGGCCAGGCCGGCAGTCCCAAGATGATGTCGCTGGGCCTCCATTGCCGCCTTGTCGGCCAGCCGGGCCGGTTCCAGGGCCTGAAAAAGTTCGTGGACTACATTAAGACATTCGACAAAGTCTGGGTCCCGACTCGCCTTGCCATCGCCCGGCACTGGGCCGAGCACCACCCCTACAAAGCCCCCGAAGCCGTCCCCAGCCAGCTCGACCGCGCCGAGTTCGTCACCCGCTACGGCTCCATCTTCGAACACTCCGCCTGGATCGCAGAACGCGCCTGGGATGGTGAACTGGCCCCCGCCAACGACACCGCCACCGGCCTCCACTTTGCCCTGCGCACCCAGTTCCGCGCCGCAACGCCCGAAGAACGCCTCGCCGTCCTCCGCGCCCACCCCGATCTCGCCGGTAAACTCGCTGCCGCCAAGCGCCTGACGGCCGACTCCACCGCCGAACAGGCCTCGGCCGGCCTCGACGCCCTGACCGATGCCGAGCGCGAAAAGTTCACCGCGCTTAACACCGCCTATGTCGAAAAATTCGGCTTCCCCTTCATCATCGCGGTCCGCGACAACACCAAGGCCAGCATCCTCGCGGCCTTCGAAAAGCGCATCGCCAATAGCGCCGAAGAAGAGTTCGCCACCGCCTGCGCCCAGGTCGAACGCATCGCCTTGCTGAGGCTCAAGGCACTCCTGCCCTGAGCCGAACCATTGCCGGTTGTCGCACCACTTCTCGGTGACAACCGGCGTCTCGTCCTCAGACCTTCGTTTGCTTCAACAGATGCACGATGCCTGCGGGGTTGAAGAACCAGCCACCTCGGAAAGTATCGCTATTGGGCAATGGCTCGATCGCGTCATTGCGCGCCACACCGGCCGCTTCCAGCGTCGCAGCCGCGTCGTCAAAGCTTGGCGTGACGAGTTCGAGCCAAAGCTCGGCTTGCGACATCTGTGGCACATTGTCGATCCAGAGCCGGTTCGGCCCATAGGCAAACGACACGTCGCTGCCGCCTTCAAGTTCGGGCAGCTTCAGAACATCGCGATAGAACGCCACCACCGCCTCGTACTGATGTGCCGGCACCTTCATGGCAATATTGACTCCGCCGACCGCAGGGCCCGTCATTTGTAAAAGCCCTCGCGGAAGTGGATGCCGTGTTCGAGCCACACGCGCATCGCCGCGAGCATACCCGTCCAGCCCTCGCAATTGCCGTAAGATGCCTTCTGCCCGGCCCCGTTCTCCCGCCAGCCGGCCTCGTGGATGCGCACCAGCGTGCGGCCATCTTCCAGTCCCTCGAAACTCATCGTCACCGTGGTTTCATAGGCCCCGGCCGGATCGCCGTCCGGTGGCGCTTCCCAGCGCAGCACGATCTGCCTGTCTTTCACCACGTCGACAACGTGCACGGGAAAGGCGCCTGGAAAATCATGGAAATCCCACTTCACTGTCGCGCCCTTTTCGAGCCGCCCTTCCGCGCCGCCCGTCGTGAAATAGTGCGATAGCTGCCTGGGATCCGCCACCGCCTCGAACACTTCATGAACCGGCTTGGCGATACGGCCACTGACTGTGAATTCATAGGCCATCAGACCTCTCCTTGCTTGACCTGGAAAACAATATGTTATAAAAATATAACATGTCAACCGACGACGCAGACGACCTCATTTTCAAGGCCCTCGGCCACCGCATCCGGCGGCGCATGCTCGATGCACTCAAGGCTGGTCCCGCCACCACCGGGGCGCTCTGCGCCGCCTTCCCCGAACTCGATCGCTGCACGGTAATGCAGCATCTCGGCGTCCTGGAAGAAGCCGGCCTCGTCGTCCCCGAGCGCCGCGGCCGCGAACGCTGGAACCATCTCGACGCCCTGCCCGTCCACGCCATTCACGAGCGCTGGATTGGCCCCTATGCCGCCTATGCGGCAAGCATGTTGAGCCGCCTCAAGCACGAAATGGAACGCAGCGAATAAATCGGCCCCAAGGCCTTGGCCTCCCGGCCCACATGGCTCTAGTCTCAAGCGGAATCGTCCTGACCGAACTAGAGCCCATGGCAACGACCTACGCTTCTCCCATCGCCGGCCTGCCCGCGCAGATGGCCCTTCACACCGGCCGCGCCACCTTCAACGAGGCCTATGCGCTCATTCCCAATGGTGTGATGCGCGACATCGTGACCTCCTACCTGCCCCATTGGCGCGATACGCGGGCCTGGATCATCGCCCGCCCGCTCTCGGGCTTTGCCGAAACCTTTTCGCAATATATTGTGGAAGTCTTTCCCGGCGGCGGCAGCGAACGTCCCGAACAGAACCCCGAAGCAGAAGGCGTCCTCTTCGTCGTCGCCGGCCAGATCAACCTCACCATTGCCGGCGAACCGCATGTCCTCAAGGAGGGCGGCTATGCCTTTCTGCCGCCCGGCGCGCAGTGGAGCCTCGCCAATCGCACGACCGAAGCCGCCCGTTTCCACTGGGT
>DATMSG010000178.1:0-6349 GCA_035565515.1 Devosia sp.
ACCTCCGTATGAACGGCAATCCCAAAATTCTGAGGGGTTGCGGTAAGTCGCATCGCACTCATTTTAGCGGCAGCTTCGTTGGTTAGAGCCTGCACCTCCGGCAACAGCTTGCAGGTTTGCGCGACTTGTTCGGCAGTGAGCGCAACTTGCGTGACTGTTACAGAGTTGCCAGTTCTGCTACCGTCCCAAACCTTGAAGGCGAGCGCGACGAGCCCGGTGTCGCCTAAGCCCATCGGCTCCGGTCGCGAGACAGCAGCGTTGTAGAGCGCAAGAGCGCCCCGAACCATTGTGGCAAAAGGCGATGCGAGCCAGGTGTCCGCCAGCGCATTGCCCGATACCGTGGGAGGTTCCGGCATCGCCAGCGCGGACGGCGGAGCTACAAGAGGGCCGCGTGCAAGTGCGCCGCGGAGCCAAGCGACCCGAGCCAGCACCTCACGGTCACGACCGAGAGAGAGATGCTCAACCTGCGCGTTTCGGTGCACCTCCAGAAACGTGGCGTTTGGCATGACCACGACCTGCGAAACGCTTTGACCAGAAAAGGTCGACCGAATGGAGGCACCATCAGTCATGATAACCTCGGAGGCAGCTGTGCTCCCGTCCGGTCGCGTGAGTGTTTCGATGCTCGCCCAGACGTCAGACGAATCAGTGGAAACCCACCGCTCGGACTGCAACTGCAGAAAGGCATCGGGGAGTGCCGGATTGCCATAGTACGGCTCTGCCCAGCAGCGGCAGTTGGGTGCGGTGCCGGGGTGTCCTTCTGATGGGGCGTTTGTCCAAGAGATGACCTGCCCTTCGAGGGCGGCGTGCGCGTGGCGGACGTGATCGTCGCCGGCTGTGCGCCAGGTGTAGTGGGTGGTGGGGCGACCATCCGGAAGGGTCTTGATAGACAGGCCGGCGCAAAGGTCGAGGAATTTCTGGCCGTCGGCTGCGGTCTCGGCGAGCCGCCGCATATCGTCGGGCACCACGCCGTGCCTGACATAGGCTTCAAACGCCTTCCGCTCGATCAGCCCAGCGAGCTTGGCTCGCTTCTCTTCCAGCTTCTTCGAAAGTCCAACCATATCCCGCCCCCGTTTTGATGCGGAGGCAGGGTCTCATGGCTGGTTGAGGCGGGGATAAGCGGGATAGATCAGTCGGTGCCGCCGGAGATCGGGGCGACGTAGGCGACGTCGAGGTCCCAGGGGAAGAAAATCCAGGTGTCCTGGCTGACTTCGGTAATAAAGGTGTCGACCAGTTCGCGGCCCTTGGGCTTGGCGTAGACCGTGGCGAAGTGGGCGCCGGGGAGCATTTCGCGGACGACGCGGGCGGTGTTGCCGGTATCGACGAGATCATCGACGATGAGAATCTTGCCGCCGTTCTTGACGATGTCGAGAACGGGCCGACTGATTTCCTTCAAGACCTTGATGCCGCTCTGGCTCTGGTGGTCATAGCTCTTGACCGCTACGGTTTCGACCGTGCGGATATTGAGTTCGCGAGCGACGATGGCGGCGGGCACGAGGCCACCGCGGGCGATGGCCACTACGGCATCAAAAGTGCCCAGGCCGGTGAGGCGCCAGGCCAGCGCGCGGCTATCGCGGTGAAACTGGTCCCAGGTGACGGGAAACGACTTCTGGTTGGGATTGCTCAACGCATTGATCTCCGGAGGGGCGGCAGGCGCCGAATTCTTTGTGAGGCACCGTCCTTATCAAAGGACGGGCCCGACGCCAATCATTCCCCATCGGGAGGCGCGATTCCTGCCTTTTCATGGGCCGCGGCGACCATGGCGCGAACCTTTTCCCCAGCCTCGGCCAGCAAGGCCTCGTCGGAAGAACGCAGGACCAGCTCGGTCATGACGCGATCCTTGCCCATCTGGGGATAGGAGCCCATCTTCACGTCGGGATATTCGTTTTGCAGCGCGGCCAGCGGACCGCCGAGCGTGCCCTCGCCGACGGCCGCCCTGACCGTGATCGACTGAACCTTCTTGCTACCCTTGAGGGTGGGTGTGAGGGCTTCGAGCATGGCGCGCATGATGACCGGGACGCCTGCCATGACGTGCACGTTGCCAATGCGGAAGCCGGGAGCGGCGCTGACGGAATTGACGATGAGATCGGCGCCTTCGGGAATGCGCGCCATGCGCAGGCGCGCTTCGTTGACCTCGGTGCCGGTTTCCTTCCAGCGCGCTTCGAGCATGGCGCGGGCCTGGGCATTGATCGGCAGGGCGACGCCAAAGGCCTTGGCGATGGCGTCGGCGGTGATGTCGTCATGCGTCGGGCCGATGCCGCCGGTGGTGAAGACATAGGTATAGCGCTGACGGAGGGCGTTTACGGCCTCGACGATCGACTCTTCGACGTCGCTGACGACGCGCACTTCGGTGAGATCGATGCCGAGATCGGTGCAAAAATCGGCCACGGCGCCGATATTCACGTCCTTGGTCCGGCCGGAAAGGATTTCGTCGCCGATTACCAGAAGGCCGGCGGTCACACGAGTTTGGGTCGACATGGATTTTTCCGGTTTTATGAAGGAAGAGGAATGCTCCCGGCATTGTCTGCCGTCAAGCTGGCGAAGCTCTTTCAATCGGGCGAGCAACTGACTAGGTTTGATGCATTCCCTTGGAGTCCTCAATGGTTACCTACGTCGACGCATCCGCCAAATCTCGCCGTACCCCCGGAGTTATCCCGCTGCATGGCGAGGACGGCTTTGGGGGCATGCGCAAGGCCGGGGCGCTGACGGCTCAGGCGCTCGATATTCTGACCGAATATGTCGAGCCGGGCGTGCCGACGGCAAAGCTCGACCAGATTGCCTATGAATTCGCCCGCGACAATGGCGCGGTGCCGGCGACGCTGTTTTACAAGGGTTATCGGCACTCGGTCTGTACCTCGATCAACCATGTGGTGTGCCATGGCATTCCCGATGAACGCGGGTTGCGCGAGGGCGATATCGTCAATATCGACCTGACGCTGATCGTCGATGGCTGGTATGGCGACTCGAGCCGCATGTATCCGGTGGGCGAAATCTCGCGCAAGGCGGAGCGGCTCATTGAAGTGACCTATGCCGGACTGGAGGCCGGGCTTGCCGCAGCCAAGCCCGGGAACACGACGGGCGATATCGGCGCGGCCATTCAGGCTGTTGCCGAAGGCGAGCGCATGAGCGTGGTGCGCGATTTCGTCGGGCATGGCGTCGGCCGGCTGTTCCATGACGAGCCCAACATTTTGCATTTCGGGACGCCGGGAACCGGGGTACCGCTCAAGCCGGGCATGATTTTCACCATCGAGCCCATGATCAATCTGGGCAAGCCGCATGTAAAAATCCTGTCGGATGGCTGGACCGCCGTTACGCGTGACCGGACGCTTTCGGCCCAGTGCGAGCATTCCATTGGCATTACGGAAACCGGGCATGAGGTTTTCACGCTCTCGCCCGGCGGCCTTTTCAATCCACTTGCAACGCGGAAGCAGTCTTGAGCGACAAGCCCGACGGCATGGCTGAGGCGCCGACAAAGCCGCATTATCTAGGCCATCGCGAGCGGGCGCGCGAACGGTTCAATACGGTGGGCGGCAATGCGCTGGCCGATTACGAACTTCTTGAGCTGCTGCTCCACATGATCCTGCCGCAAAAGGACACCAAGGCGCTTGCCAAGGACCTCCTGGCGCGGTTTGGGTCGATCTCCGAAGTGCTGGGGGCACCCCCTGCCCGGCTGGCGGAAGTCAAGGGGCTGGGCGAAACCTCCATCACCCATCTCAAGGTCGTGCAGGCCGTGGCGCAGCGCTTTGGGCGCGACCAGATCGATGTCGAAAAACCAATATTGTCGTCATGGTCGGAACTGATCGACTACTGCCGCAGCGCCATGGCTTACGAAAGCGTCGAGCAGTTTCGGATTCTCTTTCTCGACAAGAAGAACCGCTTAATCGCCGACGAAATACAGCAGGTCGGCACGGTGGATCATACGCCGGTCTACCCGCGTGAGGTGATCCGGCGGACGCTGGAGCTTTCAGCTTCGGCGCTGATTCTCGTGCACAACCACCCATCGGGCGATCCCTCGCCTTCGGCGGCGGATGTGCGGATGACCCGGGAAATAGCCGAGATCGCCAAGCAGATGGGGATTACGCTCCACGACCACCTCATCATCGGGCGGGCCGGACATTCCTCGATGCGGGGCCTGAAGCTATTCTGAGGGCTGCTGCTGGCGATTGTCGCCGAAAAGCCTGTCGGTGAATTGGCGGAAATGGCGCAGCGCCGACTTCACCTTCGGATTGGCCTTGGCCTGGGCCCGCAGTTTCTGGAATTGTTGATGCGCACCAACCGACAGCCGTCCCTTGATGGTCAGGCCGATATAGTGCTGGCGCAGCGGGGTCTGCACATTGCACCAGTGGCGTTTTTCGTCCGTAAAGCCCGACCCCATGTCGAACATGGCAAAGCCGGAATCGAACACGGTCTGCATGACGCGCAGCAGGCATTGCTTGCCCGGTGATCCCGCCTGAATGGCCGGGTCGTCGCTCATCGAAGAGATGAGGCAGAACATGCGGTCGCCGTGAACCACGTTATAGCGCACCGCCACGATGTCGCCATTGAGATGCAGGACATGGAGCCGGATGTCTAAGCCGGAGCCGGGACGCATGGCCTTGTGGTAGAATTCCACGAGATTGTCGCAGACGAATGTATCGCGAATGCCCTGCGCCCGGAAACGGGCGGAGCGCTGGTGAAACATGACGTCTATTGCCGCTTTGCCGGCTACCGGATCGGTAACCAGCTCGAAACCGGTATCGCCGAGCGCAGCGAGACGGTCGCCCTGCTGACGGTCATGCTTGCGGCGGCTGCGGCTGCGCTGGAGCCTGTCGCAATCTTCCCAGGAGGAAAATTCGGAGCGGTAAAGCGTATCCACCGCCAGGGGGGCGCCGAGTTCGTCGAAAAGGCCGCCGAAGCCGCTGATCTCGCCGGGAATGGAGCGCAGGTAAACTGCATCAGCATCGTCCAACTGGCCGATCATGGTCTGCCAGAGCCGCGCGCGGCCTTCTGCGCCGAGCAGCGTCAGCTTGCGATAGTCCGAAATCGGCGCGTAGCAGCCGACCTGCGAGCGCGGGAACCAGGTGTAAACGGTGACGCCGAAATGCCGGCGGCGATGCAGGGGCAAAAGGGCTACCGGCTCGCCATCGACTTCGCCGATGACGAAGCACTGATCCAGAGGCGCAATCCCGCGATCGGCGATCCAGAGGCGGATGAAATCGAAGCTTTGGCCGGGGGATTCGATCAGATTGGCGGTAAGCGCCCGCCAGACCGCTTCGACCTCACCGATCTCGTGAGTGCGGCGGGCGGTCATGACCGCGCCGGGACGCGTGAAAGCACCGGCCTGAAGACCGGCCGTTTCGCCATTTTCGGCGAGCGCGCGCAGCAATGGCTGGTTTCCCACGTCGGCCGAATCCATATTCCCCGCCCAATGACTTCGCTAGTCTTGGCGCAACGGAGTAAATCGGGGCTGAAGATCGGGGGGAAATTGTTTCCGGACTTCAGGAAAATTTTCGATGGTTAAGAAAATACCCGTTCAGCCGAAATTGGCGAGGACCGGGAACGTTTCGAGGAACCAGAAGGAAATGCGGGTGAAATTGCCGGTGAGGAACAGGATGCCAGTGACCACCAGCAGGCCGCCCATGACCTTTTCTACCGTATGCAGATGGCGCTTGAAGGACTGGAAGAAGGTGAGGAAGGGGCCGATGGCGATGCCGGCGAGGAAAAAGGGAATGCCGAGGCCAAGCGAGTAAAGCCCGAGCAGGGAGGCGCCTTCCCAGGCGGTTTCGCGGCTGGCGGCAACCGACAGGATGGCGGCGAGCACCGGGCCGATGCAGGGCGTCCAGCCGATGGCAAAGGCGAGGCCGAGGAGAAAGCCGCCGAGCGGGCCCGAAGCAACGCCGGGCCCATTGTGCCGCATCTGCCGGTCGAGGAAGCCGATGCGGTAAACGCCGAGGAAATGCAGGCCCATGGCGATGATGATGACGCCGGCTATGGGCGTCATGATCGGCAGGAGCTGGCGGAAGGCCTGGCCGAAGGCAGTCGCAGTGGCACCGAGCGCGATGAAGACCACCGAAAAGCCGAGAATGAAGAACAGCGAAGTGATGGCGACCTTGAAGGTCAGCCTGCCCGCGCCGGTCTCTGCATCGGCGCGCAACTGGTCATAGCTGGCCCCGCTCATATAGGTGAGATAGGGCGGCACAAGCGGCAGGACGCAGGGACTGAGAAAGCTCAAAATGCCCGCACCGATCACCAGAGGCAGAGAAAATTCCAAGGCGACGCTCCTAACTTCGGGCCTTGTGTAGCGCGGGGGCGGCATAAAGCAATTGGCCTTCCGGTCGCATCGCAGGGATGTGACCGGCCCGCTTCAGTGCCC
>DATMSG010000179.1:0-1655 GCA_035565515.1 Devosia sp.
TCGTGCCGCGACTCCAGCTGGCTCCTCGTTAACATATTGAGAAACCTCGGCTTTGCGGCGCGCTTCGTCTCGGGATACCTGATCCAGCTCAAGCCCGACCTCGTCTCGCTCGACGGCCCCGCCGGCACCGACCACGATTTCACCGACCTCCATGCCTGGTGCGAAGTCTACCTCCCCGGCGCCGGCTGGGTCGGTCTCGACCCCACCTCCGGCCTCCTCACCGGCGAGAGCCACGTCCCCCTCGCGGCCACCCCGCATTATCGCAACGCCGCCCCGATTTCCGGCCTCGCTTCCTATGCCGAAGTGGATTTCAACTTCGACATGACGGTGACCCGCGTCGCCGAACACCCGCGCATCACCAAGCCATTTTCGGACGAAAGCTGGAACCGTCTCAATAGTTTAGGCCAAGAAGTCGATTCTATTCTGAAGGCTGAAGATGTCCGCCTGACCATGGGCGGCGAGCCCACTTTTGTCTCCATCGACGATTTCGAAGCCGACGAATGGAACGCGGGCGCCGTCGGCCCCACCAAGCGCCGCCTTGCCGACGATCTCATCCGCCGCCTCCGCGCCCGCTTCGCCCCACACGGCATGCTCCACTACGGCCAGGGCAAATGGTACCCCGGCGAAACCCTGCCCCGCTGGACCTTCTCCCTCTATTGGCGCCTCGATGGCAAGCCGGTCTGGCGCGACGAAAAACTCATTGCCCGAGAAGGCGTTAAGACCACCGCCACACACGAAGACGCACGCAAATTCCTCGAAAGCTTCGCCCGCAATCTCGGCCTCACCGGCGAAACCATCGACGAAGCCTATGAAGACCCCGGCGAATGGCTCCTCAAAGAGGCGAAACTCCCGGCCAATGTCGATCCCGCCAATTCCGAACTCGCCGACCCCGAAGCCCGCTCGCGCATCGCCCGCGTCTTCGAACGTGGTCTCACCAATCCCACCGGCTATGTCCTTCCCGTCCAGCGCTGGAACGCCGCCGCTTCGAGCCCCTGGCTCACCGAAAAATGGAAGACCCGTCGCGGCAAACTGTTCCTCGCCCCCGGCGATAGCCCGGCCGGCTACCGCCTGCCTTTGGCCTCGCTCAAACACATCAAATCGACCGCTTATCCCCATGTCGTTCCACAAGATCCCGCCGCGCCGCGCGCGCCATTGCCAGATCCGGAAGCACTGCTTTTCCGTCAGCAGACTGACGCCCGCCCCCAGTCGGCCTCATCGTTCACGGCTGCCGGCGAACAGCAGGATCGCATCGAACAGATCATCAGCGAGATCGAAGGCGAAGTGCGCACCGCCGTTACCGCCGAACTGCGCGACCACCGCCTCTGCATCTTCCTGCCCCCGGTCGAGCGCCTCGAAGACTATCTCGAATTGGTCGCCGCAACCGAAGCGGCCGCCAGGGAAATCGGCCAACCCGTCCACCTCGAAGGCTATGCGCCGCCGCACGACTCGCGCCTCAACGTCATCCGCGTCGCCCCCGATCCCGGCGTTATCGAGGTAAATATCCACCCCGCCTCAACCTGGGATGATTGCGTCGCCACCACCGACGCCATCTATGAGGAAGCCCGGAAAAGTCGCCTCGGCGCCGACAAATTCATGCTC
This sequence comes from Devosia sp., assembly GCA_035565515.1. Classification (GTDB taxonomy): domain Bacteria; phylum Pseudomonadota; class Alphaproteobacteria; order Rhizobiales; family Devosiaceae; genus Devosia. Next base: position 1,600 of record DATMSG010000179.1, read on the forward strand.
GACGGCAAGCACACCGGCACCGGCGGCGGCAACCACGTCGTCGTCGGCGGCGCCAC
>DATMSG010000180.1:0-18548 GCA_035565515.1 Devosia sp.
GGCTGTCATCCTCGCGAAGAACGAAATCCTCGGGGGTCACGTAACAGATCTCGTGCCCCATATTGAGCGCGGTCAGAGCCAGCGCCGTGGTCGAAAAACTGGGGGTCTCGTCCTCGATGGAATTGACGAAGAATGCAATGCGCAAGCCGGCCTCCTAAGCAGCGATAAGGTCGATGGGGGACAGACCGGCACGCAGCCGGTCGAGACGCTGGTCGGCGCCATTGGCAGAGAGGAATTGCGGTTCGAGCCGGGGCGCCCGCAGAAGGCCGCGCGTACTCAATTCCTGCATGGTGCTCATATGGCGCGCCGCGATCTTGCCCAGCCAGAAAGGATCGAGGGCGCCCCCGCCGCGCAGATGCGCGAGAATTTCGAGGAGGCCGCGGAGATAGATCGCGTCCTTGGCCAGGCCCCCGCCCCGATGGACGCGCAAGGTGGCGTTGAAGGCACTGGCTTCGCCAAAGCCATGCTCCTTGGTCAGGAGCCTGAAGGTGTCGACGAAACCGGCGCCATCGAGCATGCCGGCAACGGCCAATACGCGCCCGGCAAGAAGCCGCAGGCGCGTCGCCGTCATGCCGCCGGCGAGATATTCGGCGAACACCGCCAACCCTTCCTGGGCGCCTTCATAACCGGCAAGCCCGGAGCGGAAGAGGCGCAGCCCATGGCCCGAACCATTGTAATAGGTCAGCATGTGGACGCCCACTTCGTGGCTCAACAGGGCCTCGACCCGGTCGCGCGGCATGCTGGTGCTGCGGGCAATGAGAAGCCGCCCATTGGACACCATCAGGCCCGATGGCAAGTCGTCGCGGACGTCGATCCCGACGCCGAAACCGTCGGACTGTTTGGCATAGCGCTCGATCATGGCCCGGGCCCGGCGCTCGACGAAGCGATAGTCGACAGCGTCATTTTCACCAGCATCGCGCCTGGGTTTCACCGCTTCGAGGATGGTCCTTGCAGCTTCCTCCAGCCGGGGTTCCACCGAACGGTAGAGCGCCCGGCCCAGTTCCTTGAACGACCGCGTATTGCGCTGGGCCAGCATCGAGAGCTGCAAATCGAGCTCGGCCTGTTTCTCGCGATAAAGCGCGGTCAGCACCGGGTCCTCGAAGCGATCGAGATTGATGCCGAACAGGGCTTTTTTGGCCTGGATCACGTCGATGGCCAGGGGCCGGTAGAGTAGCGTCGGCGGCCGCTCGAACCGGGCTTTGGTGAAGTCGGCCCAGGCCGCGTCGGCATTGATGGGCGTGACGGCGAGGAGAAAGTCGAACCGGCTGGCAATGTCATCGACGGCCCGATCGGCGCGCGAAACGGCATCGACGAAGACGCGTCGCCCCAGGGCCCTGTGCGTGGCGGGCGAAAGGCCGGTTTCGGCGCGCTCGAATTCGGCAGCGCCGCGCAGGGCGGCGTCGAAGACGTTTTCGACCAGCCGTTCACGCAATTCGGGGTAGACGGCCTTGGACTGCGGCACCTTGTAGATCGGGGCGAAGCGGATGGTGAGCGCGGGAATGCCGGGCGTCGAGCGGGCAAGGCCGGCATGGGGATCGTCCGTCAGCTCGAACCGCTCGATGAGGGGGGCGCGGTAGCGCGCATCGACCTTTTCGAAGGCGCTGACAAAGGCCGAAAGAGCGGCCTGGGCGCCCTTTTCCGCCCCGGCCGAGACGCTGACCGCAAAGGGCGCCAGATAGGGCGCGTCCGCAGCGAGCTTGTCTTCGGCAAGCTCGGCCACATCGATCAGGAGGAACGCGCCGAAGCGCTCCTGCATGGCTTTGCCGACGAGCTTGATGACCTGGGCCGCATCCTTGCGGTTTTGCGCCAGGAGATAGGAGGCATTGGCCATGACGGCGGCGCGGGCGGCGGCCTGTCCACCCCGCCCGATATGGACGGCAAGGAAATGCATGGGCCGATCGATATAGAGCCGGCCCCGTCCGGCCAGATCGAAGCGGATCGGGCCGTCCGCCGCAAGGCAGGCTTTTAGCGCGTCGAGATCGATCTTTCCGGGCCTGCTCATGGCCGTGCACCAAGGCTTCGTTCGAGCACCGGCAGGGTGGCGCGCAGGGCGGCGCGGAGCTCGGCTATTACCGGCTCGATGGGTTGGCCGGTCCATTCGTTCATGAAGATCTTCTTGAACTCGACGGCGATGGCGCAGCCGGTTTGCGGGAAATGATCGTGCACGAAGCGCGTCTGTTCGCCCCTGCCTTGAAAGGCGACGTTTTCGCGCACATCGAGCGGCCGGCCGCCGACGCTGTGCTGGCGAAGGGCATCGATGAATGGATCGAGCACATGGGCCCAGCGGGCACGATCCATCGACGCGGTGCCGATATTGATGTCGGGGGCGTCTTCCTGCGGCGTCGCGAGGGCAGCGGGGCCGGCGCGGCGGTGATTGTAGCTATGCATGTCGAGCAGCACGAAACCGCCATGCTCAGTTTCGAGGTCGGTGAGGACGTGAAGGAGGCTCGAATAGTAGCTGGCATGCTGGCGCATCAGCGCGGCGATGTCGTCTTCGCCCGGAAGGGTGTGCCAGACATCAAGGCCCCAGGACTGGTCCGGGCGGAGATAGATCGCTTCTTCCGGGGCGCGATTGAGGTCGAGCTCGAAGCGCGAGCGGAAGACGGTAATGCGATTGGGAATATCGGCGATGAATTGCGCGGTGAAGGGATCTTCCTCGCGCAGGCGCCCGGTTTCATCGAGCGCCATATTGGCCAGCAGATGCGGCCAGACCAGATGACCATCGTGAATGGCGGTGCCGATAAGGGGAGACCGGGCCCGTTCGATTGACCACAGGCGGTTCGACTGGTTATCGGAGAAAGCACTGACGCTTGGTTCCATGAGCAGGCAACGTGCCTGCGCGGCGGGAAGTTCCTTTGGAGAGATGGGCATGAGTTGGGACGCGCTTGCACTTTGGGGGCAGAAAGTGACGCGCATCGAGCCGCTGGCGGGAGGAAGTTCCAATGACGTGTGGAGCGTGCGCGTGGATGGACGGCTCGCCGTGGCGCGGCTGGGCAAGAGGAGCGATGCCGATCTCGCCTGGGAGGCGGAACTCTTGCGCCATCTCGACCGGAACGGGCTGGCCGTGCCGGTGCCGATCCCGACCCCGGATGGCCGGCTGTTCGTCAATGGCCTCGTGGTGATGGAGTATATGGAGGGTGGACCGCCGGAGACGGCGGGCGATTGGCGCCGCGTGGCGGAGACATTGCGCGCGCTGCATCGGTTGACAGAGGGCTGGGCCCAGCGGCCGGGCTGGAAATCCTCCACCGATCTCCTTAAAGCCGAGAAGGGAACGCGGATAGACCTTGGCGCCATGCCGGCCGAGGCGGTCATCCGCTGCCGTGCGGCGTGGGAACGCCTGAAAGGGCGAGAAACCTGTGTGGTGCACGGCAATCCCAACAATCCCGGCAATATCCGCATGACCGAAGGGCGCGTGGCGCTGATCGACTGGGACGAGGCGCATGTCGATGTTCCCCTCCTCGACCTGGTGCTGCCCCATAATGGCGCGGGGCTCGAGGGCGCAGAGCGCGACATTGCCGCCCAGGCTTCGGCAGCATGGGAGGCTGCCGTGTGCTGGAAGGACGACTATGCCGTGGCGCGGCTCGCCGAGGTCCGGCCGGTCTGAGCGAAGCCTTTCAATCACGGCATGGGGCGGGCAGCGGTTCCATCCGGTGATTGCGGAAATGGTCAAAGGCGATCAGAGTGCCCGGACGCAAGTCGGGCGGACGCGGGCATGCACACTGTCGTAAAACTCGATGGCTGGTCGTCGCCGGTGGTGGGCGCGGTGACCCACACCAGGTTCAACGCCGATGGCAGCACGCTGATGCAGCCCGATGGCTGCTGGGATATTGCCTTCCTCAAATCCGCGGCGGGCACGACCGTGCTGCGGACCGGGCTGACGACTTCGGCGGTCACCCACCGCTTTTCCGAAGGCGACGAGATCCTGTCCATCGCCTTCAAGCCCAGCAGCTTCATGTCGCTCATGCCGGGCGAGCGGATGCGGGACGAAGGCGTGGTCCTCTCCAATATCGGCCGCGACCGCTTCTGGCTCGGCAGCGACGTTCTCGAAATCCCCACCTTCGACACTGTGGACCGGTTTGTCGCCAAACTGCTCGGCAATGGCATTGTCGAGGACAATAGCCTGGTCGCCTCCGTCGTTTCCGGCCATCCCATGGCGATGTCGGAACGCACCATGCAGCGGCATTTCCTCAGGACCACCGGGGTCACCTACAAGACCTTTACCCAGATCGAACGCGCCCAAAAGGCGCTCGCCCTGTTGCAGCAGGGCCGCCCCGCCGCCGATGTCGCATTCGCCCTCGGCTATGCCGACCAGCCGCACATGATCCGCTCGCTGAGAGCCATCATGGGTCAGACGCCGGGGCAGATCGCCCAGCGCTAGATTGTCGGAAATCTTCAATCCCGCGTACCGCCCGCTGGCTAGAAAGGATGCACTTTCACCCCAGCAAGGACGCAGCAAATGACCGACCTCCGCCCCTTCAAAATCGCCATTTCCGATGCCCAACTGGCCGATCTCGACCAGCGGCTGGCCAGGACCATTCTCGCCAGCGAAGCGCCCGGCGCCGGCTGGGCCGCCGGCCCCACCGCCGGCTTCGTCACCGGTGCGATCGATCGCCTGCGCAATGGCTTCGACTGGCGCGCCCAGGAAGCCGCGATCAACCGGCATCCCCAGTTCCTCACCGAAATCGACGGCCAGACCATTCACTTCCTGCACGTCAAGGCGGGCGCGCCCGACGCCATGCCGCTTCTGCTGCTGCATGGCTGGCCGGGATCCTTCGTCGAATTTCTCGATGCCATTGCCCCACTCACCGCGGCCGGCTTCGACCTCGTCATTCCCTCGCTTCCCGGCTTCGGTTTTTCCGGCCCGACCCGCGAGGCCGGCTGGAACGACAATCGCATCGCTGCCGCGCTGCTCGAACTGATGTCGCGCCTCGGCTATCGGCGCTTCGGCGTGCAGGGCGGCGATGCCGGCGCCGTGATCGCCCCCACCATAGCCCGGGCGGCGCCCGATCGCGTTATCGGCGTGCATGTCAATGCGGCGACCATGGGCTTCATCCCCATGGGGCCGGTCGAGCCGGCCGAATTTGCCACCTTCAGCGAGGCCGAAACCACGCGCCTGCAGCGCCTGCAACAGTTCATGGCCGAGCGGTTCGGCTTCAACGCCTTGCAATCGAGCCGCCCGCAGACCGTGGCCTACGGGATTTCCGATTCTCCTGCCGGCCTCATCGCCTGGCTGGGCGACATGTTCGCGGGCTTCGGCGACAGTCCGCAGGCCATTCCGACGGACAAGTTTCTGACCAATGTCCTCGTCTACTGGTTCACCGGCACCGCCGCGTCCTCGATCCGGCTCTATTATGAGAATGCGCATGATCCGGAAGCCTGGACGCCAAAGCCCAATTCGGGCGTTCCGACCGGCGTCGCGGTTTTTGCCCGGGACGAGGTGGCCATCCGCCGCTTTGCCGAAGAGGGCAATACCATTGCGCGCTGGACCGAACTCGACAGCGGCGGCCATTTCGCCGCCATGGAAGTTCCCGAGGTCTGGGCCGCCGATGTTTCGAGCTTTTTTGCAAGTCTCAAGCACTGAAACGAGCGGTGGGGTTTGTGTCTGATTTCGACCCACAATTCGGTGCGTAGCCTTGCATCGGGATTGGACAAGGGGCCAGCGAACGGGAAGATGGCGCTGGCCCAGGAGACCAGACACCGTGACGACCCTCTCAGCACCACAAGGCCCGATCGAACGCGCTATCGTCGGCACATTCTTTCATGTGCCGACGCCCCGGCAACTCGAAGTGCTGGCGGACACGATGATCGTCATCGGCGGGACAGGTGCAATAACCGCCATTTTCCGGCCGGACCATCCCGAGCGCGCGGCCATGGAGGCGGAGGCCGAAAGCATAGTGCGCCTGCCCGCCGGCACCTATGTGCTGCCCGGCATGGTGGATCTGCACGTGCATGCCCCGCAATATCCCCAATTGGGACTGGCGCTGGACGAGCCGCTCGAAGTCTGGCTGACCAAATATACCTTCCCCCTCGAGGCCCAATATGCCGACCTCGGCTTTGCCGCCGAGCGATACACGGCGCTGGTGGACGATCTCCTCGCCAACGGCACCACCACCGCGCTGTATTTTGCGACACAGGACCGCGAGGCCACCAAGCTCCTGGCCGACATTTGCATCGAGAAGGGCCAGCGGGCCCTGGTGGGCAAGGTCGTGATGGACGATCCCGCCGCCTGCCCGGAAAATTACCGCGACGCGAGCCCGGCGGACGCGGTCGCCGATACCCGCGCGGTCATCGACCATATCCGCGCGCACAAGGACAATGAAGGATCGCGCGTGCTCCCCGTCATCACGCCGCGCTTCATTCCTTCCTGCACCGACGATGCCTTGCAGGGCCTCGGCGCCCTGGCGGCGGAATGCGGCTGCCACATACAGACCCATTGCTCGGAAAGCGACTGGGCCCATGCCCATGTGCTGGCACGCTATGGCGTGACCGACGCGGCCGCGCTCGACAGGTTCGGGCTACTGACGCGCCATACCATTCTGGCGCATAGCAATTTCCTGACCAGCGATGACATGGATCGGCTCGCCAGGCGCGGCAGCGGCGTCGCCCATTGCGCGCTGTCCAATATCTATTTCGCCAATAGCGTCTTTCCGCTGCGCGCCGCGCTCGAACGCGGGGTCCATGTGGGGCTCGGCACCGATATTTCGGGTGGTCCATCGGCCTCGATGTTCGATGCCTGCCTTACCACCGTGCAATCCTCGCGCATGCTCGAAGAAGGCGTCGATCCCGCCCTGCCTGCCGATCGGCGCGGGCGGCCCGGCTCGGCCATCAGCCTTCTCACCGCATTTCACCTCGCGACCGTCGGCGGCGGACTGGCCCTCGACCTGCCGATCGGCAGTTTTGCGGTCGGTCAGCGTTTCGATGCCATGGCGATCGACACCGCGGCCCCGCAAGGCGGCGTTCGCCTGTTCGGCCTGTCCGACCCGGCCGCCATTTTCGAAAAGATTCTCTATGGCGCCACCCGGGCCAATATCGAGACCGTCTGGGTCGATGGACATGCCGTCGCCGGCCAGAGCCTTCAGCGCAGATAGTGGATATGCGGCCTGCCGTGATGGGGCGAGGGTTGCACGCTGGCCTCGACGCGAAAGACATCGCGCAGCAATTGTTCGGTCAGCACCTCTTCGGGGCTGCCATGCGCCACGACCCGCCCTTTTTGCAGGACCACCAGGCAATCGCAGAACATGGCCGCATGATTGAGGTCATGCATGGCGATGATTGAGGTCAGCGAAATATCCGAGATCAGCCGCAGCAGGTCCATCTGGTGCTGAATGTCGAGATGGTTGGTGGGTTCATCGAGCAGCAGTTCGCTCGGCGTTTGCGCCAGGGCCCTGGCAATATGCACGCGCTGGCGCTCGCCGCCCGAAAGGCTCTGCCAGTATTGATCGCGGCGCTCGTCCATGCCCACGCGCTGGAGCGCGGCATCGACCGCCGCATCGTCGGCTCTGGTCCAGCCGCCGAAAGGTGAATGGTGCGGAATGCGGCCAAGCCTGACCACATCGCGCACCCTTACGGCGGCCTCGGTATTGGCGTGCTGTTCCACAAGCGCAATGCGCCGGGCGATGGCGCCACGGCCGAACTGGCGCAAATCCCTGCCATCGAGCGTCACGCGCCCCGCATGCGCCTTGCGCAGGCCCGCCAACAGCCGCAGCAGCGAGGATTTGCCCGAACCGTTGGGGCCGAGCAGGCCCAGTATCTTGCCCGGTTCGGCCCGCAGCGACACCCCATCGACGATCGTCGCCTGGCCGATCTTCCAAGTCAGGTTTTCTGCCGCAATGGTCATGCTGCACGCTGCGAGCGATAAAGGATGATGGAAAAGAAGGGGACGCCCACCAATGCGGTGACGACCCCGATGGGCAGGACCTGCTGCGGCAGGACCGTGCGCGAGACGATATCGGCCAGCACCATGAAGATGGCGCCGGCCACGGCACAGGTCGGCAGCAGCCGGACATGCGATGGGCCGACGATGAAACGGGCGGCATGGGGCACGACGAGGCCCACAAAGCCGATGGACCCGACCATGGAAACGATGGTTGCCGTCAGCAAGGCGGTGACCGCAAAGAGGATGACGCGGACCGCATCCACCGGAATGCCGAGCGAGGCTGCCGCATCATCGCCGAAGGCAAAGGCATCGAGGGCTCTGGCAAAATACATGCAGACGAAAAACCCGATGATCACGACGGCCAGGGCGAGCTGAAATTCGGGCCAGCGCACGCCGCCGAAGCTGCCGAGCAGCCAGAACATTACGTCGCGCGCCTGCTGGGCATTGCCCGAGGTGCTGACGATATAGGAGGTCAGGGCGTTGAACAGCTGGCTGGCGGCAACGCCGGCGAGAATGGTTTTGCCGGCACCGGCGCGTGCACCGTCCGACAGCAGGGCGACGAAAACGAAGGAGGCCAAGGCGCCGGCAAAGGCTCCGATCGAGAGGGTCACCGCGCCGGCGCCGAGCCCCAGGATCATGATCGAAACCGCGCCGGTCGAGGCGCCCGCCGAGACCCCGAGCACATAGGGTTCGGCCAGATTATTGCGCAGCAGCGATTGCAGAACCGCCCCGCACAGGGCCAGGCCCGCCCCGCAACAGGCGGCCACGAGAGCTCGGCTGAGGCGATAGTCCCAGATAACGCTTTGATGGATGGGATCGAGCACGACGCTCGTCCATCCCAGCCGGTTGGTCACGGCGAAATAGGTGGTATCGAGCGGGATCGGCATTTCGCCAATGCCGGTGCCGGCCGCGATAGCGAGCAGCAGCAGGCCCATGGACATGAGCAGGAACAGGCCGAGACCGGCCCGCTCCCCGATTTGCCGGCGCGACGAGATCACTTGAACAGGCCAAACGCTTCCAGCTGATCGGCGACCTGTTCGGCACCATAAAGGGTGCGAATGGTCGGGTTCATGGCCTGAGCCTGCATAACCACGATGCGCCCCTGCTTGACCGCTTCGAGCTGGCTGATGGCGGGATCGGCCTTGAGGAAGGCGATCTTGTTCTCGGCCTTGTCGAGTTCCCAGCCGCGGGTCAAGGCGACTTCACCCACCACGATCACGTCGGGATTGGCGGCCATGATGCCTTCCCAGCTGACCGTCGGCCATTCGACCTCGGTCTGCATGACATTGTGGCCACCCAGCAGATCGGCGATGAAGCCGGAGGCCCCGTTCTTGCCGCCGAGATAGGCATCGGCCTCCGGGCTCGGGCTGGAGAACCAGAAGGCGTAGGAGAGGTCCTGCGTCTCCGCGGTGACGCGGGCGCGCAGGGCCGCCTCGCGGGCCTTGAAATCGGCGATCAACTGCTGGCCGCGATCGGCCACATCGAAAATCCGCGATAGCTCGTCGATCTCTTGATAGAGCAGGTCCATGCTCCAGAGTTTGTCGCGCGCCCCGTGAACGTCGCCGCTCTCGTGATTGGTGGCGCAAAGGCCGGGTGACATGTAGCTGGGAATGCCCAGATTGGCGAAATCCTCGCGCTTGGCGACCTTGCTGTCGGGCCCCAGCAGATGCGCCAATTGGGCAGCGACGAAGTCGGGGCGCTCGGCAAGGATGCTTTCAAACGTCGGTATTTCGAGCGAGAGCCGCTTGACCTTCTCATTGGCCTGGGCAAGCTCGGGCAGCACTTCCGAGGGCCAGAAGGCGGTACCGGCCATGCTGTCTTCGAGGCCGAGCAGCAGCATGATCTCGGCGCTGTTCTGACCGAGCGCGATGGCGCGTTCGGGCGCCTTTTCGAAGGTGATCTCGACCCCGCAATTGTCGAGCGTCAGCGGATAGACCGTCGAAGCGGCCTGCGCGGACGCCAGCGAAAAAGCCAGAGGGAGCAGCAGGCCGGAAAGGGCGCCGAGCGACTTCACCGAAAACATTGAGACATCCAGGAGCAAGAGAAGGCAGGAAGGGCGTGAACCCGCCTGCCCTCTATCGCCATTCATTCCATAAAACAAGATTTTCGTAGTCACCTTTAGTGTTGATAACCCCGCCCGCGTCTCGCAGGGCCAATGGCAACCAGGGCGAAATTGCCGCGTTCTCCCTTCAGTTCATGAGGAGGACGCTATGTACGAAGACGACAAGACGGGCCTGGAATTCATGGAGGGCTTTTCGCTGCTGGCGATTGCGCTCTGGATCGGCGGGGCGGCTATCCTGCTCACGCTGGTCGTTCTGGGCAATGCGGGGAGCTGAAAATGACCCAACATGTTCCACCCGCCATGCGAGAACCCAAAGGCGACCATAACCGGCGCCTGTCCCTGGGCATGGAGCCCGAGGCTTTCGCCGCGGTAGCGGGCATTACGCCCGAGCAATTGCGAGCCTATGAATTGACGAGCCCCGACCAGGATTTCGACCTCGATGTCGCCGACCGCGTCGGATGGGCGCTTGAACGCCTCGAGGCGAGGCCGCCGGGTAGCCAGAAAGTGCGGAACTGAAGAGTCCGGCAAGCAGCTTGCTTTTCGCGAAAAATATTTGGCGGGTCGCGTCAAAGTTAAATGCGACCGCCCCTCCCATGCGCTTAAAATGCGCTTGGGAGGATTACAGATGGAAATGCAATCTCAGGTCTTCGACGTAGAAGTCGAGTTCGACGGGCAGACCCACAAGGCCGCCTATTTTGTCGAGAACGACATCATCCATGCCCAGGTCGCGGGAAAACTGATCGTCAGCCCGCTCGGCACCGTGCCAGCATCCAAAACGGTGAAAGCGCTGATGACCGGCCAATTGCTGCAGCTCAAGCGCCGGCAGCAGCAGCGGATCAACTGGGCCCAATAGATCGGGATCACATCGCTTTGCCGCAGTTTCGCGTCATCGATCTGCGCTCGGATACCGGCGAGCCGGAAAGCGTGGTGATTGCCCGCTCTCCTGAGGAGGCGGCGCTTCGGGCCTTGGGAGAAAAAGGCGTTCGCGGCGGCCAGAACCGAAACCGGCTGATCTGCCGGGTCTATTGGCATGAGGACGCCCAGACGAACATGGTCCGGCTCTATCGGGCTTTGTGAACTTTAGACCTCGGCCGTCCAGAGAACCGACCAGGGCCCCAGTCGCCCTTGCTCGGCAAAGCCCTGCAGAAACACCCGCCGGCCTTTGATCGGGGGAATGCCGTCCTGCGTTTCGTCGGAGAGGTTCGCGTAAAGACGCAGGGTCGAGCCATCGCCCATTTCCCAGCTCACCAGCAAGGATCTGGTACCCAGCAATTGGTATCGGCCGGCAAAGCCTTTCTGGCCGGAAAGACGCGGCACGATCTCTTTTTTGCGCAGGTCGATGAGGGAGCGGTAATGTTGCAGCCAGGCCGAATGCGGCCGGGAGCCGAGATTGGACCAGTCCAGCCTGGCCGAGGCGAAGGTTTTCGCGCTTGTGGGATCGACGGCCTCCTCGACTTCGGGCTTGCCGGGGTTCGCATGTTCGGGCGTGCGCTTGAGCGACTTCTGGCGGCCGGAGCGGACGTCCTGGCGTAGCTCGGCGGGCGCATCGGCGAAGAAGGGAAACGGCTGCTCGCTGGCCCACTCCTCGCCCTGGAAGAGCATCGGGATCTGTGGCGAGAGCAGGTAAATGGCGGTCAGCGCTTTGACCGCATCGTCATGCGCGATGCGGGTGATGCGATCGCCTTTGATGCGATTGCCGATCTGGTCGTGGTTCTGCATATAGACCACGAACGACGTGGCCGGCAGCCCGCTGCTAGGCTCGCCCCGCTTCATGCCTTCATGCGGTTTCATCTCGCCTTGATAGGCAAAGCCCTCGGCCAGCGCGCGCCCGAGCTTGTTGGACCGCCATTCGGAATCGTTGAAGTCGGCATAATAGCCGGTATTCTCGCCCGTGGCGGCGGCGTGCAGCAGATGATGGACATCGTCGTTCCATTGGGCAGTGTAATGCACCGGCCGGGAATCGCTGTCCCGGCGCAGCCAGACTTCCTGATTGTCCGAATTCTCGATGATCAGATGCGTGTGGCGCCAGGGGCGCGAGGCACGAAGGCGCGCCGCCAGCACTTCGAGAAGATGGCTGGGACTGTCGTCGGCCATGGTTTGCACCGCATCGAAGCGCAGACCGTCGAGATTGAACTCGCTCATCCAGTAAAGCGCGCTCTCGATCACCAGTTCGCGCACCACCCTGGCATCGGGGCCATCGAAATTGAGCGCCTCGCCCCAAGGGCTTTCGTGCCTTTCGCTGAAGATAGGCGCAATGGCGGGCAGGTAATTGCCCTGTGGCCCGAAGTGATTGTAGACGACATCGAGGAAGACCATCAGCGAGCGCCGGTGAGCCGCATCGACCAGCGCCTTCAAATCCTCGGGCCGGCCGTAATTTGAGGCCGGCGCGAACCACATGGCGCCATCGTAACCCCAATTGAATTTTCCGTAGAAGGCCGCGATCGGCATGATCTGGATCGCGGTGACGCCGAGCGCCACAAGGTGATCGAGCTTGGCCATGGCCGAAGCGAATGTCCCCTCTCTGGTGAACGTGCCGACATGCAGCTCGTAGATGATGGTTTCTTCCCATGGGCGGCCGGCCCAATCGCCATCGGTCCAGGAATAGGCGCAGGGATCGATGACCTCGCTGAAGCCGTGAACGCCCTGGGGCTGATAGCGGGAGGTGGGATCGGGGATGGCCGATCCGTCGGGAAGGACATATTTGTAAAGAGTACCCGCGCCGACGCCTTCGGCATCGAGGCGAAACCAGCCATCATCCATCGCCTTCATGTCGATTGGCGAGCGCCGCCCCTTCAGCTTGAGCTGCATGGTCTTGCATTTGGGCGCCCAAATCTTGAAGCGCGTACTATTGGGCCGGAGCTCGGCGCCAAAGCGCATTTTGTGGCGACGAAAAATAGCGTCGGGACGAAGCCGCTGCATCTGCGAACTCTTAATGACCGGTCTTGGAATGAGGGTCTGCTACCGGTTTGGATTCGGGCGAACCCCGGTGGCGAAGCACGATCGAGAGAACGATGAGCACCGCGGTGGACAGGAACTCGGATTGCCAGTTTTGGAAGGATTCGAACCAGAGCCGGGGGTCTGCCAGATAGGCCAGAGCCGTTTGCGCCGGCTGGCCATGCAGCGCCGCCTCCTGATTGGCCGCGGCGGCGCTGCCGAGCCAATGCAGAATGAAGGAGGCGATGAACAGGGCCAGAAGGGCGATGCCGAGGGAGTAAGAATAAAGGAAGGACCACAAGCCGCCGGCCTGAACCGGCCAGGGGACCTGCCGGTTGAGGCGCTTCCGAGCAGGATCCTCGTCCTCGGGATTGTCCTTGTCCGGATCCTTGGATTCCGCGGAGCCGCGCTGAAAGAGAAAGGCCGTCATGATCACATAGGCGGACATTTGCAGGAATTCGCTCTCCCAGTTTTCAAAGAGCGCCGATCGGAAGGACGGACTGAAGAAATAGTCGGTGATCCCCAATGGCCCGGCGCCATGGTCGGCGAGCGTCTTGTTTTCGTCGAGCCAGCCGGCCCAGACCATGCCGGAAAGGCAGAAAAGGAAGACCATAACCAGGACGAGCGTGAGACCGTTATCGCGGAAAAACTGTCCAAGCTTCGACATGCGGGCTCCGAAAGAACGAGGTTTGCGGGCCCAGTTGCAATGGCTGTCCTCTCAAAGCGTTCCGTCAATCGCCGTAGTATTCGGCCAGCGCCTCGATAGCCTCCGGTTCGAGCCGGTGGGGGCCTTCCTCCAGGGCATCTTCGACGGTTTTGGCCATAATTTCCGCGTGCCGGCCGCCGCGCCGGGCGCCGTATTGCTGGAACAGTTGCAGCTGCCGGCGAAGATAATCGGCCGACTGGCCGGCAAGACGGGGAAAGTCCGGGCGGGCCGTCTGTCCGTGGCACCGCTCGCACGAAGGAATGTCGCGCGACACGATCCCCTCGTTCGCGATGGTTTTTCCTCCCTCGTTGTCTCCCCCCGGCGGCAAGGAAACGGAGCGGCCATAAAGCGCAGCAAATTCGGCGATGTCGGCATCGGTCAGCCCGCGGGCGGCCGACATCATGGTACCGCTCGGCCGGCTGCCATCGCGAAAGGCGGCAAGCGCATCGGCGATATATTGGGGGCTTTGAATATCAAGGCGCGGAAAGGCGCCGTCCCGTCCCTGCCCCTCCGGCCCATGGCAGGAGGCGCAGGAGCCGGGCTCGGCCCCGCCATGGGCGAGCAAGGCATAGGTTTCCGCATCCATGGTCGGCAGGCGGCGCAGGAAGGCCACCATGTCCCAAACCTCGTCGTCGCGCATATCGGTGGGCCAGGCGGGCATGGCGCTGTGGCGAATGCCGTATTTGACGGTCTGGAACAGCCGGGCGTCGGGGCGCCAATAGGTAAGCTGGGGCGGTGCCGGGGAGAGGTCCCGGGCCAATTGCGCGGGCGGCGCTTCGGGGCTGCCATGGCAGGCGGCGCAGACGAGCTGGAAATGCCCGGCGCCGCGCTGCACCATTTTCGGATCGTCGAGATCGGGCACCGCGGTCATGGCGGATCGCAGCGCGATCGATTGACGGGCCGCCAGATGATTATATCCGTCCACGAAGCCGCCGGCGCCACTATGCACGCCATGATCGAGAAGACCCGTGAGAGGAATGGCCAGCACGAAAAGCGCACCCGCGGCTGCACTGGCGAGAAAAGGACCGAGCCGCTTCATGAGGGCACCGGCCGTTTGAGGGCGCGCGCGACGAGCGCCAGCCCGCCCCAAAGATAGATGATGCCGCCGATGGCCAGCATGATCACGCCTCCCACCTGCTGGTCGGCCATTTCGCTGAGGCCAAAGCCATTGTGATGGCTGTGGCCGGAATAGACCGGCCGCGGTGCGAGCCCGATGAGGGCGCCCAGAAGCGTCATATGCATAGAGGTGAAGAAAAGCGTCAGCGCCCCGGCAAGCGCGGCCTGCGCTCGCCGGCCGCGTGGCGAGGCGAGCGCCAGCACCCAGACCAGAAGTGAGGCCAGAGCGAAAGAGGCCTGTTCGAGCGCCAGGGCCCAAACCGAGCTGCGCGAGGCGTGGTGCAAGGCCGGCATGTGCCAGCCCCAGACCACGACGAGATCGAAAAGGCTGACGGCGATGGGCAGAGCCAGCTGGGAGCGGAGCCAGGGGTGATCGGCGACCATGGGCGCGATGCCCGCCGCAAGAATGGGAATGGCAATGCCGACAACGCCCATATGAAGCGCCATGTGGGCGGCAAAACTTTCCGGGACGAGGCGCGGCAGGGGGCCCGCCCAGGCAAGAAGGAGCAGCGCAAGACCCAAGAGCGAAACCAGGCGCGGCGTCATCGGCAAGTCTCGAGATAGAGCATGGGGATGGTGACATAGATGACGGCCACCGCCGAAAGCACGCACAGCATCAGCGCCACATGGCTGAGGAAGCGGTGACGCTCCTCGGGCGTGTTGTGCTCATATTCGAAATCGTCGTCGGTCAGGCTGCGGTCATGCACGCGCCAGAGCCGGACGCTCGACCAGAAAATGCCCCCAAGGGCGATGACCGTGAGGGCAATGACCAGAAGCCGGATGTCGGACAAAGGTGCATCGCGCCCCAGCTTCTGGCAATAAATGGCAGCCGAGACGTAGCAGGCAAGAAAATGCAGCGCCCAGATGCTGGGCGAGATGATGACGCTCCACAGATCGGTGCCCGAGCCGGTTTCGCGTTTGACTTCCTCGGTGACGGGATCTTCCTTGCTCATGTCAGATACGGAAAGCCTCCTATGACCACGGCGGCCAGCACGCCGCTGAAAGCGGCAAAGTGCCAATAGAGCGCGATGTTCCACAGATCGGCGTCATGGGTGGGTGTCGCCTTGCCGTAGAGAAGACGCGCAAAGCCATATCCCTGCATCAGCATGCCGGTGGCCAGATGCGCCAGGATCCAGATGACGAGGGCCCAGACGATGGCCGGATAGGCATGCGCGGTCGGATCGAGCCCGGTGGTCCATGGCCCGGCCATCAGCGCCAGCCCGCCGACAAGAGCGGCAAGAAAGCCGAGCGCCAGCAGCAGCCGCGCCAAACCCGGCCGTCCGGCCGCATTGACCAGCCGCGCGCCGAGCGTCATCCCCCAGGCGAAGAGCATGAAGAGGCCGGCGACGAACGGCCAGAACCAGCCGGGTCCGTCAATGCCGGGCGGCGGGAAATTGGGGTGGATGGTCCAGAAGAAGAAGTAGCCGAACAGCAAGGCCAGAAAGGCGGTAAGATCGCCGGTCATGGTGATGAACATGGCCCACCAGCCGGTCGATTTGTAGCCCGAGACGTAAAGCGGGATGCGCCGGCCGTCGCCGATATCCTTGGTTTCCTTCTCGGGGATTTCGGCGGAGCCGGTCCAGAGCCAGCGCAGCACGGCGCCGAGAAAGACGACGGCGCCGAGGCCCATGGGCAACCACCATTTGAAAGCCATGAAGATGAAAACGGCGCCGAGGCCGGCGGCCGCGATCATCGGCAGCCAGCTGGGCGTGCCGACGCGGAGGACCTGAATGGGCTGGGCGTCCAGCACGCTCGTCACCAGCGTTTCGCGCCGCCCTTCGCTGGCATCGGCCAGAAGGCCCTCGCCCTCGTCGATCTTGCGCAGGAAATCCTTGTCATCCCAGAGCGGATAGCGGCTGTTGACCTCGGGAATGGAGCGCATGCCCCAGCTATTGCCGAAGCGCGCCGCCCATTCGAGCGTGCCCGCATTC
This sequence comes from Devosia sp., assembly GCA_035565515.1. Taxonomy (GTDB): domain Bacteria; phylum Pseudomonadota; class Alphaproteobacteria; order Rhizobiales; family Devosiaceae; genus Devosia. The sequence continues at coordinate 16,626 of DATMSG010000180.1, forward strand.
CAGACATTGCGCGGCACCTGTTGCTGATGGCGCTTGGGACGCACGCAATCCCACACCAGCAGCAGGAAACCGGCGGCAAAGACGAAGGCGCCGACCGAGGAGATCATGTTGAGTTCGGTCCAGCCGCGATCGGCACCATAGGTGAAGACGCGGCGGGGCATGCCGAGCATGCCGGTCAGGTGCATGGGCAGAAAGGCCATGTTGAACCCGATCAGCATCAGCCAGAACGACCAGATGCCGTAGGCGCGGGACAGCTCCTTGCCCATGATCAGCGGGTAATAGTAGCAGATGCCGGCCATGACCGGGAAAAGCATGCCCCCGATCAGGGTATAGTGCAGGTGCGCCACGATGAAATAGGTGTCGTGGACCTGGAAATCGAAGGGCGCCACCGCGACCATGACCCCTGTCAGGCCGCCGATGATGAAGACGGCCAGGGCACCGAGGCAGAACAGCATGGGCACGCTGCGCACCACCGAGCCGAGCATGACCGTGGCGATGAAGGCAAAGATCTGGATGCCGGTGGGAATGGCGACCGCCTCCGAGGCGGCGGAGAAAAAGCCCAGCGACACCGACGGCAGGCCGGTGGTGAACATGTGGTGCACCCAGAGCCCGAAGCTGAGAAAGCCCGTTCCCAGCGCCGAAAGCACGATCCAGGAATAGCCGGTGATTTCCCGCTGCGCGAAGGTGGGGACGATCATGGCGAGGAGCGCGATGGCGGGCAGGAAGATGATATAGACTTCCGGGTGGCCGAAAATCCAGAACAGGTGCTGCCAGAGGAGCGGATCGCCGCCACGGGTAACGTCGAAAAAGGGCCAGTCGAGCAGGCGTTCGAGCTCGAACAGGATGTCGCCGGCAATCAGAGGAGGAAAGGCGAAAAGGATCATGCCGCCCACCACCAGCACATACCAGCCATAGAGCGGGGTGAGGTTGATATGCATGCCGGGCGCCCGGCATTTCAGGACGCCCACGATCAGCTCCACCGCCGCGGCGATGGAGGCGACTTCGATGAACGAAAGGCCGAGCAGCCAGATGTCGGCGCCGATACCGCTCTGTTCGGTCGAAAGGGGCGGATACATGAACCAGCCCGCATCGGGCGCGGAATTGAAAAAGATCGAGCCGCAGACGAAGACGCCGCCGATGAGGTAGCACCAGAAGCCGAATGCCGAGAGGCGCGGAAACGGCAGATCGCGTGCGCCCAGCATGCCCGGCAGGATCAGGATCGCCACCGCCTCGAAAACGGGCACGGCGAAGAGAAACATCATCACCGTGCCATGGAGGGTAAAGACCTGGCTGTAGAATTCGGAGGTGACCAGCGTATTGTCGGGCACGAAGAGCTGCATGCGGATGATCAGCGCCAGCGCGCCGGCAAAGAGCATGAAGGCAAAGGCGGCGGCGAAGTACCAGAGGCCAACGGTGGAATTGTTGACATCCGACAGGGCGCGCCAGCCCCTGGGATTGTCCCAGACTTTGGCCAATTGCTCGGTTTCGGCGCGCTTGTCGGTCATTTGAGGTCCAAAAGGTAAGTGACGAGGGCATCGCGCTCGGCGGCCTCAAGGCTGGCATAGCCGGGCATGCGCACATCGGGCTTATGGTGGCTCGGATCGAGCAGCCAGCTTTGCAGGTTCTCCGCGCTGATGGGGAGCGTGCCCGCGGCCATGCTGCGGCGGCTGGCGAAATGGGTGAGATCGGGACCCACGGCGCCCCCGGCGCTGGTGCCGCGGACGGCATGGCAGGCGCTGCACCCTGCAGCGACGAACAGGGCGTGCCCGGCCGGCTCTTTAGCCGGTGCCGCTTCAAGGCCGAGCCAGGCCTCGAAATCGGCGCTCTCGTGCACGACCACCGGAAAAGCCATGAGCGCGTGGGAGGGGCCGCAGAATTCGGCACAGACCCCGCGAAAGACGCCTGTCTCCGTCGGTTTCAGGC
>DATMSG010000181.1:0-12759 GCA_035565515.1 Devosia sp.
TTGGCCCGCTCGCTGGTGCGCGAGCCGGCGCTGCTGCTGGCCGACGAACCCTTCGGGGCGCTCGACGCGCTGACGCGCCTCAAAATGCACGACCTGCTGCGCGAGCTCTGCGTCCGGCACCGGCCGGCGGTGCTGCTGGTCACCCACGATGTCGATGAGGCGATTGCTCTCGCCGATCGCATCCTGGTGCTCGATCGGGGTCGGTTCGTGGAAGACCTCAGGGTCGATATCGAAGGCCGGCGCAATCACGGGGATGCCCGCTTCGGGGCCATCCGGTCGCGGCTATTGTCCCAGCTCGGCGTCGAAGCCGGTGATCGCAGCGCGGCCTGATGAAGGGAACATTGAAATGAGTGAAACAAGGCAACTCAAGCTCGGCGCCTTCATCATGGCGACCGGACACCATGTATCGGCCTGGCGCCATCCGGCCTCGCAGGCGGATGCCGGCCACAATATCGACCACTACAAGGAATTGGCGCAGACAGCCGAGCGCGGCAAGTTCGACCTGGTCTTCGTTGCCGACAGCCCGGCCGGCTGGGAGCGCGCCAAGGACCCCGAAGCGCTGCGGCGCTCGAGCCAGGGCGCGCATTTCGAGCCGGTCACCCTCTGGGCGGCCCTGTCGCAGGTCACCAGCCATATCGGCTTTGTGGCGACGGCATCGACCACTTATGAAGACCCCTATCTCCTGGCCCGAAAATTCGCCTCGCTCGATCATATCAGCAGGGGCAGGGCGGCCTGGAATGTGGTGACGACGGGGGCCGATGTTTCCCGGAATTTTTCCATCCCCGGCCATCCCGCCCATGCCGATCGCTATGCGCGCGCCGAGGAATTCGTCGATCTCGTGAAAGGGCTCTGGGATTCCTACGAGGACGATGCCTTCATTCGCGACAAGGAGAGCGGGGTCTATCTCGATCCCGACAAAATTCACCAGCTCAATCACCAGGGCAAATTCTTCACCGTCAGCGGCCCGCTCAATGTCGCGCGACCGGTGCAGGGCCATCCGGTTATCGTGCAGGCCGGCGCCTCCGAGCCGGGGCGCGAGCTGGCGGCCCGCACCGCGGAGATGATCTTTACCGCCAATCAGACCCTTTTGGACGCGCAGCAATTCTATGCGGATGTGAAATCCCGCCTTGGCCGCTATGGCCGGAAGTCGAACGAACTGCTCATCAGTCCGGGCATTTTTCCGGTCCTCGGCGGTACCGAGAAGGAGGCGCAGGACAATTACGACTATATCCAGTCCCTCATTCATCCCTCCATCGCCTGGACCATTCTCGAGCGCCACTACAAGGGCGTCGATCTGTCGGGATATTCGCTCGATGACCGCGCGCCGCCCTTGCCGCAGGATACCGAGCTCAACAAAAGCCGGCTCAAGCTCGTGACTGACTTGGTCGAGCGCAACAACCTGACCCTGCGCCAGCTCTATCTCGCGGTGGCCGGCGCCCGCGGGCATCGCACGGTGGTCGGCACGCCCGAGCAGATTGCCGATGCGATCCAGGACTGGTTCGACAATGGCGCCGCCGATGCCTTTAACATCATGCCGCCGATCCTGCCGGCCGGCCTTACCGACTTTGTCGATCAGGTCGTGCCCATCCTGCAGCGAAGAGGACTTTTCCGAACCGAATATGAGGGCAGTACGCTGCGCGAAAATCTCGGCCTCTTGCGGCCGGCCAATCGCTTTGCCCTGCCTGCCCGCCAGCGCGAGGCCGTCTAGCCATGGTCGCTTTTCCCCGCGCCGCCGAAGCAGGCCTCTTCAATCGCCAGCGCGGGGCGCTCGGCGTCCCACCGCGCTCATTCTGAAGGGATCGAGGTTCATGAGCACAACCGAATTTCTCTGGTATATCCCCAATCAGGCGCAGCCGGGCCATCGCGGCGAACCCGTCGCCGCCGATCACAACAGCCTCGATGTCCTGACCGCGCAGGCCCTGGCGCTCGAGGATCACGGCTGGCATGGCGCGCTGATCGGAACGGGCTGGGGGCGGCCGGACACCTTTACGCTGGCAACGGCCCTGGCAGCCCGCACCACACGGTTCGAGCCGCTGATCGCCATCCGGCCCGGCTATTGGCGGCCGGCCAATTTCGCCTCGGCGGCGGCGACGCTCGACCACCTGACGGGCGGCCGCGTGCGGATCAATATCGTGTCGGGACAGGACAATCTGGCCGCCTATGGCGACAGCGAGGGCGACCAGGCGCATCGCTATGCCCGCACCAGGGAATTCATGCGGCTGGTCCGGCGCCTATGGAGCGAAGACAGGGTCAGTTTTTCGGGCGCGCATTTCTCGGTGACCGACAGCACGATTGTGCCCCGACCGGTCGTGCGGGGCGATCGCCGGCATCCAAAACTCTATTTCGGCGGCGCTTCGGAGGCGGCCGAAAGGGTCGCGGCGACCGAGGCCGATGTGCAGCTCTTCTGGGGCGAACCGCTCGAGGGCATTGCCGAGCGCATCGCGCGGCTCAAGGCATTGAGCCGGACGCTCGACCGCGACCTGCCCCCGCTCAAATTCGGGCTGCGCATTACCACTCTCGTGCGCGACACGACCGAAGAGGCCTGGCGGGTCGCCGAAGCCAAGGTGGCCGATATGGCCAGGCACCAGGGCGCGGGCTGGGACGACCACAACCGCAAGGTGGCCGTGGGGCAGCAGCGCTTGCTGGATCTGCATGCCCGCGGCGACGTGCTCGACGATATTCTCTATACCGCACCCGGCCGGTTCGGCGGCGGCGGGGCGGGGACGACCTGGCTCGTGGGTTCGGCCAGGGACGTCGCCAACAGCCTCGAGAAATATCGCGCACTCGGCATCGATACATTTGTGCTGTCCGACACGCCTTATCTCGATGAGATCGGGCGTCAGGGGCGGCAGCTGCTGCCCCTGCTGGGCAGTGTCGCCGCAGATGCGGCAGCGAAGAGAGCGCAGCCCGAACCGGTGGGCTAGGCCGTGGCACTTCAAGCAAGTGGCGGCGCCATGGCTTGGATTTATCGATCAAATCCAGTTATCGTTCGTGAAGGAAATTGCATTTCTTGTTTATCAGGAGGCCTGCTAGTTCGGAAGGGAAGCCGAACCGGACAACGCGGGCGGCTCCGGGAGGATACGATATGAACAAGCGGCTTCTATCTGCCGTTCTGGCCGGCGCCCTCATGCTCGGCGTGGCGCCCGCCGCCCTGGCGCAGGTGGCCAACGATGCCGATACGCTGGCCCTGGGCGCCACTGTCGACAATGTCAGCTTCGACCGCGCCCAGCTGATGATCGGCCATCAGCTTCAATATTGGTCGCCGGTTTTCGACACGCTCCTCGTGCGCGAGCCCAATGGCGATATCGGCCCCAATTTGGCGACCGAATATAGCTATAATGGCGACAGCAGCGAGCTGACGCTGAAACTGCGCGAAGGCATCACCTTCACCGATGGCACGCCCTTCGATGGCGAGGCGGTGAAAGCCAACCTTGAATATCTCAAGAACGGGGCCGGTCAGAACAGCTTTATGGCCTCCTCGATTTCCGAGATCGAAGTCGTCTCGCCCAGCGAGGTCAAATTGCACCTGGCCGAACCCGATCCCGGCCTTCTGCAAAACCTTGCCGTCGTCGGCGGCGCCATGGCCTCTCCCGCCACCCTCGGGGTCGAGGGCTCGGCCAATAGTCCCATCGGCTCCGGCCCCTATATCTACGATACCGCCGCGTCCGTCGCCGGCCGCCAATATGTCTATAACCGCAATCCCGACTATTGGAACGCCGGCGAATTCCCGTTCGAGCGGGTCACGATCACGCCCATCAATGACAATGTGGCGCGCCTCAATGCGCTGAAATCGGGCCAGATCGATGCCGGTATCAGCGAGGCCCGCGCCGTCGCCGATGCCGAGGCCAATGGCCTCGTGCTCAATCGCGTCGATGTCGACTGGTTCGGCCTCATCATCGCCGATCGCGACGGCAAGATCGCGCCGGCGCTGGCCGATCTGCGCGTCCGCAAGGCGCTCAACATGGCCTTTGACGGCGCCTCCATCCTGAAATTCGTCGACCTCGGCTATGGCCGCCTGTCCGATCAGATTTTCCCGTCCACCAGCCAGGCCTATGTGCCCGAACTCGACGAGGTCTATCCCTTCGATCCCGCCGCCGCCAAGGCGCTGCTGGCCGAAGCCGGCTATGCCGATGGCTTCGAGCTTCTGCTGCCCGAAACCGCCAATTACGCCGCCTTCAATCCCATTGTCGAAAAATTCCTCAAGGATATCGGCATTACCGTCAAATGGGAGAAGATCGCGCCCAATGCCACCATTCCCGAATTGCGCTCGGGCAAATTCCCCGCCTATGTCTTCCAGTTCGGCTATCAGGGCGAATGGTCCGAAATCCGCAAGTTCGGCTTCCCCGATAGTCCCTGGAACACCTCCAAGGTCGCCGACCCGGCGCTGCTCGAACTCATCGACAAGGTTCAATATGCCTCGGGCGAGGAGCAGAACGCGCTCTACAAGGAGGTCGGCCGCTATTTCGTCGACAATGCCTATTATGCCCCCATGTATCGGCGCGACATCATCTACCTGACCAATAAGGAAACCATTGTGGATTTGCAGACCACCAATGTGGTCTCGCCCATCCGCAATTACTCCAAAGCCGAATAGTCCTCCCAGCCTGTTCGAGCGGAAAGGCGGCCGGCACCGGCCGCCTTTTTCTCCGTTTTTTGGAGCGCCCATGTCCGATCAAGCCCGCGCCGCCCAGCGCAAGGAACTCGACGTCTGTCTCGACCGCTTCGAAAACCGCGCCGATGGCGGCCGTGTCTGGCCCGAGCTGCTCTATAGCCAGCCCTTCGGGTTCCGCGCCCTGACCATGTCGCTCGCCGTGCCGCCGGGTCGGGGACCGCACCCGGTCGTGGTCTATATCCATGGCGGCGGCTGGATGCTGGGTCATCCCCATGCCATGCATCCCAATCTGGCCAGCATGAACATTGTCGAAACCCTGCTTGGGGCGGGCTATGCGGTGGCCCGGCCGAGCTATCGCCTTTCGGGCGAAGGCAAATTCCCCACCCAATTGCAGGACCTCAAGACCGCGCTGCGTTACCTCCGCCATCACGCCGCCCTGTTCGGCATCGCGCCAAATCGCATCGCCTCCCTCGGGGAAAGCGCCGGCGGTCACCTGGCGGTTCTCCTCGGCCTCGAAACGCCGCCCGAGTTCGAAGGCGAGGAAGGTTTCCTCGAAGAGACCAGCGGGGTCCAGGCCGTCATCGACTGGTATGGCATTACCGATATGCTCAGGCTCGACGCGCAATCGCTCCCCACCGCCCGCTTCGTGCACGATGCGCCCGATTCCGCCTCGGGCCGGCTGATCGGCGGCCGTCCCTCGGACAATCCCGAAGCCGCCCGCCGCGCTTCGCCCATCACCTGGATAAGCCCAAAAGCCGCCCCCATGCTCATCCAGCACGGCACGGCCGATTCCATCGTGCCCCCCGGCCAGGGCGAAAGCCTCCATCAGGCGCTGCTCGCAGCCGGTGTCCCCTCCGAATGGCGCCCGGTCGCCGGCGCCGACCATTGCTTCATCGGCGGCGACACCGCTCCGATCCTGCCGGCCGTGACCGATTTTCTCGGGCGATATTTGGGCGGCTGACCTGCCGTGCCACCCGATCCGTCTTTTTCACCTCGCATATGGACGCAAGATTGAGAATGCCCCTATGGCTGGCCGATTTCGCTTCCGCCTTCCATCACCTGCGTCGCCGGGCTGCGCAGTTCGAATGGCAGTTCCCCGGTTATCCCGAATTTGCTCTGGCACAGTTCGAGCAGCGTCTTCATCGGCCCCCATTCGCGCATTTCGGTGCGGAAGATCATGCCGATATCGGCCGTGCTGCGCCGCAGCGGCAGGGGGATGGGCACGATCCGGGGCGAATTGACCGCCTGCACCGAGAGATAGGGCAGCACGCAGAGGCAGTCGCTCTGCTGCAATATGGTCAGCACCGAGAGCAGGTTCTGGCAGATGAAGCGCACATCGGGCAGGCCGCCGATATATTCGGCCACGGTATGTTCGGTAATCTCGCGATAGGCGGGGAGTTCGGAATAGACGATCCAGGGATAGGCCCTGAGGCTCGCTGGCGGAATGGCCTCGGGATTGCCGCGCGTGAGCAGCGGATGGTCTTCCCGCGCCATCACGTAATTGGTTACCTCGGTAAGTTTGACCCGGGCAAAGCGCGGGCTGTTGCCGCCATCGTTGAAAACGCCGCCGAAGGCGACGTCGAGCCGCCCCTCGCGCAGGTCCTGCAGCGTCTTGCCATAGGTGAGGGTGGTGAATTCGATGATGATGCGCGGATAGCGGCTCTGCAATTGGGCCAAGACGCTCGACAAGATCCCCGAGCGCCAGACCGGCCCGCCGCCGATCCGCATCACCGTCTTTTCGTCGCTGACCTCGGCGCGCAATTCGTGCTCGGCGATTTCCCAATAGCGCTCGATGCGATTGGAAACCGAGAGCACCTTTTCCCCAAAGGGCGTCGCCTTGACGCCGCGCGCATGCCGCTCCACCAGCGGCTGGCCAAAATAGCTTTCGAGCTGCGCCAGGGACCGCGACAGGGCCGGCTGCGTCACGTTCAGCTTTTCCGAAGCGCGGCGCAGGCTGCCCGCTTCGAGAATGGTGCGCAGGCGAAAGAGATGCGTGATCTGGTCCAGCATAGGTATCAGCCTTCTTTATCGCTCACGGTGTTTTTTGCATTATCTGCGCATTGGTTCAACTGCTACCACCGGCATAACGATCTGCCCCAAAGGGGCGGGGCATTGTGGAGGAAAATCATGATCGCTTTCGGCCCCGGCGCCGCGGGGGACAGCCGTCCCTTCGCGCCGCAACGTGCAGGCAGAGACTGTGCCCATGCTTAGTTACCTATCGAAAAGGCTGCTTTCGAGCCTGGTTCTCCTGGCCCTCGTCACCACGCTGACCTTTGCCATGGTCTTTGGCGGCGCCGACAATGTCGCGCAGAACATTCTGGGCGATAATGCCACCGATCAGCAGATCGCCGATCTCGAAACCAGGCTCGGCATCGACCGCCCGCTCTATGAGCAATATGGCAGCTGGGTCGCCAAGGCCCTGCGCGGCGATCTCGGCATGTCCTGGACCATGGGCGAGAGCGTCTCGAAAATCCTCTCCGGCCGCCTGCCGGTGACCCTCTCCATGGTGATCCTCGCCATTGTCATCATCGGCGTCGTCTCCGCCCTTCTGGGCATTGCCGCGGCGGTGCGCGGCGGCTGGGCCGACAGGATCATCCAGCTCATCAGCGTCGTCGGCTTCTCCCTGCCCAATTTCTGGCTGGGCCTGATCCTGGTCGTGGTCTTCGCGCTCAACCTGCGCTGGCTTCCCGCCACCGGCTATACCGATTTTCTCAATTCACCCAGCGGGTGGCTGGCTTCGCTGGCCCTGCCGGTCGGGGCGCTGGTCCTGTCCGGCATCGCCTCGGCCTCCCAGCAGGTGCGCGGCGCCATGATCGACGCGCTGCGCCAGGATTATGTGCGCACGCTCAGGGCAGGGGGCATCAAGCCCTCCTCGGTGCTGTTCCGCCATGCCCTGCGCAATGCCATGCCGGCGGCGCTCACCGTCCTGTCGCTGCAATTCATCGGGCTTCTGGGGGGCGCTGCCATTATCGAGCGCGTCTTCGCCATTCCCGGCCTCGGCTCCATCACCGTGCAGGCGGCCCTCTCGGGCGACATTCCCGTGCTGATGGGCGTCGTCGTCACCATGATCATTCTCGTCGTCATCGTGAATATCGCCATCGACCTGGCCAATGCCTGGGTCAATCCCAAGGTGCGCCTCTGATGTCCGCTGCAAGTTCCGCCCCGGCCAGCGCCCCCGGCCGCGAAAGCATCCTGCGCTCGGTGCTCACCAATCCGCTCGGCCTTGTTGCCGCCATTCTGCTGCTTCTCGTCGTGATCTCGGCGGTCTTTGCGCCGCTGATCGCCCCCTTTGCGGCCGATGATCTGCAAATCTTCAAGATCAATGCCCCGCCCGGCGACGGCTATCTGCTCGGCGGGGATGGCTCGGGTCGCGACATTTTCAGCCGTCTCGTCTATGGCGCGCGCAATACGCTGGTCGGGGCCCTGATCGCCCTCAGCGTCGCCGCCGCCATCGGGGTCACCGCCGGCCTTTTTGCCGGCTATTTCGGCGGCCGGCGCGAAGTGGTGATGAGCTGGATCGCCGATGGCCTCATGGCCCTGCCGGCCCTCATCGTGCTCCTGGCCTTCTACCAGTCGCTGGGCTCGTCCATTCACGTGTCCATGGTCATCTTCGGCGTCATGCTCTCGCCCGGCTTCTACCGGCTGACGCGGAACCTGGTCAACGGGGTCAAGCACGAGCTTTATGTCGATGCGGCGCGCGTCTCGGGCCTTTCGGATATGCGCATCATCGCGCGCCATATCCTGCTGGTCATCCGCGCTCCGGTCATCATCCAGGTGTCCATCGTCGCCGGCATTTCCATCGTCATTCAGGCCGGCCTCGAATTCCTCGGCCTCGGCGATCCGGCGGTCCCCACCTGGGGCGGCATGCTGCAGGATGCCTTTGCCAATATGTTCGTGGTGCCCACGGCCATTCTCTGGCCCGGCCTTGCCATCTCCGTCACCGTCGCCTCCTTCGTGCTGCTCGCCAATGCCATTCGCGACCGGCTGCAACAGGGCAATCGCGTGGCCGCCGCCCCGGCCCTGCCCGCCGCTGCCCCCCTTTCGGTCGGCACCGCGCCCACCGACAGGGACGTCCTTCTCGATATTCGCGAACTCGTTGTCGGCTATCCCACCCAGTCGGGCTGGACCGAAGTGGTCAAGGGCGTCTCGCTGCAACTGCGCCGCGGCGAAGTCCTCGGTCTTGTCGGGGAAAGCGGCTCGGGCAAGACCCAGACGGCCTTTGCCATTCTGGGCCTTCTGTCCACCGGGGGCCGTATCCTCTCGGGTTCCATCTGGTTCGATGGCCGCGATATTGCCAATCTGCCCGAAAGCGAGATGCAGAAACTGCGCGGCAAGCGCATCGCCTATGTCCCGCAGGAGCCGATGAGCAATCTCGATCCGGCCTTCCGCATCGGCTACCAGCTCACCGAACCCATGGTCACCGTGCTGGGCATCTCCAAGGCCGAGGCCAGGGCGCGTGCGCTGAAACTCCTTGCCCGCGTGGGCATGCCCAACCCCGAGCGCACCTATAATGCCTATCCGCACCAGATTTCGGGCGGCATGGCGCAACGCGTCCTCATCGCCCGGGCCATCTCGTGCAATCCGGATCTGCTCATCGCCGACGAGCCGACCACGGCGCTCGATGTGACGGTGCAGGCCGAAGTGCTCGAACTGCTGCGGGACCTGCAGGCCGAAATGAACATGTCGGTCGTGCTCGTCACCCACAATTTCGGCGTCGTCGCCGATATCTGCCACCGGGTCTCGGTGATGAAGGATGGCCGTGTGGTGGAAACCAGCGACGTGAAGACGCTGTTTGCCGATCCGCAGCACGACTACACCAAAATGCTGCTCGCCGCCGTGCTCGACGATGTGACCCCGCGCGTCTATCGGCCCCGTCAAGTCAAGGAAGTTTCGGCATGAGCGATGTGATTGTCGAATGCATCGGCGTGAACACCCATTTCGGGTCGCATCACGTCCTGAAAAACATCAACCTCACCGTCCGCCCGGGCGAAACCGTCGGCCTCGTGGGCGAAAGCGGCTCGGGCAAGACCACACTCGGCCGCGCCATTCTCGGCATCGGGCCCATCAGTTCGGGCCGCATCCTTTTCGAGGGCCAGGACATCGGAGGCGTCGCCCCGCGCGATCGAAAAGGCAAGGCGGCCTCCATCCAGGCCGTGTTCCAGGACCCCTATACCTCGCTCAATCCCTCGATGACCATCGAGGATATTCTGGTCGAGCCCATCGTCGCCCGCGGCCAGGCCTCCAGGGCCGATGCCACGGCACAGGTGCGCACCCTGCTCGATTCCGTGGCCCTGCCGAGCGATGCCGCCTATCGCTATCCCCGCGAATTTTCGGGCGGCCAGCGCCAGCGCGTCGCCATCGCCCGGGCCCTGGCGCTCTCGCCCCATCTCATCGTCTGCGACGAGCCGGTTTCCGCGCTCGATCTCTCCACCCAGGCCCGCGTGCTCGACCTCTTCGTCGAGATCCAGGAGCGCACCGGCGTCGCCTATCTCTTCGTCAGCCACGATCTCGCCGTCGTCCGCCATATCTCGCATCGCGTCGCCGTCATGCGCGGCGGCGAGATCGTCGAATTCGGCGAATGCGATCAGGTCACCGCCAATCCCCAGCACGACTATACCAGGCGCCTGCTGCTGGCCGCCCCCGTCGCCGACCCCATCCGGCAGGCCGACCGCCGCGCCGCCTTCCGCGCGCTGACTGTCGGGGCCGCTTAATTGGCGTCCCCCACCCACGATGACGCAGCGAAAAATCACACCGCTGGCGCCTGCGACGCCAATATTCTGACGACCGGAGCCTGAAATGCGCGCCATTATTGTCATGTTCGACAGCCTCAATCGGCGCATGCTGCCGCCCTATGGCTATCAAGAGGCCCATGCCCCGAACTTTTCCCGGCTCGCGACCCGCACGGCAGTTTTCGACCGCTGCTATGCCGGCTCCATGCCCTGCATGCCGGCACGCCGCGAAATGCATACGGGCCGCTACAATTTCCTCCACCGCTCCTGGGGCCCGGTCGAACCGTTCGACGATTCCATGCCGGAAATCCTGGGCCAGAACGGGGTCTATACCCACCTCGTCACCGACCATCAGCACTATTGGGAAGATGGCGGCGCCACCTATCACAATCGCTATTCGAGCTACGAGTTCTTCCGCGGCCAGGAGGGGGATCTGTGGAAGGGCGTGGTCGGCAAGACCGACGGCGACCGGCTCCGGGATATCCTCTACCGCATGCACAATCAGGATGGGATCAACCGCACCTATCTCGAGGACGAGGAAGACCATCCCCAGACCCTGACCTTCAATGCCGGGCTCGAATTCATCCAAACCAATGCGAGCTCCGACAACTGGATGCTGCAGCTCGAAACCTTCGATCCCCACGAACCCTTTTTCAGCTACGACCAATATCACCGGCTCTACCCCGAGAGCCCCTTGGGCAATGGTGAAGATTTCGACTGGCCGCCTTATGCGCGCGTCACCGAGGGGGAAAACACGGTCGAAAACGCCAGGCTGCGCTACCTGGCGCTCCTGTCCATGTGCGACGCCAATCTCGGCCGCGTTCTCGATCTCATGGACGAGAAGAATATGTGGTCCGACACCATGCTCGTGGTCTGTACCGACCACGGCTATATGCTGGGCGAGCGCGGCTGGTGGGGCAAGTCGGTCATGCCCTGGTATGACGAAACCATCCACACGCCCTTCTTCGTCTGGGACCCGCGCACCGGCATTGCCGGCGAACGCCGTCAGGCCCTGGTCCAGACCATCGACATCGCCCCGACCCTGCTCGACTTCTTCGGCGTCGAGCCGGCCAGGGACATGCTGGGTCAGCCGCTGCGGCAAGCCGTCGCCAGCGACGAGCCGGTGCGTGAAGGCGGTCTCTTCGGCATTTTCGGTGGCCATGTCAGCGTTACCGACGGGCGCTATGTCTATATGCGCGCCTCGGCCGATGCGGCCAATCAGCCGCTCCTCGAACACACATTGATGCCGACGCATATGCGCTCGCGCTTCGAGCCCGGCGAATTCGAGGGCGCCGAGCTCCATCCCGGCTTCTCCTTCACCAAGGGCGCCCCCGTCCTGCGCCTGCCCGGCTGGACCATGCGCGGCCCCTCCGAATTCGGCACGCTGCTCTACGATCTCGAAACCGATCCCGGCCAGACCAATCCGCTGCGCGACACGGCGCTCGAATTGGCCATGGCCGATCTCCTCGTGCGCCTCCTCCGCGACAACGATGCGCCCCAAAGCCAATATGAACGGCTCGGTCTACCGATGACCGGTCCGGTCACCGAAGCCCATCTCCTCATCGAAAAACAATGGGCTCAGGTCGAGCGCGGCCAGCGCCGCGGCCCGACAGTCGCCGATTTTTCACCCGATGCGGTGGTGGCGACGGTCAGTGTTAACAGTCTGCTAACCGAAGAGGGCACCAGGGCCGTCATCGTCAACGCGCTTCCCGCCTTCGCCAAGGGCCGGGTCGCCCCCATTTTCGACGACAAGACGCTGCTCGAAATCGCCGGCATGCTGCCCGATCTCGACAAGGCCCGGCTCGACGAGATCGAGGCCTTGCTGCAAACCGCCGTTCCCGCAGAATAGCGATATATTTCAGGACTTTATCATGCGCCCGAATATCATTTTCATCATGAGCGACGATCACGCGGCCCGGGCGATTTCCGCCTATGGCGCGGGGCTGAATGCAACGCCCAATCTCGACCGCCTGGCCCATGAAGGCATGCGCCACGACGCCACCTATGTCACCAATTCGATCTGCACCCCCAGTCGCGCCGCTATCCTCACCGGCACCTATAATCACGTCAATTGCGTCACGACGCTCCACACCGAGATCGACAATAGATTGCCCAATGTTGCCAAGCACTTGCGCCGGGGCGGCTATCGCACCGGCATGTTCGGCAAGTGGCATATGGGCGAAGGCCCGGCCCATAACCCCACCGGTTTCGACGACTGGGCTGTGGTGCCGGGGCAGGGGGATTACTGGGACCCCAAATTCATCTTCCCCGACAATTCCCGCCGCCGCATTCCCGGCTATGCCACCGACATCATCACCGATATGAGCCTTGATTTCATTGAGAAATCCGGCGACCAACCCTTCTTCCTGATGTGCCACCACAAGGCGCCGCACCGCAATTTCGAGCCGCATCCGAAAC
>DATMSG010000182.1:0-3435 GCA_035565515.1 Devosia sp.
GCTGCTGGTCGCGGCGAGCGGCCCTTCGGGCCACACACCATCACCCGGAACGAGGGCCGCGGGCGAGAGCAATGCACCAGCCAGGCCCTCGCCCGGCAGGCGATCGAAATGCAGCGCCCCCTGCACGCTCGGACGCTGCGCCACTTGCTCAACCGCAATGTCGCCCGAAAAGGCAGTGCCGGCCGAGGCGCCGGCAATGCCAGTGATGGCGATGGATTGCGTGCCGTAGAATTCGACGCCGGCGCTGGCCTCGAGCGAACCAAGGCCAATGCCGGCGCCACCTGCAAGTGCCGCCAAGCCCGACCCATCGTCGAGCGCCACATCGAGCGTGCCGGTGCCGGTCAGTTCGCCGCTCTCCAGCACGGAAAGCTCGCCGCCGAAGGCCAAAAGCTCATTGCCCTGTCCGATGGACAGACGCGCATCAAAGCCGGCAGCCGCATCTCCTTCGGCAAAAAGGCTCACGAAGGCGGATTCGTCGGTCGAAAACAGCGGGGTATCGCTGGCATCCAATTGGCGCACCAGATCGCTGCCATTGCGCGCTTCGAGCGAACCAATGATCTGGACATGTCCTTCCCTGACGCCGCTGAGGCCACCGGCCATGTCGAGGGCGAGGTCGAGACGTGCAACGCCTGCCGTGCCATTGAGGGTAAAGCGCTGCGATCCGGGATCGTCGCTGGCGGCAAGGGCGAAATCGAGCGAGGCCGGGACGGAGCGGTCGAGCACGGGGCGCCAATTGGCGGGCACACCGAGAAAGCCATAGATCGCGCCGAGCGCGGGGGCATTGGCCGCCCCGACATCGACATGACCGGAGCCGGAAAGCACGGGCTTGGTCAGCGTTCCCGCCAGATCGCCCGACGCATTGATACCGATGCCGCCCCAATCGCTGCTGACGAGCTTGGAAAAATGGAGGCCGGCGCCGGACCAGCTGCCTTCGGCCACGAGGTCCTGCGCTTCAAGGCCCAGAATGCGGATCGCCTGACTGTTGAAGGAAAAGCTGCCCTGGGGGAAACTTCTGCCAAAAGTACGGTCGCTATTGGGATCGGGGAACATGGCGGCCAGAATGGCGCTGTCGCCCGGCGCCAGATCGTCAAAGCGCCCGATAAGATCGAGACGCGGCTCCTCGCCAAAGCCCAAGCGCAGTTCGAGCATATGCGCCTTGTTGTTCAGCAGCAGACGGCCATGGGAAAAGCCCAGGGCATCGCCGGCCAGCATGACCTGCCCGGACAGCTCGGCGGGAACGTTGAATAGCGGGCTATTCTGGCCCGACTTGCGCCAGAGCTGGCTGAGGGCATCGAGACGCCTGGTGGCAATGGTGACCTCGCCATTGAAGCCAGCGACGCCATTGTCATTGCGCAAGGCGCCGGAGAGGCTGACCTTGCTATTGCCGGCCAATTCGGCGTCGGCGCGCGAAATCGTCCAGATGTCGCCATTGGTGCTGGCATCGACGCGTACATTGCGCAGCGCCGCACCACGCAGCCCGATTTCAGCCAGGTCGATGCCGATCTCGCCCGGAATGGGCGGCAATGGCGGAGCGGGCAGCTCGCCGAGAAGGCGCACCAGCTCATAGGGCATCTGGCTTGCATCTTCGTCGGCATCGCGCGGCGGCAGGGTGAAGACACCGCCCGAGACCACCGCCTCGAAGGACGTGCGCGCGCCGAGCTGGATGCCGGCGGCGCCGGTGAGACGCATGCCGGCGCGGTTCTCGTCGGGCAGCAGCGTATAGCCGTTGAGCACGATGCGGTCGGTCGAGGCGGCAACCTTGCTTTCAAGCACCAGATTGCCGCGGATTTGTTCGGCCCGCTCGGCGGGCGGCGGCGCCTGCTTGAGGGTCATCGTGCCGTCGAATTTCGGCGCCTGCCCGGTGATAAGGGCGCCATCGAGCGTCAGCGAGCCCCGGCCGCCGGCTTCGGCGATGAAAGCGGAAACACGGGCCGAACCGGAACTGTCCACCACACCGCTATTGAGGCGCAGACTATAAGCCGTGCCATCGCGCGTGGCGCTGCCCTGGAACTGGAACGGCCCGGCAAAACTGCCGAGGCGGAGGTCTCCATTGATCGCGGAGAGTTCGTAGGTCGAACCGGACCGGCGGTCGGCCAGCGTCAGGCGCCCGTTTTCGATATGAGCCTGCTCGAGTGCCACGCCCTCCCCGGCGCCCGAGAGATCGACGCCGCTGGTAAGGAGGCCATTTTCGTCGAGATCGAAGGCGATGACGGGGGATTTGAGGATGAGCGCGGAGAGATTGTACTGATCGCGCAGAAAATCCATCAGCGCGAACTGCGCCTCGACGCCGGCCACGGTGGCTGCGGGCTTGTCTGCCGGACCGATCACCACGTCGGAAAAGGCGAGACGCGGTGCCGGCAGCAGGGCAAAATCGATGTCGCCGCGAATGGTGACTTCGGTGCCGAAGACGCCTTCTGCCAGCAATTCCATGCGATCGCGATAATCGCCCCATTGGATGAAGCGCGGCGCGATGAAGGCGCCGGCCAGAGCCAGGATCGCGATAATACCGACGATGATGTAGATCCGATTGAGCACGGCTTCTCGAACTGCCTGTCAGATTCTTGGCGCGAGTGTAGGGACTTGCTGCCCCCGTGCAAGTGCGCCGGGCACGAATCCTGCGCAAGATTCCGGCATGGGAATCCAGTGGGTTCAAATGGCAACGGCCGGACTTTCGCCCGGCCGCCGATTAGAGGTGTAAAGGCCGCTTATTCGACGTCGAAGGACCAGAAGAAGGTCTCGCCCGAGGAGTCATCGATGCCGTCATTGTCGGTAATGACATAGCCCTTGCCGGTCGAGTCGATGGCAAAGCTTTCGACCTTGTCGAGGACATAGCCATTGTTGGCAGCAAGATCCGGGATCAGGTCGCGGACCAGTTCCTTGGTCACGACCGGCAGCTCGCCACCAAGTTCGGCACCGGCGAGTTCGGCAACCGGCACGCGGTAGATGGCCTTGAGACCGGCCTTGCCGGCGATCTGATTGTCGCGCTCGACGATATAGGCATAGTCACGATGGAGGGTGATTTCGCTGAGACCAACCCAGCCGCCTTCCGGCGCCGCTTCCAGCGGGTAACGGACGGCAGCCCATTCCTTGGTCGCGGGCTTGTAAGAGAGGAGCTTCACAAAGCCCTTCTCGTCATCGCCCCATTCGCGCTGCATGGCGACCCAGAGGGTCAGTTCGTCGCCCGACCCGATAGCGGCGACGCCTTCAGCGCCAAAGCGCTTCTGTCCGGCGAGAAGACCGACCGGGAAGCCGGCTTCGGCAATGATTTCGCCTTCGGCATTCACATGGATCAGAGCATGCGGCACGAGCTTGTCGCTATCGCCTTCATTGGCGAGCCAGAAACCGCCTTCGCCATCGAGGGTGATGCCTTCGAGATCGAGTTTCTGCGCCGTCTGGCCCTTGCGGGTGATGACGGTTTTCTTGACGATGCGGGCC
>DATMSG010000183.1:0-11691 GCA_035565515.1 Devosia sp.
CCGACAAGACTCGGCTTATTCATCCGCTCGACACCGCGCCCCCCGTCGCACCGAAAACAAAAGGACCCGCCACGATCAAGATCGGGGCGGGTCCTATCGAAAGCTCAAAAGGCCTTATTCGGCCGGCGCCATATCCTTGCCGGTATAAACCTCGTCCACCCAATACTGGTCGCGGCGGTCAAAGCCGTTGAACGGGGTCAGCGAAGCCTGCGTATAGGCGCCCATCAGCCCGAATTCGATCCAGTCGTCTTCATCTATGTCGGCCGGCAGCGTAAACACCTGCGGCAGCACGTCATAGCTGTCGCAAGTCGGACCCCAGATGGTGAATTCGGAGAATTCGCCATTATTGTCGTGCAGGCGCGGCCCGCGCCATACGCGCACGGGCGGGGTGAAGTGCATGAACTTCACTTCCATCAGGCTGCCATAGGCGCCGTCATTGACATAGACCGACTGGCCCCCGCGCTGATGCTTCACGCGCAGCAGCAGCGAGGTCGAGGAGGTCACGAGCGCGCGGCCGGGCTCGATGATCAGCTCGGGCTTGTTCTTGTCGCCAAAATGGTCCGAAACCGCCTGGGCGATGGTTTCGAAATAATAGTCCATCGGCGGCGCTTCGCTGGTCGGGTAGGGGGCCGGATAGCCGCCACCGATATTGAGCCGCTTGAGTTGAATGCCGCTTTCCTCGGCGATCCGTGCCGCTGCCGCGATATGGCGCTCATAGGCATAGGCGTCTTCGCATTGCGAGCCGACATGGAAGCAGAGGCTGGGCGTATAGCCCATCTTTTCCACGGCCGTGACGATCTCGGCCGCACCCTGCTCCATCACGCCGAACTTGATGCCGAAGTCGTAGCTCTTCAGCGCCTTGCCGGCCTTGAACCGCGTGGTCACCTCGACATCGCGCGACGGCGACACCACGGCGGCGAGCTGGTCGAGCTGCTGCGGGTGGTCGATGGTGAAGGAGCGAACGCCGAACTCTTCATAAGCGCGTTCGATTTCGCGCTTGTTCTTGATCGGGTTGTTATAGTGCATCACGGCGCCCGGCGCATGGTCGCGCACCAGTTCCATTTCGGTGTTCGAGGCAACGTCGAACGCCTTCAGCCCCTCGCGGTGCAGCTGCGCGATGATGTGGGGCGAGGGGTTGCACTTCACCGCATAGGTGAGCAGCCCATCAAAGCCCTTCTTGAAGACTTTCACAGCCCTGTGAAACTCCTTCTCCGAAAAGAGGAAAGAAGGAAAGTCCGGCGCCTCAGCCGCGATCAGCGCGGAAGTATTGGCGTAAACGGTCTTCGGCTCGTCAGTCATTGGACAACAGGCCTTTCGGGGCTGGAGAGGGAAGGAAACGCGCGGCGTCTAGTTCTTTCCGGTTCGTAAACGACGCGAAATTGAGCGCTGCATATAGGGCCGTGTGCCCCCTCGCGCAAACGTTTATTTGCCCGAGGAAACAACAATGTTCGAACGTCATTTTCATGACAGATTCCGGGCGTTCTGCTGGCACCGCATTCGGACAGTCAAATGACTGGTTTCCCGTAGCCAAAGGTTTACCCATGTCTCTGCGAACGCTCGTCTTTTCGGGTCTCGCCGTAGCGGTCATCGCCGTCGGCGGCACACTGGCCTTCTCCCCCTGGAACGCACCGGGTCAGGCCCAGGTTCAACAGGTTCCCACGCAGATCGAAACGCCGCCGCCCGCCGCGGCGCCGCGCACGGTCCCCTCGAGCCAGCCCCAGGTGCAGTTGAGCTTCGCCCCCATCGTCCAGGCGGTCTCGCCGTCGGTGGTCAATGTCTATGCCACCCGCATCGAGTCCCGTGCAGCGTCCCCCTTTGCCAATGATCCCTTCTTCTCGCGCTTCTTCGGCGATCAGTTCCAGTCCCGCCCGCGCGAATCCCGTTCATTGGGCTCGGGCGTCATCGTCGATGGTTCAGGGGTGATCCTCACCAATTCCCACGTCATCAATGGCGCTACCGATGTCCGCATCGCCCTCAGCGATGGTCGCGAATTCGCCGTCGATGTCGTTGTCGAAGACCAGCAGACCGATCTTGCCGTGCTCCGCGTCCGCGATACGCGCGGCGTCGCTTTCCCCGCCATCACCTTTGCCGATAGCGATGCCTTGCTCGTCGGCGATCTCGTCCTCGCGATCGGCAATCCCTTCGGCGTCGGCCAGACCGTTACCTCCGGCATCGTTTCGGCTCTCGCACGCACCGGCGTCGAAAGCTCCAATTACGAATTCTTCATCCAGACCGATGCGGCCATCAATCCCGGCAATTCCGGCGGCGCCCTGGTCGATATGCAGGGGCGCCTGGTCGGCATCAATACCGCCATCTATTCCCAGTCCGGCGGCTCGGTCGGCATCGGCTTCGCCATCCCCGCCAATATGGCCAAACTCGTTGCCGAAGCCGGCGTCACCGGCGGTGCCATCGTCCGCCCCTGGTTCGGCGCCAAAATGCAGGCCGTCGATTCCGACATCGCCAACAGCCTCGGCATGGATGCGCCCCATGGCGCCCTCATCACCGATGTCGCCCCCAATGGCCCCGCCGCCCGCGCCGGCTTCCAGTCCGGCGACGTTATCCTTTCCGTGGACGGCCTGCGCGTGGATGATCCCAGCGCCTTCAACTTCCGCCTTGCCACCAAGCCCATAGGCCAGACCACCAAGCTCGAACGCCTGCGCGGCACCGCCACCGATACGATCGACTTCACCGTGGAAGCCGCGCCGGCACCGGGCGGCAATGCCACCGCCACCATCTCTGCCAATTCCCGCTTCTCCGGCGTCACCGTCCGCCAGCTCGACCCAGCCCTGGCCGAGTCCAAGAACCTCCCCTACGACGCCACCGGCGTCCTCGTCACCGCCATCGCCCCCAACTCCCCCGCCGAAGCCATGGGCCTGCGCGTCGACGATGTCATCCTTCAGCTCAACGACATCGACATCAAGGACGCCCAGACGTTCAGCACCACGGCGTCGCAACGGGCCAGGACCTGGCAGATCATTCTGCAAAGGGATGGCCGCGTGAGCAGGGCCATAGTGAGCGGTTAGGCCGGAGGGTACGCCCGAGTGCCGGGCATGCTTTCACGCCGCTGTGCGGCCCTCGGGCTTGACCCGGGGGCCATTCTCCGCCGCACGGCGTCATCCGTCTTCCCGCCAAAACCACCATCCCTTCACCTCCCCCTTGATGGGGAGGTGAAGCGGCGGGGCCATGCGCACTGAATCAACCTCTCAACTCCCTCCACCAACCCGCTGATTCCTAACCCCCTTACTCGACCACCCCGTCCGGCAATTCCAACTCCACCGGGGCAAGACGCGAACGAAGCGGATGCCATGTTGGCCGCAATTTGCTATTGAACCCTCATGTCCGATCTCTTTGCCGCCGATCCCAACGAAACCGACAAGGCCCGTCCCCTCGCGGACCAGCTGCGCCCAAAATCCCTCGCCGAGGTGATCGGCCAAAGCCATCTCCTCGGCCCCGATGGCACGCTCACCCGCATGCTCGCGTCGGGCCGGCTGGGCTCGCTCATCCTCTGGGGCCCGCCCGGCACCGGCAAGACCACGGTCGCGCGCCTTCTCGCCGCTCAGATCGGTTTCCGCTTCGAGCAGATTTCGGCAATCTTCTCCGGCGTGGCCGATCTCAAGAAGGTTTTCGAGAAAGCCCGCTTCGAGCGCCTCTCCGGCCACCGGACCCTTCTCTTCGTCGACGAGATCCATCGCTTCAACCGCGCCCAGCAGGATAGCTTCCTGCCGGTCATGGAAGACGGCACCGTCGTCCTCGTCGGCGCCACCACCGAAAACCCATCCTTCGAGCTCAACGCCGCGCTTTTGTCCCGCAGTCAGGTCCTGCGTTTCGAGTCGCTCTCTCAGCCCGATCTCGAACTGCTCCTCAAGCGTGCCGAAACCCTCCTCGGTTCCCCGCTGCCCCTGACCGAGGAGGCGCGAACGACGCTCCTTGGCCTCGCCGATGGCGATGGCCGGGCCATTTTGGGTCTCGTCGAAGAGATTTTAGCATCTGCCCGTGCCGATGAGACGCTCGATGTTAACAGTCTGCTAACCGTAGTGCAGCGTCGGGCACCCATTTACGACAAAGCGCAGGACGGCCACTACAACCTCATTTCGGCCCTGCACAAAACCATTCGCGGCTCCGATCCCGACGCCGCGCTCTACTATTTCGCCCGCATGATCGACGCCGGCGAAGACCCGCTTTTCCTCGCTAGACGCTTGATTCGTATGGCTTCCGAGGACATCGGCAATGCCGATCCGCAGGCGCTTCCCCTCGCCATCGCCGGCCGCGATGCCTATCAGATGCTCGGTTCCCCCGAAGGCGAGCTGTCTTTGGCCCAGGTCGTCGTCTATCTCGCCCTCGCGCCCAAATCCAACGCCGTCTACACCGCCTTCAAAGCGGCTATTTCTCTAGCAAAATCAACCGGTTCGCCCATGCCGCCCATGGTCATCCTCAACGCCCCCACCAAGCTGATGAAGGGCGAAGGCTATGGCGAAGGCTATCAATACGATCACGACGTTCCCGACGCTTTCTCCGGCCAGGAGTACTTCCCCGAAAAGCTAGGGCGGCAACAATTTTATCACCCCGTCGAGCGCGGTTTCGAACGCGACCTCAAAAAGCGCATGGACTATTTCGCCCGCCTCCGCGTTGAAAAAGCCAGGAAAGACTGAGGCTTACCAATGAACGGCTTCCTCCTCGTCGGCGCCGGCGGTGCCCTGGGCGCCATGGCCCGCTACGGCTTCGCAGGCATCATTGGCCGCCTATGGCCCATGGGCTTCCCGCTCGCGACGCTCCTCATCAACATCATCGGCTCCATCGCCATGGGCCTTTTCGTAGGCCTCATGGCCAAACTTCTCCCCGCCAATCAGGAGGAGCTAAGGCTCTTTGTCGCCGTCGGAATTTTCGGCGGCTTCACCACCTTCTCCTCCTTTTCCCTCGACACAATCGTGCTCCTCGAGCGCGGCGAATTGTTCGCGGCGATCTCCTATGTCGCCTTGTCAGTTGTAGTTTGTCTCATAGGCCTATATCTCGGCCTTTTGATAACCAGAGGCGGCCCCGCATGAGTGGCGTTCAACATCGGGAAGTCACAGCAGACGAAGACGGCATGCGTCTCGATCGCTGGTTTGCCCGGCATTTCCCGCAGGTCGGCTTCGGCCGCCTGCAAAAGCTGATCCGCAATGGCGAGGTCCGTGTCGACAAGGCAAAGGTCGAAACCAGCACGCGCCTGGCCGAAGGCCAGTCCATCCGTATCCCGCCCGTCGATGATCCCGGCACCGTCCGCCCCGTCAGGGTCAATGAGGAAGACGCAAGGTTTCTCAAGGACTTGATCCTTTATGAAGACGACGATCTCTTCGTCTTCAACAAGCCCCACGGGCTCGCCGTACAAGGCGGCAGCGGCACCATGCGCCATCTCGATGGCCTTCTCAAAAGCCTGCCGAACAAGCAGGGGGAAGCGCCGCGCCTCGTGCATCGCCTCGACCGCGACACCTCCGGCTGCCTGGTCGTCGCCAAGACCGCCGCCGCGGCCACGCATTTCGGCAAGGTCTTCATGTCGCGCTCGGCTCGCAAGATTTACTGGGCCCTCGTCGCGGGCAATCCCACGCCGCGCCAGGGCGAAATCTCCTGCTTCCTCGCCAAGCGGGTGACGGAAGACGGCGAGCAGATGGTCGTCGTGAAGAACGGCGCCCCGGGCGCCGTCCATTCCTCGACTTATTATTCGACCACCGAAACCGCCAGCCGCCGCTTCGCCTGGGTCACGCTCAAGCCGGTCACTGGCCGCACGCACCAGCTCCGCGTCCACATGGCCCAGCTCGGTACGCCGATCATCGACGATCCGCGCTACTTCAATATCGAAAACTGGATGCCGGCTCCCGGTCTCGGCCAGGGCCTGCACCTCCACGCCCGCCGCATTGCCCTGCCGCTGCGGAACGGCAAAAGGCTCGATATTTCAGCGCCTTTGCCGCCGCATATGCGCGAAAGCTGGGACGCCCTGGGCTTTGATGCCGACCGCTATGACGTGCAGGATATCGATCCGGAGAACGGCGCGTGAAACTCATCATGTTCGACATGGATGGGACGCTGATCGATACCGAAGCCCTGATCGTCGAGCACATGACCATGACTTTTGAGGCCGCCGGCCTCACGCCTCCGACCACGGCGCAATCGCGCCGGGTCATTGGCCTGTCGCTGCCGGTCGCCATCGCAACCCTCCTCGGCACCGAGGTAACTCCGCTCGCCGAAAAGCTGGCCGACGACTACCGCAGCCGCTATCGCGCCTCGCTGGTGCAGGCCGAAGGGCGCGAGGGCCTGTTCCCCGGCGCCCGCGAAGCCCTTGATTTCCTTGCCACCTGGCCCGATACGCTACTGGGCATCGCGACCGGCAAAGGCCTTAACGGCGTGCACCGCCTGACCCAGCTTCATGGCATTGCCGGCCATTTCGTCACCCTGCAGACGCCGGATCACAACCCATCGAAGCCCCATCCGGGCATGATGCTCCGTGCCATGGCCGAGACGGGCGCCGAGCCCCGCGATACGGTCATCATCGGCGACACCACCTTCGATATAGAAATGGGCAAGGCCGCCGGCGCCAAGGCACTCGGCGTCACCTGGGGGCACCACGAACCCAATGAATTGCTTGCCGCCGGTGCGGACATGCTGGTCGATGCCTATGCCGGCCTGCCCCTCGCCATCAAGAAAGTGCTGGAATACTGACATGCGCGACCAGTTGGAAGATGCCCTGAAAAATCAGGAGTTTGGCTACGGCCAGGCGCAGCATGTCAATCCCATCGACCTCCCCAAGCGCTTCTACAAAGCCGTCGATGTAGCCCGCACCGACGAGGGCTATGTGGTCACGCTCGATGGTAAGCAGACCCGGACGCCTGGCCGTAAATTGCCGGTGATCGTGCCGGTGCTGTCCATCGCCCAGGCCATGGCCGCCGAATGGTCGGCGCAGGAAAAATACGTCGATCCCACCACCATGCCCATGGTGCGCCTGATCAATTCCGCCGTGGAAAGCGGCGAAGAAAATCTTCCGGCCTTTCGCGCCGAAATCGGCAAATTCGCCGGCAACGATCTGTTGCTCTATCGCGCCGATAGCCCCCAGGAATTGGTCGATGAACAGGAACGGCACTGGGACGGCGCATTGGTGACCCTGGCCCGCCATTTCGACGTCGCCTTCCAGCCGACCATCGGTATCATCCATCAGCCCCAGCCTGCCTCGACGCTCACCAAGCTCGACGCCGCGCTCGAAGGGCAGGGGCTGCTCTCGCTGACGGCGCTGGTCTCGATCACCGGCCTTACCGGCTCCGGCCTCCTCGCCATCGCCCTGCTGCACCAGTTGCTTGACGCCGATCAGGTCTGGACCGCGGCCCATGTCGACGAGGACCACCAGATCCGTCTGTGGGGCGAAGACGAAGAAGCCATGGAGCGCCGCACCAGGCGCCGTGTCGAATTCGACACCGCCGTGGCGGTCGTGGAAGCGCTGCGGGCCTAAGCCCGCGCCGCAATCCACGCCGCGGTTTCCGGCGAAATCTCGCGCAGCGGCACCAGCACGAAATCGCGCGCATGTGCATGGGGATGGGGCAGGGTCAGTCGCCCCGTCTGCATCTCGATCCGCTCATAGGCGATGATATCGACATCGATCAGCCGCGGCCCCCAGACCTCGTGCCGCACGCGTCCCATTTCGCGCTCCGTATCGAGCGCCACATGCAAGAGGTCGATGGGTTCGAGATCCGTCTCGACCTCGGCCGCCATATTGGCGAAATCGGGCTGATCTGTCTTGCCCCAGGGCTTGGTCGAGATCACCGACGATTGCTTGACCACGCGAATATTGGGATGCGCATCGAGCAGCCGAATGGCCTCGGCAAGCTGCGCCGGCGGATCGCCGATATTGGCGCCAAGACTGAGCCACGCCTTTGCCATCAGCTCGGCCTCACGCGATGCAATTCGATCGCCGCCTCGCCGCGCACCATGGCAATCGGCGCTTCGGGCTTGCGAATGCGGATGATGATCCAGTCGATGTCGTCAAAGCGCTCGAAGAGCGCCGTCACGATATTCTGCCCCAGCGCCTCGATCAGTTTGGTCCGCTGGCCTTCAAACGCCGCCTTCACCACGTCATAGATGTCGGCGTAGGAAACCGTATGTCCGATGGCATCCGTTTCGCCCGGCGCGGTGAGGTCCACCCCGCATTCGAGATCGACGAAAAAGCGCTGGCCCAGCCGTTCTTCTTCGGCAAAAAGGCCATGATAGCCATAAAAGCCGAGATCGCGGAGAATGATGCGGTCGCCGGAAAAAGCTGCGGTCATCGAAGGGTCCTCAAAATCAGGGGCCGTAAAGTGTAGCCTGCGCCACGCGCAAGGCCTCGCGATTGGCCGCGACATCGTGCACGCGGAAAATGTGCCCGCCGCGCTCATAACCCTGCACGGTCGTCGCGATCGTCCCCGGCAGCCGCTGGTCCGGTTCATTGTTCAAGAGCTTGCCGATCATCGATTTTCGCGACGTACCCACAAGCACGGCATGTTCGGGATAGGCGTCCACAAGTTCGGGCAGCCGCCGCAGGATTTCATAATTCTGCGCCAATGACTTGGAGAAACCGAAACCGGGATCGAGAATAAGCTGGCTCCGTCCCAGTCCCGCAGCATCGGCAATCGCCAGCGTCCTGGCAAAATAGGCGATCATCGCGGGCATAGCCGGCGTTTGCGCGTCCCAGCTTCTGTCCCAATGCATGGCGATCACGGGAGCGCCATATAGCGCCGCCACCTCCGCCATTTCCGGCGGTCCCTGCAGCCCAAGGACGTCATTGATAATATCGGCCCCGGCCTGAATCGCCTGATCGGCCACCAGCGGCTTGTAGGTATCGATGGAAATCGGCGCCGCGATCCCGGCGGCCCGCAGCGCGTCGATCACCGGAATGACCCGATCCAGTTCCTCCTGCACCGGCACGGTTTCCGCGCCCGGCCGCGTGCTTTCCCCGCCGATGTCGATGATGTCCGCACCTTCATCGAGCATGGCGCGCGCATGCGCCACGGCCTGATCGAGCCCGTCATTCTGCCCGCCATCCGAAAAACTGTCCGGTGTGACATTGAGAATGCCCATGACGAGCGGGCGCGGCCCCAGTTCGAGGGCAGGGCGATGGGGCAGGGGAACGATATGAGTCGTGTGCATCGCAATTCGCTTAGGGGCGCCAAGGCTTCGGCTCAAGCCTATTCTTGTCTGCCGGCCCGCGAAAGCGGTCAGCGGCGCTCCCAGCTCTCAAGCGCCGATTTCAGCACCAGGGTGAGCACCGCGATCAGTGCCAGGGTCGAAGCCGCCGCAAACGAACCCGCAATGTTGAAATCGTTGAACAGCAGATTGATCTGCAATGGCAGCGTATTGGTCTGTCCGCGAATGGAACCCGATACCACCGAAACGGCGCCGAATTCCCCCATCACCCGGGCATTGGTCAGCACCGCCCCATAAACCAGACCCCAGCGGATATTGGGCAGGGTAACGCGGGAAAACATCTGCCAGCCATTGGCGCCAAGCGACAGCGCTGCTTCCTCGTCCTCCGTCCCCTGCTGACGCATCAGCGGCACCAGTTCGCGCGCCACATAGGGCGCGGTGACAAAGAGGCTCACGAGCACAATGGCAAGAGGCGTGAACATGATCTGCAACCCGATCGATTGCAGCAGCGGCCCCAGCAGCCCCTGATTGCCATAGAGAAATAGATAGACGATGCCCGCCACGATCGGGCTGACCGCCGCCGGCAGCTCGATGATGGCAATGAGCAATTGCTGGCCGCGAAACCTGAAGCGGGTCACAAGCCAGGCCAGCGCCGCACCCACGACCATGTTGATCGGCACCACGATGACGGCAGTGATCACCGTCAGAAAGATCGCGTGCAGCGTGTCGGGTTTCAGGATGGCGCTGAAATAGGCTCCAAGCCCCTCGCGCAGCGCAAAGCTGAAGATTAGCGCCAGCGGCACGACCAGAACCACCGCGGCGAACAGAAACGATAGTCCGATAAGAACATTTGCGCCGGCGCTGTGCCCTGCCGTCTGGCTCATCAGGTCTTCCTCT
This sequence comes from Devosia sp., assembly GCA_035565515.1. Classification (GTDB taxonomy): domain Bacteria; phylum Pseudomonadota; class Alphaproteobacteria; order Rhizobiales; family Devosiaceae; genus Devosia. Next base: position 10,036 of record DATMSG010000183.1, read on the forward strand.
CGACATAGCGCACCTGCCAGGCAGCGAGCAGGTTGGTCGCGATCAGCGTCAGGAAGGCGACCACCAGCAGCACGAAGGCGAGCGCCGCCGCGGCTTCGTAATTATATTCATCGAGCCGGATGAAGATCAGCAGCGACACGATTTCGGTCAGCCCCGGCAGGTTGCCGGCAATGAAAACCACCGCCCCGAACTCGCCCAGCGAGCGCGCAAAGGACAGCACGCAGCCGCCGATGAAGGCGGGGAGGATTGTCGGCCAGATGATCCGCGTAAAAACCTGCCAGCGCGAGGCGCCGAGCGTTGTTGCAGCGCTCTCGAAGTCCACATCGACCTCTTCCAGCACCGGCTGCACTGCTCGCACGACGAAGGGGATGGAGGTGAAACTCATGGCGGCGATGATGCCGAGCTGGGTGTAGTTGACCTTGATCCCATTGGGTTCAAGCAATTGGCCATACCAGCCGGTGTCGGCAAAGAGCGTCACCAGCACCAGCCCCGCCACCGCCGTCGGCAATGCGAAGGGCAGGTCGACCAACGCATCGAGAACACGCCGCCCGGGGAATCGGTATCGCGTAAGAACCCAGGCCAGCAGTAGTCCCACCACGCCATTGATGATGGTGGCGAAAAAGGCCGAGCCGAACGTCACGCGATATGCGGCCAGCGCCCGGTTCGAACTGACGATCCGCCAGAATTCGGGAAAGCCCATGCCGGCAACCTTGAGCAACATGGCGGCGAGCGGGAGCAGGATGACAAGCGTCAGATAAAACAGCGAAATGCCCATGGACAGCCCGAAACCGGGCAGCAGGTGCTTGCTGCGATGCTGTGCCATATATCCCTCGAAAGACGATGCGGCGCGACCGGAGCCGCGCCGCCAGATCGATTGGGCCGAGGCCGTTACTGGTTGACGAAAACCTTGTCGAGCAGGCCGCCGTCGGCGAAGTGGTCGGCCGCCACCTTGTCCCAGCCGCCAAAGGCGTCTTCGACCGTGACGAGGCGGATTGCCGGGAACGTCGCGGCATGCGCTGCGGCAACGGCTTCATCCTGCGGGCGGTGGAAATTGGCGGCAGCCACTTCCTGGCCTTCCGGGGTGAACAGGAAGTCGAGATAGGCCTTGGCGAGGTCACGGCTGCCGCGGGCATCGACAACCTTGTCGACGATGGCAACAGGGAATTCGGAGAGGAAGCTCACCGAAGGAACGACAGCTTCATACTTGTCGGCGCCGAGCTGTTTCACGACCGCGAGCGTTTCGGCTTCAAACGTCACCAACACGTCGCCCAGCTGGCGTTCGGTGAAGGCGGTGGTGGCGGCGCGGCCGCCCGTTTCGAAGACGGGAACGTTAGCGAAAAGCTTGGTGAGGAATTCCTCGATCTTGGCTTCGTCGCCTGCATATTCCTCGCTCGCCCAGGCACGGGCGGCGAGATAGGTGTAGCGGCCGTTACCGGAGGTCTTGGGGTTCGGGAAGATCACCTGCACGCCATCGGCGGCAAGATCGCCCCAGTCCTTGATGGCCTTGGGATTGCCCGCGCGCACGAGGAAAGAGGGGAAGGAATAGAAGGGCGCGGCATTGTGGGGGAATTCGCTGGTCCAGTCCGCCGAGACGTAGCCGCCTTCCACCAGCTTCTGAATATCGGTCACCTGGTTGAAGGTGACGACATCGGCCTG
>DATMSG010000184.1:0-2794 GCA_035565515.1 Devosia sp.
ATTTTGTTTTCTTCGGCCGCCCCGATGGGGGCGGCGAGCGGGCCGGCGCTGCCGTATTTTCCCCAAGAGAATCCGCTTCCGCCAGTAAGCGGCTGTAATATCTAGCTTACCGAAGCGAGCCGCCGCTCGATGATACGGCGAATTTCGGGGCGGCAGGAGCCGCAATTGGTTCCGGCCTTGGTGCAATGGCCTATGGCTTCGACAGTATCGCAGCCCTGCTCCGCGATGGCGGCGGCGATGGTATTGGCGCCCACTGAAAAGCACGAGCAGACCACTGCGCCCTTGTCCGGCATGTCGGCCCCCGGGCGGCCGGCGAGAACGGTGGAGGCGGCAAGACCCTCGGCGCCGAGCAATTCGGCCGCCCATTGCCGTGAGACGATGACCGGATCGGGCGAGGCATAGAGCGCGAGGATCAGCCTGCCGCCATCAAGCACGGCATAGCTGCGCTGGCCAGAACGCTCATCGACCAGACTTCTGAGGCGCGCCGTCGGTGGCAGGTCAAAGCTGGCGCGGAGCCATGTTTCCCAGTCTGATGGTTCCTCAAACCAGGCGAGTTCGCCGCGTGTTCCTGCCGCAGTCGGCGCGACAGCCCAATAGAGGCCGGCGAGGCTTGGCGATTGCCTGGAAACGAAAAAGCCATAGAGGCGCACCCGGACAGGCTCGATATGGCACTGGGCCATCTTGAGGGCCGGCTGGCCGGAAACGGGGTCGGTCTTGGCGCGCACCAGCGCGTCAATGCGGCCATCGGAGGAAAACTGCTCGGTCCAGTGCATGGGCGCGAACACTTGGCCGCGCGGCTGGCGATCGGTCACGATGGCCCGCAGGATGGCGCTGCCCTGCCCATTGCTGATCCGCGCCAGCGTGGCGCCTCTGATGTTGAAGCGGCTGGCATCGGCCGGATTGATTTCCACGAAAGGCTCGGCGTAGTGGGCCGAGAGGCGCGCCGTTTTGCCGGTGCGGGTCATGGTGTGCCAATGATCGCGCACCCGGCCGGTGTTGAGAACGAAACTGCCGGGCGCGGTTTGAATCATGGGTGGCGGCGTAACGGGGACGAACCGCGCCTTGCGGTCGGGCGTGAAAAAGCCACCCTCGCCGAACATGCGCGCCACAGGCTTGCCGCGCACGGGCCACTGCGTCGGGACGATGGCGGCATAATCGGCGCCCAGGAGGCCCGACAGATCAAAATCGCGCCTCCCCTCGTTTTCGAAGCTCGACAGCGCAACATGTTCGGCGAAGATTTCGCCGGGCGAAGCATAGTTGAAGGCAGCCTCGAAGCCGAGGCGCCGGGCCACTTCCTTGATGATCCACCAATCGGGCCGCGCTTCGCCGGGCGGGGCGAGGAACGGTCTTTGGCGCGACAGCCGGCGTTCGGAATTGGTGACCGTTCCTTCCTTCTCGCCCCAGCCGGCGGCAGGCAGGCGCACATGGGCTTCGACTGCGGTGTCGGTATTGGCGTTCATGTCGGAAACGACGACGAAGGGACAGGCGCGTAGCGCCGCGCGCACGCCGTCGGCATCAGGCATGGAATCGACGGGATTGGTCGCCATGATCCAGACGGCCTTGATCTCGCCGCGCGCCATGGCGGCGAAGAGGTCCACGGCCTTGAGGCCCGGCTTGGTGGCGACCGCATTCGTGCCCCAGAAGCGGCCGACGCGATCGATGGCGTCTTCGGTGAAATCCATATGGGCCGCCAGCATATTGGCAAGCCCGCCGACCTCGCGACCACCCATGGCATTGGGCTGGCCGGTGACGCTGAACGGCCCCATGCCCCTGCGGCCGATGCGACCGGTCAAAAGGTGGCAGTTGATGATGGCATTGACCTTGTCGGTCCCCGCCGCCGACTGGTTGACACCCTGGGAATAGACGGTGACGGCTTTTTCCGTCGCGGCGAACCATTCATAGAACAGGGCAATATCCTTCGCCGAAACGCCAGAGGCGGCAGCGACGCGATCCACCGGCCAGTCTTCGGCGACGATCAGCGCGGCCTCGGCGCCGCTTGTGTGCTCGCCGACGAAGCGCTGGTCGGCAAGGCCATGGCGCGACAGGTGCGCGAGCAGCCCGACGAAGATCGCGCTATCGCCGTCGGAATGAACCGGCAGGTGCAGATCGGCTATATCGGCAGTCGCCGTGCGCCGGGGGTCGATCACCACCACGCGCATATTTGGCCGGCTCGCCTTGGCGGCGGCGAGACGCTGATAGAGCACCGGATGGCACCAGGCGAGGTTCGAGCCGACCAACACAACGAGATCGGCAAGCTCGAGATCTTCGTAATTGCCCGGAACCGTATCCGAGCCGAAGGCGCGCTTGTGACCGGCGACCGACGAAGCCATGCAGAGGCGCGAATTGGTGTCGATATTGGCGCTGCCGACAAACCCCTTCATGAGCTTGTTGGCGACGTAATAATCCTCGGTCAACAACTGGCCAGAGCCATAGATGGCCACCGAATTGGGGCCGTATTCGTCGATCGCCTCGCGAAATTTCGTGGCAACGAGGTCGAGCGCCTCGTCCCAGCCAACCCGGCTTCCGTTGATTTCGGGGTGCAGCAGGCGCCCTTCGAGCGAGAGGGTTTCGCCCAGCGCCGAGCCCTTGGAGCACAGGCGGCCGAAATTGGCGGGGTGGTCGGGATCGCCTGAAATGGCGACCGAGCCGTCCGGCTGCGGCATGTGGATGTCCATCAGGATGATGTCGAAGCCGCCGCGCGCCGCCTTGGCCACGGCCTGTTCGCCGTTGTCGGCGGTCTCGACCTGGCAGCCTACCAGACTGAGCAGGGCCGCGCCGATCTCGCGGTTCATCG
>DATMSG010000185.1:0-4220 GCA_035565515.1 Devosia sp.
GGGCGGGCGAAGCATGGCCGCGGCATCGGTGCCGAGGAGCGGGTCGGCGACGGCCACGGTGATGCCGCCACCGCGATAGAAGGTGCGGATCGACTGGCTGATATAGAAGGCCAGTTTATCGGCGCCGGCGGTCGAGAAGTGAATGCCGTCATCCTTGCGCATGCGGGCGTTCTGGCCGTTGACGTCCGGGCCCTGGGACGAATATTTGCCGTCTTCGCCGAGGAAGCGCTCATAGATGTCGAGATATTCGGCGCCGCCGGAAAAGGCCGCCATCTTGAAAAGGGCGCTGATCTGGCTCATGGCGGCGGAATATTCGGTCTTGGACATGGGTGGCAGGCCGACCCAGATCACCGGTTTTCGAGCGGCGCGCAATTGGCCGAGGAAATCGTTGAGGCGGGCCTGATAGGCCGCGGTCCATTGCGGGGTCAGGGAATTGTAGGATTGACCGTTGACCCGGATTTCCTGCCGGTCATTGACACCGATGATGACCACGGCGAGGTCGAAACTGTCGGCGGCTATCTGTTCGCCGATGGTCTTGTTCCAGTTGAAATAATCGTCGCGCACGAAGCCCGATGAGCCGACGCCCTGGTTGATGACCAGGAGATTGGGGTCTTCGGCATAGAAACGTTCGAGCGCCTTGGCGAGATCGACCGCGAGGGAATCGCCGAAAACGGCGAGGCGGGTGGCGTTCTCCGCTTTTTCGACCTGCGGCTTGGGGGGCGGCAGGGCGGCGGGGGCCGTCTGGCGTGGCTGGGGCCGCTGGACCTGTTGCGGCGGCGGGGGCGGCGCGGGTTCGGAGCCGAACAGGACGTCGAACAGGGTGCGCCTTTTTTGCTGCTGGGCGACCTCGATCCGCTGCTCTGACTGCGCAAAAGCCGGGGCCACCTCAACGGTGGCAAAGAGGGCGATCAGCAGAAAAACAAGAACACGCTTCATGGCTCGGTCCGAAATGTTCCTCCGGTCTAACAGACAGAGGTCAACAAAACCATGCGCTCGCCAGGGCGTTACCGCGTGGCGCCGGCGAGGGAATCGACGGCGGCGCGGGTGATAAAACCGTCGGCGATTTCGCCACGGGCGGCCTGGAAACGGGCATAGGCAGCCTGGGTGATGGGGCCGAGGCGGCCATCGACAGCCCCGTCGTAGAGGCCGAGCGCCTTGAGAGAGTGCTGGATCGACTGGCGCTGGGCGAGATTGGGGAAGGCGGTATTGCGCGGCCAGGGCGTGACATAGCCGCCGCCACCCTTGAGGCGGTCGGTCAGGTGGGCAACGGCCATGGCGTAGCTGTCGGAGAAATTATAGCCCTTGAGGACCAGATAATTGCCGGTCATCAGGAATTTTGGGCCGGTATGGCCCGCCGGCACATAAAGGAAGACCGGCGTGTTCGGGTTCGGGAAGGGGCGGCCGGAAACGCGGCTTATGCCGCGTTCGGCAAAGAAACCGATCGGGCGGAGCTGGTCGCGGGTGGCGAGGAGATAATCGAAGTTTTGGGGAACATCGACCTCGAACCCCCAGTCCGTGCCGGGCTGATAGCCGAGATCGAGCAGGAATTTTGCCGAGGTGGCGAGAGCGTCGGCGAGGGAATTGTGGAGATCGATCCGGCCGTCGCCATCCCCATCGGCCCCATGGGCGATGACATTGGTGGGGTTGACCTGGAGGTGGCCGATGGCGCCGGCCCAGGAGCCCTCGGGGGACGTGCCGCCATTGCGTTCGGCAAGGCGCAGGGCAGCGAAGAAATCGGCCTTGTCCTCGGCATAGCGGGAACGGTGCTGAAAGGTGACGGTGGCGAGGGACCGGACGATGGGGCGGATCAGGTCGCTATTGCCGAGGACGGCGCCATAGTCGGTTTCGATGCCCCAGATGGCGCCGAGCAGATAGGGATCGACGCCAAAGTGCTGGCCGATGGTGGAAAAGAGCGGCGCGTTGCGCTCGAGCGCCGCCTGACCACGGGAGATGCGGCCGGCATTGACGCGGGTTTCGATATAATCCCAGACGGGCGTCGTGAATTCGGGCTGGGTTTCGACCAGTTTTGGGACGCGCGGATCGGGCGTGAGGCCCGCGGTCAGCGCGTCATAGGCAGAAGCGCTGACGCCGGAGGCAATGGCCTCTGGCTTGAGGCCGGCCAGAAACCCGGAAAAATCCGACTGCGCCAGGGCCGGGCCGGTCATCAGCAAGACGAGCAGGGCGGCGAAGCGACGCATGGTAAGCAAACCTCAGCGGTTGCGGGTCATCAGGTGGCGTTCCCAGGCATAGGCGGTCTCGACGATCTCGTTGAGATCGTCGTGCTGGGGCTTCCAGCCGAGCAGGGCGCGGACCTTTTGGCCGGTGGCGGTGATCGAGGCGGGGTCGCCGGCGCGGCGCGGGCCTTCATCGGCGCGGAAGTTGACGCCGGACACCTTGCGGACCGTCTCGACCACCTGGCGCACCGAATAGCCCTGGCCATAGGCGCAATTGAGCGTGGTGCTTTCCCCGCCCTTGCGCAAATGGTTGAGCAGGAGGGCGTGGGCGGCGATCAGGTCGGTGACGTGGATATAGTCGCGCACGCAGGTGCCGTCGGGCGTTTCGTAATCGGTGCCGAAGATATCCATCTTTTCGCGCTGGCCGAGAGCCGTCTGGCAAGCGACCTTGATCAGATGGGTGGCGAGCGGGGTGGACTGGCCCGAGCGTTTTTGCGGATCGGCCCCGGCGACGTTGAAATAGCGCAGGACGCCATAGGTGATGGGATGGGCGGCCGCGACATCGGCCAGCATCCACTCGGTCATGAGTTTGGAGCGGCCATAGGGCGACATGGGGTTGAGGGGGGTATCCTCCACCACCGGGGCGAGGCCGGTCATGCCATAGACGGCGGCGGTCGAGGAGAAGATGAAGTGTTTTACTCCGCCCTTGACGGCAGCCTCGATGAGATTGCGCGAGGTGGCAGTGTTGTTGGCGTAATATTTCAGCGGATTGGTTACCGATTCGGGAACGACGATCGAACCGGCAAAATGGATGATTTCGGTGATGCGGTATTTTTCGATCAGGCCGACGACGAAGTCGATATCGCCCGCATTGCCCTCGACGAACCGGGCCCGGCCATCTATGGCCCAATCGAAGCCGGTGACGAGATTGTCGAGGACAACCACGTCCTGGCCGGCATCGGCCAGATTGAGAACCATGTGACTGCCGATATAGCCTGCACCACCTGTGACCAAAACCGTCATTGGCCGTACTCCCGCCGTAAAAGCCCTTTTGTTGTGAAACGATATGTAACACATGTCGATTTAGGTCTACGCCTAAGTTGCGCATAACCAAGCAAGGAATAATCCGTGTCCAAACGCGTCCGCACCGCCGTCTTTCCTGTCGCAGGCCTGGGAACCCGTTTCCTGCCTGCCACCAAGGCAATGCCGAAGGAGATGCTGACCGTGGTGGACCGGCCGCTGATCCAATATGCGGTGGATGAAGCACGCGAGGCGGGGATCGAACATTTCGTCTTCGTCACCGGCCGCAACAAGGGCGTCATCGAGGATCATTTCGACCGCCAATTCGAACTGGAGACGACGCTGGAAGTGCGGGGGAAGACCGAGGCACTGCATGAATTGCAGAAGGATCTGCCTTCGGCCGGCCGCACCAGCTTTACCCGGCAGCAGGAGCCACTGGGCCTCGGCCATGCCGTCTGGTGCGCGCGCGACATCGTGGGGGATAACCCCTTCGCGCTGCTCTTGCCCGACATGCTGTTCAAGGGCGAGCCGGGCGTTCTGAAGCAGATGATGGATGCCTATGAGGAAACCGGCGGCAATGTCATCGCCGTGGAAGAAGTGCCGCATGACGAGGTTTCGTCCTATGGCGTGATCGGGCGCGGCGAGGGGCCGGACACCGGTTTCAAGCTGACGCAGATGGTGGAAAAGCCCAAGAAGGAAGACGCGCCGTCGAACCTGATCATTTCGGGCCGCTATATCCTGCAGCCGGAAATCTTCTCGCTGCTGGCGGAGCAGACCAAGGGCGCGGGTGGCGAAATCCAGCTGACCGACGCCATGCAGAACCTGATGCACCAGCAGAGCTTTACCGGCGTCAAGTATGCCGGCAAGAGCTTCGACTGCGGGTCAAAGATCGGGTTTTTGACCGCCAATGTCGTCTATGCGCTCGAACGCGACGATATTCGCCCCGGCTTTATCAAGGAATTGCGCAAGCTCGATCTCGAAGAGCAGCTCTAGGCGCGATTAGCGCGAAATGGTCACGCCCAGGCT
>DATMSG010000186.1:0-11930 GCA_035565515.1 Devosia sp.
CTGGCGGCCGGCCGTGTGCTGACCGCACCAATCGTCGGTCTTGACCGTCGGCCAGACGGCGGCCGGCTTTTCCGAAGTGGAGGAGGGAATCGGGGGATGGGCGCGGCACACGCCGGCATTGGCGGCTTTGTCTTCAAAGAAGACGCAGGAGGTGCAGGTGGTGGCGGAAGTGGTCATCGGTCGCTCCTAAACTCGACTATGGCGATCATGAAATCTAGCGATCTCAATCTGTTAGCGAACATAAATTAGAATGAATCCAAACTGCAAGCGCTTTATTGGATTCATTCTAAAGTAGGCGGTCGAGGAAAAAGATGGGGGTGTGGGGAACCAATGGGCGAGCCGCACGTTATCTTGGTGTCGACAAGAGATGGAAACATATCGAAATCGACAAAAGGCCCTGGCAGCAACCGCTACCAGGGCTTTTTGGTGTTCTGGCGGGAGTGCGCGATCAAATCGGGCGCGTGGCCGCAACTATCCTTATTGTTTACGGAGCGGGCGCTTCCTTCCTTCCATCAGGCGTCGTATAGCCGCAGAAGATTTTTCTGATTGGAAAGCGCCTCTTTCATGTTCGGCATCGATCCGAGTTTCTTCAGCTCGCTGCTTCAGGTCATTCTCATCGACCTGGTGCTGGCGGGAGACAATGCTGTCGTCATCGGCCTCGCTGCCGCCGGACTGCCTTCGGAACTGCGCCGCAAGGCCATCCTGGTGGGTATTGCCGCCGCAACGGTGCTGCGCATCGGTTTTGCGCTGATCACCACTCAGTTGCTCTCGCTTGGCGGCGGCCTGCTGATCGCCGGCGGCGTGCTGTTGCTCTATGTCTGCTGGAAGATGTATCGCGAGCTTTCCGTCAGCGACGAGGAAGAGGGCGAAGCTACCGAGGCGCTGGCTGGGCATGATCTCAACGCCGATGGCGCTGTCGCGGGCAAGGCGCCGCGCAAGACGCTGCGTCAGGCGGTTACGCAGATCATCATCGCCGACGTGTCCATGTCGCTCGACAATGTGCTGGCCGTGGCCGGCGCGGCGCAGCATCATTTTGAAGCGCTGATCTTCGGTCTCGCGCTATCGGTCGTGATGATGGGCGTGGCGGCGACCTTCATTGCCCGCCTGCTGCACCGCTTCCGCTGGATTGCCTGGATCGGCCTTCTGATCATCCTCTTCGTCGCCGTTCGCATGGTGCTCGAAGGTGCCGGGGCGTTCATCGCCATTCCGGAAATCCCGCTGCTTTACACGCCGCATGCGCCGGCCGCCGCAGGTGCTGTTGCGCATTGAAGCTTGAGCATTCGCTAACCAAGCCCGGCAATTGAGGGCATTTGGTCTGGCGAGATAGGGATTTGCTCACTTCGAAAGACTAGCCTCCCCGCAGATGAGCAATCTGCGGGGATTTTCATGTCCAGTATTGCCGGGGAGATGATGGAGCCAGCGCGGGCGGCCGCCCCTGCGGGCACGCATGGCATTGTGCTCGCGGCGAAACGGGTTTCCGGTGCCGATTGGGACGCGATCATCGGCGGCTTCGACGAGGTCTGCCAGGAACAGATGCATGCCTTTGCCGCCACGCGATGGCCGGGCGTGACCCAGGAGCCGCTGGTCTTTCAGCGTGGCGGCACGGTGGTTGGCGGCGCGCTGGTGATGATCCAGCCCCTGCCGCTGAAACTGAGCCGGATGGCTGTGGTCAAATGGGCCCCGATGCTGGCCAGTACGCGTGCGCCCGATGCCGAAGCGCTGCGCGCCGCCATGGTGGAGTGCCTCGTCAAGGAATATGCCGAAACGCGCGGCATGATGCTGTCGGTGCTGCTGCATGCTTCGCCGGGGGAGACGCACAAGGGTTATCAGCTTCTGCGTCAGCGCGGTTTCAAGCGCGGCTCGACGCTGCTGTTCCCCAATCGCTACATGGTGAAACTGCGCCTTTCCGACGACGAGTTGCGCAAGAGTTTCCACCAGACCTGGCGGCGGCAGCTCAACAAGGCGGAAAAGTCGGGCCTGGAATTCGAGCGCGTCGAGGCGCAGGAGATCGGCGCTTTCAAGACGCTTTACGCCTCGATGACGGAGCGCAAGCAGTTTCCCGACCATTCGGCCTATGAGACGCTCGACGCGCTGATGGCGCTCGACGAGCCACTGCGGCCTGAACTGTTTTTCGTGCGCCACGAGGGCGAAACGGTCGCGGGAGCGCTGGTTTTCAAGGCGGGCGAGCGCGCCGTCTATCTCTATGGTGCGACGAATGACAAGGCGCTGCCGTTGCGGGCAGGCTATTTTCTCCACTGGCACGTGATCCGGTGGCTGCGCGATCATACGCGGGCGCAATGGTATGACCTGGGTGGTACCGACGGTTTTCATGGGCTGCACCAGTTCAAGAGCGGCATGGTGGGGACGGCCGGTCTCATTCGTCCCGTGCCGCCGGTGCTGAATTTTGCGGCTTCGCACTGGGCCGGTCTTGCCGGCAATGCCGCCTTTATGGCGCGCGATGTCATTCAGCATACCAGGCGGCGGATCGACTGGCTGTTGAGCCGCAAGGCCCGACCCGACCAGGCGCCGCATGTTTGGGACGCGGATCTGCAATGAGCCTCGTTCGGAAGCTTGCCTCGCAATCCTCGATCATTTTCGCGGCCCGCATTTTCGGAGCCGGCTTCATTTTCGTTGCTCAGGCGTTGATCGCGCGGCTTTGGGGGGCCGGTCTGCTGGGCGAGTTTTTGCTGGTGGTTGCCAGCGTCAATCTGGTCTCGGTGGTAATGCCGCTGGGCTATCACACGGTCGGCACCTATTTCGCCGCCGAGTACCGCGCGCGGGGCAATCGCCGGCAATTGCTGGCCTTTCTGACGCGGTCTTATGGCTTCGTGGCGCTGAGTTTTGCCGGTCTTATCGTGGTTGGCCCCATGCTGCTCGAGATGGTCGGGCAGGGGCAGAGCGCCGTGGCGTTGCACTTCGTGCCGTTTGCGCTGCTGACGCTGGGAACGGCCGTTGTCTATGTGAATAGTGCCACGCTGATCGGGCTCAAGCGGCCATTTGCGGGCTTTTTTGCCGACACGCTGCTGCGGCCGATGATCGTACTCGGGTCTTTTCTTGTGGCGCTGGGTGTGGGTATTCCCGAGGCCGGGTTTACGCAGATGCTCTGGTGCATCGGGGTCGGCTATGTGGCCGTGTCGCTGGTGCAATTCGGGTTTGTGGTGACGAGCCTGCCGAAAATTCCGTTGGGCGGGGACGATATGCCCGCCGAAAGCCGGCGCTGGTGGCGTTTTGCGCTGCCTTGGGTGGTGATCAGCCTTGCTACCGACTTCTTCTTCGACATCGACCTGCTGCTCCTCAGCCACCAACTAGGTCGCGAGGAACTGGCCATCTTCGGCGTCTGCACGCGTATTTTTTCGCTCGTCTCGTTCGGTGTGGCGGCGGTCTATGCCGTGACCATGCCCGACATGTTCGAGAGCGAAGCCAAGGCCGATCGCAGCGAATTCAACCGCAAGGTGGGTGAGGCCAATGTGGTGGCGAGCGGTGTGGCGCTGCTGCTGTTCTGCATGGCCGTGGTTGGGGCGCCGGTGGCGTTGATGCTGTTCGGGCCGGCATTTGCCGCCGGCGCCGCGCCCCTGGCTATATTGTGCCTGTCGCTGGTCGTGCGCTCGGCCATGGGGCCGGCTTCGATCGTGCTGTCGATCCATGATCGGCCATGGGCGAGCCTGCCGGCTATCGCGCTTGGGATTCTGAGCCTGTTCCTCGGCAATCTGCTGCTGGTGCCGAGTTTCGGTCTCGTCGGCGCTTCGGTTTCGGCGATTTTCGCGATCAGCATCTGGTCTGTCGCGCTGTGGCTGACGGCGCTGCATACGGCGCATGTCGATGTGTCGATCATGCAGTGGTTCCGCACCCGGCGGCAGGTGGTGGCGGCGGAGTAGGGGCGCTCAGGCCCCTACGAGCCCCTTCAACCGATTCTTGAGACGCCCGAGGCGGCCGATATTGACGCCGCTGTCGTAACCGTCTTCTTCCTTGGTGTAGAATTTTTCGATGAGCAGATAATCCTGCCCGAAAATGTGCTGCTCGAGCAGAACCGTTTCCCGGTAGCCGTAGCGCTTGAGCAGCATGCGGGCGACTTCGTTTTCGGGGCGCACGAAGGTGAAAGCCTTGTGGAAGCGCTTCTTGTCCCAGTGCTCGTCAAACGCCCGCATGCCGAACATGCCGAGCTTGGTCTGGCGGTGCGAGGGGAAGACCCAGCTCCAGTAGCGGAACACGGCGCCGCATTCGGGCCCCGAAACCATGGCGCCACCCGGCACGCCATCGGCGCACATGATCATGATGTGCCAGGGATCGATGGCCAAGAGGTTGTGGAGAAAGGTCTTGTTGAGGCGGCCCATTTCATGGGCCTTGAAGCGATCGCTATAGTAGGGCGAGGTCGCGATCACATCCATGAGTTCGGCATGGATCAGCGGCACATCCTCGGGCTTGGCGGCACGGATGGTCATTTCGGCCATGGATCGCTCCCTTGCGCAAATCTGCGACATTTAGTCTAACGCGAGGCCGTTAATGACCCGTGGCATTCCACTTCAGTCGTATCGCCAAGGGCTTGCGGCGGACAGATCGGGTCACTAGAACGTTTCTCGGGAGAGACTAGGGAGGATGACAATGAGCGAAGAGCTCTTGTTCCAGCCAAGTGCGGACGCTATCGCACATACCCAGACCACGGGCGAGCAATATGCCGCTCAGTACGAACGCTCAGTCACGGATCCGAACGGATTCTGGGCCGAGCAGGCCAAGCGCCTCGACTGGGTGACCTTTCCCAAGACCATCAAGAACACCACGTTCGAATATCCCAATGTCTCGATCAAATGGTTCGAAGACGGGGTTTTGAACGTCTCGTATAACTGCCTCGACCGGCACCTCGATAAGCGCGGCGACGAAACTGCGATCATCTGGGAAGGCGATACGCCGGGCACGGATGACAAGGCGACCTATCGTCAACTGCACGACCGTGTCTGCCGCTTCGCCAATGTGCTCAAGGCCAATGGCGTCAGGAAGGGCGACCGGGTCACCATCTATATGCCCATGGTCATTGACACGGCTGTGGCGATGCTGGCCTGTTCGCGCATTGGCGCGGTCCATTCGGTGATCTTCGGCGGCTTCTCGCCCGATTCCATCGCCGGCCGCGTGACCGACTGCGGCAGCAAGATCATTCTGACGGCCGATGAAGGCCGGCGCGGTGGCAAGACCATTGCGCTCAAGAAGAATGTCGATGAGGCGCTGACCAAGGTTACCGGCGTCGAGAAGGTGATCGTGGTCAAGGTCACCGGCAATGCGGTGAACATGACCGAGGGCCGCGACGTCTGGTATCACGACGAAGTCGCCAAGGTGGACGCCGATTGCCCGCCCGAGCCGATGAATGCGGAAGATCCGCTCTTCATCCTCTATACGTCCGGCTCGACCGGCAAGCCCAAGGGCGTGCTGCATACGACCGGCGGCTATCTTCTCTATGGTTCGCTGACCCATCAGCTCACCTTCGACTACCGCCCGGGCGAAGTCTTCTGGTGCACCGCGGATGTGGGCTGGATCACCGGCCACACCTATATCGTCTATGGACCGCTCGCCAATGGCGCGACGACGCTGATGTTCGAGGGCGTGCCGAGCTATCCCGACGCCAGCCGCTTCTGGCAGGTGGTGGAAAAGCACAAGGTCAATATCTTCCACACCGCGCCAACCGCCATCCGTGCGCTGATGGGCGCGGGGCATGAATTTGCCGACAAATACGACATGCCGAGCCTGCGCCTCCTGGGCACGGTGGGCGAGCCGATCAATCCCGAAGCCTGGCTCTGGTACTACAAGCATGTGGGCAAGGAGCGCTGCGGCATCGTCGATTGCTGGTGGCAGACCGAAACCGGCGGGCACATGATCGCCCCATTCCCCGGCGCCTTCCCAGCCAAGCCGGGTTCGGCGACAAAGCCGTTCTTCGGCGTGCAGCCGGTCGTGCTCTCGCCCGAGGGCGTCTTGCAGCCGCAGACCAAGGCCGAGGGCGTTCTGGCGATCGCCGATAGCTGGCCGGGGCAGATGCGCTCGATCTACGGCGATCACCAGCGCTTCATCGAGACCTATTTCACCCAGTATAAGGGCTATTATTTCACCGGCGACGGCTGCCGGCGCGATAGTGATGGCTATTACTGGATCACCGGCCGCGTCGACGATGTGCTCAACGTATCCGGCCACCGGCTGGGCACGGCGGAGGTCGAAAGCGCGCTCGTGGCGCATCCCAAGGTCAGCGAAGCGGCCGTGGTGGGCTATCCACACGACATCAAGGGGCAGGGCATCTATTGCTATGTGACCCTGATGGCGGGGGAGGCCAGCTCCGAGGAATTGCGGACCGAACTCCGCAACTGGGTGCGCAGGGAGATCGGGCCGATCGCTACCCCGGACCTGATCCAGTGGGCGCCTGGCCTGCCCAAGACCCGTTCGGGCAAGATCATGCGCCGCATTCTGCGCAAGGTCGCAGAGAACGATTTCGGGTCGCTGGGCGATACGTCCACGCTAGCCGATCCGGCTGTGGTCGATGATCTGATTGCCAATCGGCAAAACCGGGCGGCTGGTTAGCTTTACCCCGGCGCTTGCGGTCACCCCCTTCACCTCCCCCATCAAGGGGGAGGTGAAGGGCGGACGCGTCCCGACATCAGTCATTGTCTCGCCCGCTTTTCGTGAGCACTCTGCGCGACAGATTCGCCCCCGGAGCCTCACCCTTGCGCTTGATTCTTGCTGCTGCTTTCGCATGCCTGGCCGTTGCCGGGCCCGTTCATGCCGCTACGCTCGAAGAAATGGCGGGGCAGATGATCGTCATCGGCTTTGAGGGCGATAGCGCCGGCGATGCGAGCGTCAAGGCGCTCGCCGGCGAATTGGCGGCCGGGCGGCTCGGCGGGGTCATGTATCTCAAGAAGAACGTGGCGAGCCTGGCCGCGGTCGCGGCCATGAATGCGGAATTCCGCGCCGCGTCCCCGGACCTGCCGCCCTTCATCACCATCGACCAGGAAGGCGGCGCGGTCGAGCGGCTGACCAAGGATGTCGGCTTTACCGAAATTCCCAATGCGGCGACGATTGCCGCGCGCGAGACACCGGAAGAGGCGGAGGCCATTTATGCCGAAATGGCAAAGGGCATCGCGGCGCAGGGGTTTACGGTCAATTTCGGGCCCGTGGCCGATCTGAATACCAATCCCAATAATCAGGTGATCGCCAAGTTCGGCCGGTCTTTCGGCGCCAATCCGGCGACGGTGATCGACTATGACCGCGCCTTTATCGAGGGGCATCACAAGGCGGGTCTCGCGACGGCGTTGAAGCATTTTCCGGGACACGGCTCCTCCACGGCCGATAGCCATGAAGGCTTTGTCGACATCACCAAGACCTGGTCGGAAGACGAGCTGAAACCCTATGCGGCGCTGATCGGCGAGGGCATGGTGGACATGGTGATGGTGGGGCATCTCTATCACGCCGACTATGCGGACGGGGACGGGCAGACGCCGTCTTCGCTTTCGGCCCGCTGGATCGAGGGCGTATTGCGGACAGATCTCGGGTTTGATGGCGTGGTGATCAGCGACGACCTCGAAATGGGCGCCATCCGGGATCATTTCACGCTCGAACAGACCGTCGTCGAAGGGGTGAAGGCGGGGATGGATATCCTGCTCTTTTCCAACACCGCCTATCAGCGACCGACGCTGTCGCGCGAGGTGCTGGACATTCTCGTCAAGCATGCGGAGGCTGACCCCGCCTTTGCCGCGCGGATCGAGCAGAGCTACGATCGGGTCGTGGCCCTCAAGAAGCGGCTTTCCACCTCTTTCTGACGAAGCCGGTTTCTTCCTTCGTGCTCCGAAGCTAAGGTGGCCTGGTAACTTGGAGACCAGAGGCTATGACGGATGACCGAGAGGTGCGGCGCGTAAGGGCGTTGTTCCTGTCCGACGTGCATCTGGGCATGAAGCCGACCCGGGTGAAGCAACTCATCGAGTTTTTGCGCCTGCACGACGCCGAGACCATTTATCTGGTCGGCGATATTCTCGATGGCTGGCGATTGGCCAAGGCCTGGCACTGGCCCGAAGACTACAATGTTCTCGCACAAATCCTGCTCGACAAGGCGACGGCCGGCACGCGGGTGGTCTACCTGCCGGGTAATCACGACGAATTCCTGCGCGAATATCTCGGCACATATTTCGGCGAGATCGAATTGGTGGATCGCACGATCCACACTTCGGCGACCGGGCGGACCTATCTCGTTATTCATGGCGATCAGTTCGACGTGGTGGTCATGAACGCAAAATGGCTCGCTCATGTAGGGGATTGGGCCTACAACTTCGCGCTTCGCGTGAACATCGCCATCAACTGGGTGCGGCGTCGGCTGGGTTTGCAATACTGGTCGCTCAGTGCCTGGGCGAAGCAGAAGGTGAAGAACGCCGTTTCGGTGATCGGGCGCTTCGAAGAGGCGCTGGTGCATGAAGCCAGGGAATCCGGGGTTCACGGCGTCATTTGCGGACATATCCACTTTGCCGACATGCATGACCGGCTCGGCATCCACTACATCAATACTGGCGATTGGGTGGAAAGCTGCACGGCCGTCGTCGAGAATCACGACGGCGAGTTCGAGCTTATCAAGTGGACCGAGATGGTGGTGGGCGAGCCGCGCCGGGCGAAAATTCGCCGTGCGGTAACCGAATAGGCTGTCGCCGCTCCGTCGCAATATCGTCACGGCAACGCAAATTGGCGGGAGCAGGCTGATCTGGCCTGAAGTCAGCCGCGCGGTGCCGCCATGGCCAATACCGTTTCCTTTCCTTCCGCCCGCCGTATCGTCATCGTCACCGATGCCTGGCGCCCACAGATCAACGGCGTGGTGCGCACGCTCGAAAGCGTCGGCAAGGTTTTACGCGAGTGGGGCCATAGCGTCGAATACCTGACGCCGGAGCCCTTCTGGACCGTGCCGGTGCCGACCTATCCCGAAATCAGGCTGTCGCTCGCCTCGCGTCGTGCGGTGTTCCGCCGGCTGGCGCATTCCCGGGCGCACCACATCCATATTGCAACCGAAGGCCCGCTCGGGCTGCTGGCCCGGCAATATTGCATCGAGCGCGGCAAGGGCTTTTCGACCAGCTTTCATACCCGCTTCCCCGAATATGTCTCGGCGCGCCTGCCGGTGCCGCAGGACTGGAGCTATGGGTATCTGCGCTGGTTCCACGAACCCGCCGGCAATACGCTGGTTCCCACACCATCGCTGCGCGAAGACCTCGCCTCGCGCGGTTTCGGGCACCTTCACCTCTGGGGCCGCGGGGTCGATATGGCGCGCTTTCAGCCGGGAAAGTCCGACGTTTTTGCGCATTTGCCTGGACCGCGGCTGCTCTATGTCGGGCGCGTCGCAGCGGAGAAAAATGTGGAGGCTTTCCTGAGCCTTGACGTCGCGGGCACCAAGATTGTCGTCGGCGACGGGCCGGACCGGGCGCGGCTCGAAAAGCTCTATCCCGACGTTGTCTTCTGCGGCTATCGCCATGGCGATGGGCTGGTGGAAGCCTATCAGGGGGCTGATGTCTTCGTGTTCCCCAGCCGCACCGATACCTTTGGCAATGTGATGACCGAGGCGCTCGCCTGCGGCACGCCGGTCGCCGCCTATCCAGTGACGGGGCCGAAGGACATTCTGACCGATGGGCGGGCAGGGGCCGTGCATGCCGACCTCGCCGTCGCCGTGCGGCGGGCATTGATGCTGGAGCGCAGCGATGCCAGCGCCCATGCGCAGAATTTTACCTGGGCTGCGAGTGCCAGGCAGTTTCTTGATGGTCTGGTGCCCGCACCGACGCGGCTGCCGCAGCTGGCAGAGGCGATCTAGTACGCAAAAGCACGCCCGACCGGATCAACTTTTTACTTCGGCTTTAGAACGTTGCAGTTCGCCGCTATTTGGGTCTTGCATTGTGTGACGCTGCAAGGCACCAAGGGGAGCGGGGCGCTGATTTGCGCCCGGAGTCTTTTCCATGTCTTCCGTTCTGTCGCGCTTCGACACCCCCGAGGCGCGTGCATCGCTTTATCAATTCACGGTTTATCTTCCGGGCGCTGTGGCGTCGGTTTTTCTCGGCATCTGGTTGAGCCTTCATGGCATCCCGGCTGACCAGATCGGCGTCATCAACGCGCTGCCGATGCTGGGCCTGCTGCTCCTCAACGTCATCATCGGCCGTATCGCCGACCGGGCGGATGATTGGCGCACGGCGATCATCGGTATTTCGCTGGTTTCGGCCGTGGCGCCGCTGGGGCTTTATTTCATTTCCGAATTCTGGGGCATCCTGCTCGTGTGGGCGCTTGTCGCCATGTCCAACGGCCTTGTCGCCCCGATCATCGATGCGGCGACCGTGCGGATGACGCGGCGCAATGGTACGGATTTCGGCGCGGTGCGGGCCTGGGCAACCATCGGCTATGTGGTGGGCGCTGCCGGCATCGGCGGCCTTCTCACCATTGTGGGGCCGGGCTCGTTCGTGACGCTCTATGTCGCCATGACGGTGCTGCGCGCCGTTCTGGGCTTTCTTCTGCCGCGGTTTCGGGCGCCGGCGCCGGAAGCGACGTTGGCCAATGTGCCGCAGGGCACGCCGATACAGCGGGTAAAACTGCGCGACTCGCTAAAGCCGTGGTTCGTGCTGCCGCTGGTCGCCTTTGCGCTGGTCAATGCCAGCAATGCCGTGATGGGCAGTTTTGGTGCGCTGCTCTGGCACCAACAGGGAATCCCCGACCATTTCCTCGGCCCGCTGCTGGGCATAGCGGCCGTGGGCGAGGCCGTGCTGATGTTTGCCTGGCGCCGGTTCGGCGGGCGGGTCACGGCGCGCAACATGATCCTCGTTGCATGCCTGGCTGGGCTTGTCCGCTTCACGATTATGGCTTTCGCGCCGCCCGTGGAGGCGCTGTTTCTCCTGCAATTGCTGCATGCCTTCAGCTTCGGCATGGGCTATTTCGGCGTCGTGCACTTCATTGCCAACTGGACGCATGAATCCAACGCCGCCGAAGCGCAGGGTTTTGCCAATATGCTCAACCAGGGCGCGGCCATGGTCATGCTGGTGACGTTCGGGTGGCTGGTGGAGTGGTTCGGCTCGGCGGCCTTCTTTGCTTCGACCGTGACCTGCACCGTGGGCATTGTCTGCGTCCTTGTCTCGCTGCGCATTCGTCCGCCCAAGGACGCGACGCGACCCGCCCTTTCCTGATCTACGGAGGGGCGATGGTCCGCTCCTCCCGCTTCTTTCCTGTCCAGGTTGCTTGAATGAGCCAGAGCCCCGCCGGCCGCGTCACGCCCGAAATGCGTACTTCGGCCTTTTATGCCAGTTTCTTCACCGGCAGCGGCGCGGCCGTGATGTTCCTGCCGATCTGGCTATCGGGCCAGGGCATCACGCCCGAGCAGATAGGCATCATCAATGCCGTGCCCATCGTGGTCATTTTGCTGTTCAATCTAGTGATCGGGCGCGTGGCGGACCGGGCCAGCGACTGGCGGCATGTCATCGTCATCGGGGCGCTGATCGGCGGCATCGTTCCCATCGGTCTGTTCTTCGTCAACGAATTCTGGGGCATCCTGCTGTTCTGGACGCTGGCCTGTCTTCCTGGTGGCGCCATTGGGCCGGTGCTCGACGCGGCGACCATGCGGCTGGCGCGGCGCAACGGGTCCGACTACGGCGTGATGAGGGCCTGGGGCACCGTGGGCTATATGCTATTCAACGGGCTGACGGGCTATCTGGTCGTGTGGTTCGGCGCGGGGGTCTTTGTGCCGCTCTTTGTCGGCATGGCGGTCATACGCGCGCTGGTCGCATTGCAATTGCCAGCCTTCCGGGTTCCGGCCGAACAGCAGACGATCGCTGCAGTGACCGGGCCGGCGCCGGCCGCCAGGCGGCTGCGCGACGTGGCAAAGCCCTGGTTCATCCTGCCACTCTTCGGCTTCTGCATGGTCTTTGCCACCCATATCGTGCTCAACGCCTTCGGATCGC
>DATMSG010000187.1:0-3728 GCA_035565515.1 Devosia sp.
CGGAACCCGGCACGGCACCCAGTATGAACCTGGTGGGCCAGTATGTGCGTGACCTTTCCTTCGAAAACCCCGGCGCGCCCGGCTCGATCATGACAGGCGGCGGCAATCCGGCCTTCAATGTCTCGATCTCGGTTGGCGTCAAGAAGCAGGCCGACGATCTCTATGCGGTCGAGTTGAACCTCAAGGCCAAGGCCAATCGCGAGGAAACGCTGCTGTTCAACGTGGAACTGGTCTATGGCGGCGTCTTCCGCCTCAAGAACATTCCCGAAGCCCAGCTCAGTGGCCTTCTTATGGTCGAATGCCCGCGCCTGATCTTCCCCTTCGCCCGCCAGGTCCTCGCCAATGTGACCCAGCAGGGCGGCTTCCCGCCGCTGATGATGGAGCCGGTCGATTTCATGGCGATCTACCGCCAGAACCTCGCCGCCCTCGCCGCCAAACAGGGCGA
The DNA here is from genome assembly GCA_035565515.1 of Devosia sp. Taxonomy (GTDB): domain Bacteria; phylum Pseudomonadota; class Alphaproteobacteria; order Rhizobiales; family Devosiaceae; genus Devosia. The sequence continues at coordinate 446 of DATMSG010000187.1, forward strand.
AGGCGCCGCCGCGGCCGCTCCGACCGACCTGCCAAACTGATCCTTTCGGATTTTTGGATTTAGAAGAACCCCGGCGCGAGTCGGGGTTTTTTGTTGGTCTATTGGAGACCTCATGGTGAGCTTGTCGAACCACGAGGTCGGGCATACTGAAAATGTGCGCCACGACCCCGCCCTTCGAGACGCTCGGGGTGAGGTCTACTTAAGGTCTGAAAAGTCCTATTCTGCCGCCGCGACCTCGGCATATTGGGCCCAGATCGCGCTTTCGCCCATTTTGCCCACAAAAGCCTCATGCGCGGCCGCTTCCGCCGCGGTGACGCGCGAGGGCAGCGCGATGGGCCGGGGCAGGGCGGCGACGCGGGTGGCGAGGGCGTCGCTGCCATCGTTTTCCACCTCGGCCATCAGCGCCAGGCTCACCTGCTTGCCGCCGATCAGTTCGAGATAGACTTCGGCGAGAATTTCACTGTCGAGCAGCGCGCCGTGGAGAGTCCGGCGGGAATTGTCGATGCCATAATGCTTGCACAGCGCATCGAGACTGACACGGGCGCCCGGGTGCTTTTTGCGGGCGAGCATGACCGTATCGATGACTTCATTATCGAGAATGGGCAGGCCGGCCCAGCCCAACTCGGCGTTCAAAAAACCCATATCGAAGGGGGCGTTGTGAATGATGAGCCGCGCGCCATCGACAAAGCTGCGAAACTCTTCGGCGAGTGCCTTGAACAAGGGCTTGTCGGACAAGAACTCCTCGCTTAATCCATGCACGCGAAACGCCTCTTCGGGCATCGAGCGCTGGGGATTGATATAGACGTGATAATTCCTGCCCGAGGGAATGTGGTTGATGAGTTCCACGCAGCCGATTTCGACCAGGCGATCACCCTCGGCATGGGAAAGGCCCGTAGTTTCGGTGTCGAGCACGATTTCCCGGATCATTTTTTTGGTCCCCCTGCCTTGAGATCGGCGACGAGCGCGGCGACCTCAGCGTCGATTTCGTCGCGCGGGCGCGCCGTGTCGTAGAGATAGGTTGCCCGCTTCTTCTTGTCATCCTGCGACATCTGGCGGGCAAGCAGCGCATCGCGCTTTTCCACGGTCATGCCCGGCCGGGCCATGATCCGTTCATTCTGGATTTTTGGATCGACAAAGGTCACGGCAATGGCGTCAAAGCCATAGTCATAACCACTTTCGAAGAGGAGTGGGACTTCCACGGCTGCTGCGACATGGCCCGCCGCTTCGGCCCTATCCATGAACGCCGCAATCTTCTGCCGAACCAGGGGATGCACCACCGCTTCCAGTCTCTTGAAATTTTCCGGCGCGGCCGCGAGGCGTCGGGCCAGTTCCTGCCGATCTATCTTTTTGTCTTGTGTGACACCAGGAAAGAGCGCTTCGACCGGCGCGACCGCTTCGCCTTCATAAAGTGCTGCGACGGCGGCATCGGCGGAAAAGGTCGGAATGCCGGCCTTTTCGAAAGCGGCCAGCAGGGTGGATTTGCCGGTTGCGATCGATCCCGTCACCCCAATGCGCCACATGGTCAATGATCCAGGCTGGCTTCGATGCGGGCACGGAGCGACGGCGTCACGTCCGGCCGCACGCCGAACCAGTCGGCAAAGCCGGGCACGGCCTGGTGCAGCAGCATGCCCAGGCCATCGACGATCTCGAGGCCATGGGCCCGGGCATCGGCGAGGAGCGGTGTCACCAACGGGGTATAGACGATGTCGGTAACAAGGCTCGTCTTCGGAAGCAGGCTCATGTCGAGCCAATCGAAGCGGCTGCCATGCATGCCGATGGAACTGGTATTGACGACAATGCCGATCTTTGGCGCGAGCTCGGCAAAGGCCTCAAAACCATGGGCCTCGAAGGGGCCAGGAATTTCTTCGACCAGCGCTTCGGCATTGGCGAGGGTGCGGTTGAGCACATGTACTTTTCCGCCATTGCGCTGCCGCAGGGCCACCAGAATGGCGCGCGCCGCGCCGCCGGCACCGATCACCAGCGCATCGCGCGGGCCGTCCGACCAGCCGGGCGCCGCAGCGTCGAGATTGCCGAGAAAACCGAGATAATCGGTATTGTAGCCATGCACTTTCCCGTCTCGGACGACGAGCGTATTCACCGCACCGATGGTTTTGGCGAGGTCATCGACGCTATCGCAAAGGGCGAAGACCGCTTCCTTATGCGGAATGGTGACATTGCCGCCGACAAATTCGCCCGCACGCAGGCGATCAAAGAAGGCCGGCAATTGGGCCGGCGCCACATCGATCGCTTCATAAGAGCCGTCGATACCGTGTTCGCCCAGCCAGGCGCCGTGGATGAGCGGCGAGCGCGAATGGGCGATGGGATGGCCGATGACGAATGCTTTTTTGGTCACGTTTGCTCAGGTTTTTGCGGACAGCAGTTCCGGGGCGATATCGCGCAAGGCGCCGATCAGGGGCAAGAGCGGCAGGCCCAGAATCGTGAAATAATCGCCCGTAATGGTCTCGAAGAGGCGAATGGACGGACCTTCGAGGCGATAGCCGCCGACGGAGGTGAGGGCTGCCTCCCCTTCGAGATCAAGCACCAGATCGCGCTCTTCGGGAGAAAACTCGCGCATGGTCAATTCGGCGGTTTCGATATCGGACCAAAGCAGTTCGCCATTGCGCATGAGCGCGACCGCGGCATGGAGCCGATGGGTCTTGCCGGCGAGATGGTCGAGCTGACGCGCCGCGTCCTCACGCGAAACGGGCTTGTGGAGCAATTGCGTGCCCAAAGCCAAAGTTTGATCGGCACCGATCACATAGGCGTTGGGATGGCGTTTCGAGACCGCTTCGGCCTTGGCCCGGGCGAGGAGCCCGGCGAGATCCCGACCATCGGCACCGGCCGCCAAGGCTTCGGCTTCGAGAGCCCGCTCGTCGACAGATGCAGGCACGACCGAGAAGGAAAAAGAGGCCTTTTCCATCAAGGATTTGCGGGTCGGACTGGCGGAGGCGAGGATCAGCATGGAACAAGTTTTTCCACACTGTCATCCCCAGCTCAAGGCCGAATTGGGGGAAAGACTCGTAACTTTCGGGAGGGGCGAAACTTGTTCGACCTATTCGATAAAAAGTTAACAATTCCTTTCCGGGGGTGCCGGAAGGGGGCTGGGGGAATCTATGGGGATAAGTTGAAATGGGGGAGGCGGCTTTTCACACCCCTCGTCCACAGGCGTTACCGAATCGTTGACACCGGAGTCGCCCTGTTAAGGTGCTCTTAAACTCCATTAACGGCCGGGGCCAGCGGAGTGTGCCACAGATGTTAACAGAGCGTTAACGAAGCGCTGTGC
>DATMSG010000188.1:0-5200 GCA_035565515.1 Devosia sp.
GGGGGTGGATGAATTGGCATTGAGCGTCTGCCCCTCCTCGACCACCAGCGCCACCACCGTGCCATCGCTGGGCGCCACGATTTGGGTGCGCGCCAGGTTGAGCTTGGCCGAGTCCACCGTCAGTTCCGCCTGGTCGATCTGCGCGCTCAACTGGTCGATCTGCGCCTTGGCCTGTTCCACCGCCGCCTGCGCCGTTTCGAGATCGGTCTGCGACACCAGGCTCCCCGCGCTCAATTGCTGGCTGCGTTTCAGCGCCGCCTCGGCCTTGACCAGCACTGCTTCCTGATTGCGCTTCTGCGCTTCGATGCCGGCCAGCGCCGCCTGCGCCGACTTGACCGCGTTTTCCTGATCGAGACTATCGATCTCGGCGATCAGATCGCCCTTCTTCACATTCTGCCCCAGGGTCACGTGAATGGCCTCGATGCGGCCGGAAACTTCGGCGCCGACGCTGACCAGCGAGCTCGCCTCCAGCACGCCTGTCGCCAGCACCGTGGTTTCGATATTTCCCCTCGTGACCGCGATGGTTTCCGGCACCGTCCTGGCTTCGGGCTGCCCCATGAAATACCACCAGCCCGCCGCGCCGCACGCGGCCAGAACCAGCAATATCGCAATTGTTTTCGCCACACGCTTCAACGGCTTGCCCCTCGATCCGGATTCTCCTTCTGAGAAATAGAGACTCTGCCGGTAGACTTCACGTTAGGCTTTGGCAATGCAGCCTTAAACTTTGGAAAGGTTGACGCGGCGGTCCCGCGGGTCCACCCTGACGGCCTCCCTTTCCGACCTTCCTCCAGGACCTGAAATGTACCAGCTGCTCGACCCCAGCCGCTTTGTCGTCTTCATCACCGGCGCCACCTCCGGCTTTGGCGAAGCGGCCGCCCGCCGCTATGTCGCCGCCGGCGGCAAGGTGATCGCGACCGGCCGGCGCCGGGAGCGTCTTGAAAAGCTGCAATCCGAACTCGGCGCCGAAAACTGCCACATCATCGAACTCGACGTGCAGGACCGCGCCGCGATGGAAAAGGCCATTGCCGAAATCCCGGCGCCCTTCAATGCCATCAATATCGTCCTTGCCAATGCCGGCCTGGCACTGGGTCTCGGGCCCGCGGCGGAAGCCGATCTCGATGATTGGCAGACCATGATCTCCACCAATGTTTCGGGCCTGGTCTATACCGTACGCCTGCTGCTGCCCGGCCTCATCGCCCGCGGCGGGGGCCATGTGGTGACCCTCGGCTCGGTCGCCGGCGAATATGCCTATCCCGGCGGCTCGGTCTATGGGGCCACCAAGGCTTTCGTAAAGCAGTTCGCGCTCAACCTGCGCTCGGACCTGCAGGGCAAGAATGTGCGCGTCACCAATATCGAGCCCGGCCTCACCGAAACCGAATTCTCGCTCGTCCGCTTCAAGGGCGATGAAGGCAAGGCCTCGGCTCCCTATTCCGGGACCAAGGCGATGAATGCCGACGACATCGCCGAGAGCATCTTCTGGGCCACGACGCTCCCCGCCCATGTCAACGTCAACAAGATCGAACTGATGGCGACCACCCAGGCCATCGGCCCGTTCGACATCTACCGGGAAGAGTGAGCGCTTTCTCCGAGTTGGGGCTTCTCGGGCCGCCGCGTGTCAGGCGGCTTCAAGCCAGCCCCAAAAACTTCACCGTATCCGGATCGACGGGGATGCCCTCAGCCTTCCGCCGATCCATCTCTTCCCATTCCCGATCCCCCGGCGCCATCACGCGGCCGCCGTCCCGCACGCGCGACCCGCGCAGGCTTTCGAGATAGCGCCCGATCGCCGCCGCAAACGCCGCGCGTCCGGCAAACTTGTCGGGGTCGATCACCAGCACGAAATGTCCCATATTGCGCGGCGTCGAAATGTCCTCGCCGCCATACATGGGGATGAAATCGAGATCGAGCGTCGTGCCCGTGAGCAGCGCCGAGAACAGCGTCGCCACCCCTGCCAGCGCCGCGCCCTTATAACCATAATCCACCCCGCCGAGCGGCAGCAGCATGTCCGCCTCATGCGGATCGGTCGTCGGCTGCCCCTCCGGCGTCGCCGCCACGCCCTCTGGCAGGGGCTTGTCGAGCGAGCGATGCAGCAAGACGCGATTGAGCGGAATGGATGAGGTCGCCATATCGAGCAGCCACGGCCGCGCATTGGGCACGGGCGCAGCAAAGGCCAGCGGATTTGTCCCGTGAAACTTCTGCGCCCCGTCATAGAGCGCCACCATGGAATCCGTATTGGTCGTCGCAAAGGTGACGAAGCCCTGCTCCGCCCCCGCCAGCGCATAGGCTCCCGCCGCCCCCAGATGCGAAGAATGTTTTATGCCGACCGCACCGACCCCGGCCTGCCGCGCGAGATCGATCCCGACCTCGACCGCCTTATAGGCCGCATAATGCCCCAGCCCATCGTCGCCATGCACCATGGCGCTGCCCGCGCCCCGGCTTTCGACCTGCAATTGCGGATTCCGGTTGAGCCGCCCGCCGCCCAGCATCTTGCAATAATGCCCGGTCAGCCGCACGCCATGGCTATCGACGCCCACCAGCGACGCATGGATCATGGCCCGGATCGCCGCCGCGCGCGAAGCCTCGCTCGCCCCCGCCCCGGCCAATCGCGCCTCGACTTTGGCCCGCACCAGTTCCTCGGCAAAGCGCGGCGATAGCTCGTCAGTCATGTGTGTCTCCCTCAGCCCGTTTTACCAAGGGTGAGAGTGTGGACAAGTGCCCATGCTTTAGCCGCACATCACCTCCGCGCACTTTTTGTTGGCACTCGCATCCCGTCTCGCTATTCTTGAGCCAAAGTTGAGACCAGCCCATGCCCAAAGCCCCCGATCAGACCACCAACGACCTTTGGCACGTCGTCGCCGCGACCGATGAACTCGCCATCGGCCTCGTCGAAACGACGCTCCTGCTCGATCGCCGCATCGCCCTGACGCGCGGTCTCGATGGCGAACCGGTCGTGTGGCTCGCCAGCGACGAGGAAAATGGCGACGAAATCGACGCCGAAACCGTGCTCGACCGCCTCCCCGTCCGCACCGCCTATGGCTATACCTGGACCTGTCTCGGGACCCCGTCGGCGGAGCTGTTCCCCATCCCCGAATATGCCGAAGCCGACCGCACCAATATGAGCTGCGGCTCCATCGGCATTCACGTCTCGGCCCCCCGCGCCGTCGAAAATTTCCTCGACATGGGCCACTTCCCCTATGTCCACACCGACATTCTGGGTTCGGAACCCCATACCGAGGTCAAGGAATATGACGTCGAGGTTTCCGAAGAACGCGACGAAGTCCTGGCCACCAAGTGCAGGTTCATCCAGCCCATGGCCGCCAAATCGGCAACCGGCGCGATGGAAGTCGAATATGTCTATCGCGTGCCGCACCCCTTCTGCTCGGTGCTCTACAAATCCTGCCCCGAGGATGAAAACCGCCGCGACGTCATCGGCATTTTCCTCCAGCCCATGACCGAAGAAACCTGCCGCGCGCATCTCCTGCAATCCATGATCGATTCCTATTCGACCGTGACCGACCTGCGCCGCTTCCAGCAGACGATTTTCGGCCAGGACAAGCCGATCCTTGAAAACCAATATCCCAAGAAACTCCCCCTCGACCCGCGCTCGGAAACCCCGATCCGCGCCGACAAGAGCGCCATCGCCTATCGCAGATGGTTGAGCCAGAAGGGGATCACCTACGGCGTGATTCCGCAGGCCTCCTAAGGCCCACGACCAACCCGCCCCGTACGCCAGGGCGGTTTGTGACCAAAAATTCGATCGTGGCGCGATCCCTGTATTTTGGATCTGATCGACATGCCCCTGTCCCTCTCAGACCCCACCTGGTACCCCATCGCCTCGAGCGAGGACCTGCCGTTCCGCCACGTCTATCAAGGCCAGTTGCTGGGCCGCGAGCTCGCCGTCTGGCGGGCCGATGATGGCAATGTCAATGTCTGGGAAAACCGGTGCCTGCATCGCGGCGTGCGCCTCTCCATCGGCATCAATGAAGGCCAGGAGCTGAAGTGCCAGTACCATGGCTGGCGCTATGCCAACCAGTCGGCCGGCTGCACCTATATCCCGGCCCACCCCGCCGACGCCCCGGCCCGCCGCATCGAAAACCGCAAATATCCGGTGAAAGAGGCCTTCGGCCTCATCTGGTCCGCCGCCAATGACGACCAGAAGTTCGCGCCCTTTGCCGGCGCCGAGGGCACCGATTGGCTGGCGCTGCGCCCCATGCCGGTCAATGCCGCGCCCGAAGACGTGCTCGCCGGTCTTGCGCGCCTCGCGCCCGACGATCAGCCCGCCGACCTCCTCCCTGGCCTGGCCCTCCGCCTCGGCACCACCGTCTATTTCGTCCAGCCCGTCGATGCCGGCCGCGCCGTCATCCGTGGCCTCATTGCAAAGCCCGCCGACGAAGTGGCAACGCTCCGCCACTACAACGAAACCCTGACCAAACTCCGCGACCGCCTCGAACGTGCCGCCGCCAAAAAGCCCGCCCCCGAGCCCCTGCAGCCGGTCTTCGAAAAGGTCTCGGCCGATCTCGCCTCCATGCCCGAGATCGCCATTCCGCGCGGCAATACCATGCCCGTTGTGGTCAAACGCAAGTGGCAGAGCGCCGATGGCGTCATCGGTTTCGAGCTGGCTGATCGCGACGGAAAGCACCTGCCGACCTTCCAGCCCGGCGCCCATATCGACCTGCACCTGCCCAACGGCCTCATCCGCCAATATTCGATCACCAACGGCCCCGGCGATCTTTCGTCCTATGTCATCGGCGTCAAGCAGGAGAGCGCCTCCAAGGGCGGCTCCAAGGTTCTGGTCGAAACCGTCCGGGAGGGCGACGTGCTCGCCATTTCCGAGCCGCGCAACAACTTTCCGCTGCGCCGCGACGCCACCCGCACCGTGCTCATCGCCGGCGGCATCGGCATCACCCCGCTCCTCTCCATGGCCCGCTTCCTCGACCAGTCGAACCTGCCTTACGAGCTGCACTATTTCGCCCGCACCGGCGATGGCCTCGCCTTCCAGAGCGAACTCGCCGCGCTTCACGGCAGGATCGACCGCCATGTCGGCCTCGCCCGCGAGGCCATCAGGGCCGAGGTGGAAAAGGTGCTCGGCCAGTACCAATTCGCCAACCACGTCTATATCTGCGGCCCCGGCGCCATGCTCGAAATGGTGCAGGAAACCGCGGCCTCGCTCGGCTGGCCCGACGAGGCGATCCATTTCGAATAT
>DATMSG010000189.1:0-20375 GCA_035565515.1 Devosia sp.
CCAACAATCTCGCCAACTGGTCGAACCCCGACTATGACGCGGCCATCGAAGCGGCCAAGGCTGCCAGCGACGAAGCCACTTCGCGCGACGAAATGCGCAAGGACGAGGCGATCCTGATGAACGATCACGTCATCCTGCCGCAATATCATCGCTACAATTACATGATGATGAGCCCGAAAGTGACCGGCTTCTGGCGGTCGCCACTCAACGTGCCTTATTTCCGCGACGCCGTCATAGCAGAGTAGCGACGCTGCGATCGCAGAATAAACAACCTTCTCCCGCCGGGTGACCGGCGGGAGTTCTCTTTCATGTCTGGACTTTAAAGTGACCATCCCCGTCATTCTCGAAACCGAACTCGGCAATTTCACCATCGCGGTGGACGACAAGAACGCCCCTGTCACCGCAGCCAATTTCCTTGCTTATGTCGATGGCGGCTATCTCGACGACGCGACCGCCTATCGCATCGTGACCGACACCAATGAGCCGCAGAAGCCGGTCAAGATCGAGGTTGTGCAATGGGGTTTTGGGGCCTCGGACGAAAAGCCGGCGCCCTTTGCCCCGATCGCGCACGAGACCAATGACAAGACGGGCATCAAGCACAAGAACATGACCGTCTCCATGGCGCGCTTTGCGCCGGGCTCGGCGGCGTCGGAATTTTTCATCTGCATCGAGGATCAGCCAGAGCTCGATTTCGGGGGCAAGCGCAATCCGGATGGACAGGGTTTTGCCGCGTTCGGTCAGGTGGTCGAGGGCGAGGATACGGTGAGGCGGATTTTTGCGCGGGCAGCGGCGGATACGGATAAGCCGGATGTGCCGGTGAAATTTTCGCGCGTGGCAAGGGCCTGAGTTTCAGGCTCGCCAACATCTAAATGCGTCGTTATTGCCCGGCTTGTCCGGGCAATCTATTTCTGGGCACCGTCACCGGTGGTGACGAGGGGAAGAGACAGTGCCACGACCTCGTGGTTCGAGGCTTCGCTGGCGCTTCGCACCTCACCATGAGGTCTACTCGGCGCGCTAGGCCCGCTCCCTGCGCTGCCCGGCAATGAGCAGGTCGGGATTGAAAATGCCTGATGCGATGACCTCTTCGATGCGGGCCATGTCTGCGGTGATGTCGATGTCCTGCTGGGCCAGCCATTCATCGGAAAAATAGGTCTGGGCGTAGCGTTCGCCGCTGTCGCAGATCAGGGTGACGATGGAGCCGGGCTCGTTGTTCCGCGCCATTTCCGAGGCGGCCCACAAAAGACCTATGAAATTGGTGCCGGTCGAGCCGCCGACGCGGCGGCTGAGGCGTTTCGAGAGCACGCGGGTGGCCGCGATCGAGGCGCTATCGGGCACTTTGAGCATGGCATCGACGACATTGGGCACGAAGGAGGCTTCCATGCGGGGGCGGCCGATGCCTTCGATGCGGCTGCCGCGCCGGCAGCGGCAGGCGCTGTCGGTCTTCGTCCAGCCTTCGTAAAAGGCGGAAAATTCGGGATCGGGGACGCAGAGCTCGGTCGGAAAACTTTTATAGAGAATGTAGCGGCCGATCGTGGCCGAGGTGCCGCCGGTGCCGGGGCTCATCACCACCCAGCGCGGGATCGGGTGACGCTCCATGGCCATCTGGCGGAAGATCGACTCGGCGATATTGTTATTGCCGCGCCAATCGGTGGCGCGCTCGGCAAAGGTGAACTGGTCGAGATAATGGCCGCCGGTGCGGGCGGCGAGGTTTTTCGCTTCGTCATAGATGGCCGAGGGTTCGTCGACGAAGACGCAGTGACCACCATATTGCTCGATGGCTTCGATCTTGGTGCAGGAGGTGGTGCGCGGCAGGACGGCGTAGAATTTGAGGCCGAGGAGGCGGGCATAATAGGCTTCGCTGACGGCGGTCGAACCGGAGGAGGCTTCCACCAGGGCGGTATCGGGACCGATGACGCCGTTGCAGAGGCCATAGAGAATGAGCGAGCGCGCCAGGCGATGTTTTAAACTGCCCGTCGGATGGCAGGACTCGTCCTTGAAATAGAAGTCTATTTCGGGAAAGCCGGGCAGGGTGAGGGGGATGAGATGGGAATCGGCAGAGCGCTGCGCATCGGCGTCGAGCATGCGGATGGCTCGGCTCGTCCAGGATTCCTTGTTTTCCAAAATCCCCGTCATAAGAAGAACTGTGTGCTATTTTGTGATGTTAAAATAGTACATCATTTTCTCACTGTGGTCAATTTTGGATTTCACTGGCCTTGGCGGGTGTCGGCCCCTTGGGGCAAATTATGGCCGCGTTTACCGGGACGCTGCAAGGTGCGGGCGCCCAGCACGCGACGCCGGGGCTGCACTTAGTCATCACATCCGGCAGGACAGGCGATGCTCAGATCTCTTCTTATCGTCCTCTGGCTTGGCCTTGCCGCGCCGAGCTTTGCGGCGGAATGGACATATGAGGGCGGGGGCGTTCCCATCGCCTATATCGATACCGGCGCGGCGCAGTTTCAGTTCGCGTGCCGGGGCGGCGACCTCGCCATGGCTTTCTGGGTGCGCCAGCCGAGCAGGGAGGTTGCCGAGGCCAGGGCGATGAGCCTTGCCATCAATGCCGGAGGGACAACGCCGGGCAGTTTCGCTTCGGCCGGCGGCACCGTTTTTGCGCAGGATTTTCCGCTCATCCATAACGATGGCAGCTCGATCCTGGTGCGCGGGCCGGTGGCCCGGCAATGGGCCGGGATCGCGCAGCGTGCCGCGAACGCGATCCGCGTCGGTTTTGTGCGGCACAAGAGCCAGGGCGGGCTCGAGGTTTTCGATGGGCACGAATTCGGCGCCCGGGGCTCGAATGCCGCGATCGCGAGGGTCCTGCGGCAGTGCGGATAGGGCTTTTGCTCTGCAAAGCCCCTCGCCATGAGGCTTGCGGATGGGTGTTGCAGAGCGAAAAAGCCGCGATCTAGAACTTGCCGCCGAGGCTGGCCTTGAGGCTGTGATCCCCCATGCCTGCGGCCAGCTGTCCGGAATAGGCCAGGCCCAAAGTGGCCCCGGAGAGGACAGGCGTTTCAAAGCCGAGTTTCAGCATCAGCGCATCGCGTGCGATCGGCGGCCCGGAAACTTCGAATATATTGCCGCCGGCAAAAGCGAGTGAGGCCTGAGGCACTGTGTCACCGAAGACATGTTGCCAGCCGATGCTTCCGGCCAGCCTGAGCGGAAGGTTTCCTTGCGACAGTTCGGTTTCTGCGCGAATGCCCAGCGTGGCATAGGTGGCGCCGGTGCTTGTGCCGTTGCCGTTCAGCCTCGCCGCTCCCCCGCTTTCGCCAAAGCCCGCATTGGACAGATGGACATGGGCGAGAGTGACGAAGGGCTCGAACCGGGCCGGACCGGCTTCGATCATATAGCCCAGCTCCCCAAAGACCTGGCCGGTGCCGGCCCAATAATTGGCCGTCGCGCTGTCCGAAAAGCCGCTAAAAGCGATGCTGCGGGCGATTTTCAGATCGTGCCAGCTATAGGCACCGCCGAATTTGAAGGCCAGGCCATTGATGTCGGTGCCGCCATAGGCGCCGAGGTGATAGTTCGCCGCCGATCCCGAGGAGGCGCGGTCCGCAACAGTGAAGCTCGACTGGCCGTAGCCCGCCATCACCCCGAAGCGCCAATCCCCCGCCAGGGTGGCATCGCCGCCGAAAAGAAAGCCGCCCAGCGAGCGCTCGATGCCGGCGGCATTGCCGTCGCCCGGCCAGGTGCCGTGCGCACCAAAGGTCTGTCCCCAGATTTCCGGCTCGGACGATGCGGACGGTCCCGGCGCCGGGCGCAGCCGGTCGAGCGCGGCTTCGCGCAGATAGCGGCTGTCTTCGATGAGCACCGTCCTGGCGGACGCGTGAATTTCTCCCGAAATGGCGTCAAAGGCGGCCTGCGCATCGCCGGCATTGCCGAGCGCGGCGATGGCCGAAAATAGCTCGCCCGAGCCAAGCGATTGAATGCCCGCCGCCGCCGCCTTCTGGTTCGGGGTCAGCGCCACGGCGTCGAAATCCGTGGTCTGGTTCAGTGTCAAATAGACCGCGTTGAGATCGCTGCTGAGAGTCGGGGTGATGAAAAGCGAGCCGGCGCCGAAAGCCACGCTATCGAAACTGCCGCTTACGCCGCCTGCCGCGGTGAGGATCTTATAGGGGATGCCCGTCGCAATATCGGGAAAGCGTTGCACCGCGACATGGCCGCCATTGACCGTGGCGGTCCCGCCGGCATTGACGAGATCGGCCTGACCGAGGCCGTTGACTTCCACCTGCAGTTCCGAGCCGGGATCGAACACCACATTGCCGACATTGAGCGTACCGATCGAATTGCCCGGCGCCACGCGGCCGCCGGAAGCCACAGTCACGTCGCCGACAGTGCCCGAACCGCCCAGCGTGCCATTGGCATCGACCGCGACCGTACCGCCCAGCACGCCATCGACTGCCAGAGTGCCACCCCAGATCGCCGTGCTGCCGAGAAATCCGGAACTGTCGGCCGTCAGGGTCGTATGGCCGCTGCCATGCTCGATGTCGGCCATGCCTGCAAGGATCGGATCGAAACGATAGGCGGTGTCGGTATGGGCAAAGAAGAGGTCGGCATTCCCGGCGCCGAACTGGATTTTTTCGGCGGCGATGATACCCGCGCCCGCGCCATTGCCGATGCCGATGTGACCATTGGAGCCAGCCTGGGCCGCAACCAGGACGGTGCCCGTCCCATTGCCGACGGCGATCGATCCGTCATTCTCGACCACCAGGATGCCGTTGCCGGTGTCGCCAACGACCAATGTCCCCGTCGAAATCGTGCCGCCGTCGGCCTGCACCGCGCCGCCGCCCCCGGCACTGCCGAGCACCATGCCCTGGGCAAAATCGGCGCTGGCCCCATCGGCAATCACCAAGGTGCCAATGCCGGTTTCTCCGATGATGGCGTCGCCCAGACCCTGCCAGACCGACCCCTCGCCGCGGATGGTGACGCCACCCATGGCCCCGGCCGACTGGCCGATGAGGAGATCTCCATTGTGCCGCAGCGAGGCGCCGCTTTCGACCGTGACCTGGCCCAGGCCGGATTTGGCCACCTCGATCGCCACGCCCGCTTCGAGCCTTGTGTCCTGGCCGGTCAAGGACAGGATGCCGGTGCTGCCGGCATCGACGCCGAGTCTGACATAGCTCACCGCTTCGATTTTGGCCCCATGGGCCAGGCTTACCAGCCCTTCGCCCTGGCGGCCGATGAACATGTCGTCGATCGTATTGGCCCAGACGGTTCCGGCCCCGGATAGCCGCACCTCGCCGTGGCTGCCGGCGAGATTGCCCAAGGTCGCAATGCCGGTTTGCAGCCGCGCGCCATCGGAAACGACGATAACGCCCCTGCCTTCCTCGGCGACGGTCAGAACATTGCCCGTGGCGGTCGAACCGGGGCCCGTCAGTTGCAGGTTGCCCTCGCCATTGGTTCCCATGCCCAGGGTCAGGTCGTGTCCGGCCCCGCCAAAGGCGCCGCCGTTTTCCACCCAGACAAAGCCATATCCGTCATAGCCGATAAAGGCGTCGCCGAAGGTGAGCCTGGAACCGGGGCCGGTAATGGTCGCCTGGCCATTGCCGGTGAGCGCATTGCCCAGAACGAGGGTTTGCGCCACATCCATGGCGGCGCCGCTCTCGATGATGAGCATGCCATTGCCGCCGTTCCCGATCAGGGCGTGCTGCCCCGCCTCCCAGCTCGTGCCCGCGCCGGACATCAGCACGGTGCCATTGCGAAAGGCATCAAGGCCGAGGGTGAGCAGATTGCCGTTCACCACCGAGGCGCCCGCAGTCACGTTGACGACGCCCGTGCCGGCTGCACCAATGGTCATATATTGGCTGACGACGGCGCTCGACCCCGCGCCCGCTACATTGAGGGTGCCGTCGCCGCCATCGAGCCGGCCCAGAACCATGGCCCCGGATGTGTCGAAGGAGGCGCCGTCGCTCACAGTCAATGCGCCGATGCCGGCAATGCCGACTTCGGTCAGCAGGCCCGTTGAACTCAGGGCCGATCCGGCGCCCGAGACCATTACCGTGCCCGAGGAGGTGTCGAGTACGCCGATCTGGAGGCCGGCGGGGATGACGATACCGCCGTCCTGCACTCTGAGGGTTCCGGCACCGGCCTCGCCGACGATGAGATCATCGGCGCCAAGGTTCCAGGGAGAAGGGTGATCGCCGGGCACGGTGATCGTCTGACCGGCGTCGATGACTTCGGCGGCGCCGGTTTGGGCCGCGAGCAGCGCGCCGATCGACACGCCCAGCATCGCGACCCTCCAGAGCGGCCTATGCACCGGCCCTCGATCCGGCGCCATCGTGAACCGCGATAGCGCAGCAGCAAAATTCGACATCCCAATCCTCACGCAGCCACAGAACGAGGTTCGGCCGAAGCGGGGTTCGGCCGATGTTCAACTGCTTGTCGGGGTGAAGCGGGATTGAATTCAATCGCCTTCGGCGTTGGGCCCGAAAATGTGGCCCGGTGTGCAACCAAAGTGGCGCGGCGTGCAAATATTCAGAATCGATAAGAGGTTAGGCGCGGGCCGAGGCGTTAGCGAAGATCGCGAATCCAGTGCCACAAATGCGGGCTCTCCGCCCCCTCGGGCACCATGCTTTGCCCGGCAATCGAGAGCGCCCGCATTTCGCGCGGGGTCATCTCGAAGAGCCGGCGAAAGGCGCGCACGAAACTTTTACGATGGGTAAAACCATAGCGCCCGGCGATTTCGGCAATGCTGGAATGCCGGTGTTCCATGCTCGTCAATTCGCGGCGGCACCGCCGCAGCCTTTCGTCCTGCACGTAATGCGAAAAGCCGCCTTCGGGCTCGAGCAGATAGTAGAGTTTGCGTGTCGATATGCCGAAGGCGCCTGCGACACTCTCGGCAGTCAGCCCGGCATCGTCGATATGTGCATCGATATGGCGGCGAATACTGGCGCTGAGTGCCATGCGCACGGCGGCCTGATTGTCCTCGGCTACGGCGGCATTGATCGCGGCAGCGGCAAGGTGAAGGGTCGGCATGATGATAGCGGCCGCTTCGTCCCGGCGCATCGAGGTAATGGTCCGATGCAGACCGAGCAGATGGTCGCGCAGCAGCGCCATCAGCGGCAGATGGGCCGGAATACGGCGCAAACTATGGGTGTCGGGCGATTTGAGGAGCGGAGCGAGATAGCGCCGGGGCACGGTGAGATTGAGACAGGAAAAATCCGATGTCGCGGTGCTGTGGCGCTGCGCCAGATCGGCAATGAAAAGATCGCCGGGCTGGGCAATCTCGTCCGTGCCGCCATCGCGCGGTCCATGCCGGCCGGTCAGGCACAGCTGCAGCGTATAGTGGTCGAGCCCGTCGCGCCCGATCCGGGCCCGCGACCGGTCAAAGCTCTGTGCCGTGCACTGGTAATCCACCAGCACCACATCTTCGAGGTGAAACGCTTCGGCCCGATAGCTGAAGCGCTCATCGGCGCCCCCGATCAGCCGGACATCGTAGACAAGGCCGATGCTGTCCTGCCAGGCCTCATGGGCCTGCCGGAAGGAACGTCCCGCGCTGCTCTGCCGGGAGCGCGGGACCCGGGACATGGAGATTGTCGATATTGCGTCCGACATCTTCACCCATCGCGCGAAGCACGGCCGTAAATTATGGCACGCCCGGGCCCTCGTAAAGCCGGGTGCAGGGCGCGTGATTATGAATGGCGGGCGGCAATTGTGAATGCGGGCATGATCAGGGCCCGGACCTCGCCGAAAAACCCAGGTAGCTGGGGTCTTTCAGGATGTCCGGGCCCTCGAAAAGGCTTCTTGCGCCGATGGTAGGGTCTTAGAAGCTATAGTTCACGCCAGCGCGGATGACGCTGAATTTGTGGCCGATGTCGCGGGCGGTGGCGAAGCCGTTATAGTTCTGGCTGCCGAGGTCGACATAGAGATATTCGGCCTTGACCGAGATATTGTCGGTGGCCTTGGCTTCAAGGCCCAGACCGGCGGTCCAGCCGAAATGGCTGGCGGACTGCGAGGTGGTGACGCCGCCATTGACGACCTGGGCCGTGCCGCGGCCGAAGGCGGCACCGAGTGTCACATAGGGCATGACCTGGCCGAAGGTGGCGCCGGCGCGGGCACGCACGGTGCCGAACATGTCGAGCTTGGCCTCGAACGTGCCCGGGGGCGGGTTGTTGGGTTCGCTATAGCCGAGATTGGCCCATTGCAGGTCGCCTTCGGCGCCGATCACGAGGCCGCCCATATCGGCATTGAAGCCGGCCTGGACACCGGCGGTCCAGCCCGAGCTGTTATTATTGGTGTTGACGAGGGCAGGATTAACGGCCGTCGTGCCCCAGGTGTAGCCGCCGTTGACGCCGGCATAAAAGCCGTTCCAGTCGACCGCCGAGGTGGACGAATAGAGCGGCGAGGTGGCCGGGGCACTGTTCCAACCCAGATCGGCGGCTCCCGCCGACGCGGTCAGCGCCAGAAGAGCAGAAATCACAATGGCGGAACGCTTCATTTTTGGCCTCGTCGATATACGCCTAAACATGAGGCCCAAAATCGTCTCAAGGTCTTAATGATCGGGTAAGGAATAAGGTTAACGCAGCGGGTTTTCTTAAATTGTGAAAGGTTGCGTTAGGGATGTGGGGTGGCTTGGGGCTCCCGCACCCCCACCCGGCCTCCCCCCTCCAGGGGAGGAGGCGCTCCGGTGGGTGTGGGTGGCGAAGGGCCGAAAATGCTAGCTGTGAAGGCCCGGGGCTTCGCGACCGGTGGAGGCGACATATTCGGTGTAGCCGCCGCCATAGACATGGACGCCTTCGGGGGTGAGTTCGAGCACGCGATTGGAGAGCGCGGCGAGGAAGTGGCGATCGTGGCTGACGAAGAGCATGGTGCCTTCATATTGGCTGAGGGCCGTGATCAGCATTTCCTTGGTGGCGATGTCGAGATGGTTGGTGGGCTCGTCGAGCACCAAAAAATTCGGCGGATCGAAGAGCATCATGGCCATGACCAGGCGCGCCTTTTCCCCGCCCGAGAGAACGCGGCACTTCTTTTCGATCTCATCGCCGGAAAAGCCGAAGGCGCCGGCAAGAGCCCGGAGCGGGGCCTGACCGGCCTGGGGGAAGGAATATTCGAGCTGCTGGAAGACGGTCAGATCGCCATCGAGCACATCCATGGCGTGCTGGGCGAAATAGGCCATTTTCACCGATGGCCCGCGCGAGACCGAGCCGGTGTCGGGCTCGGTGGTGCCGGTGACCAGGTTCAGGAGCGTCGATTTGCCGGCCCCGTTAATGCCCATGATGGCCCAGCGTTCGCAGCGGCGGACGTGGAAATCGAGGCCGTCATAAATGGAGCGGGAGCCGTAGCTTTTCGAGACGCCCTTTAAGAGCGCGACGTCTTCGCCCGAGCGCGGGGCGGGGCGGAATTCGAAATCGACGGTCTGGCGGCGTTTCGGCGGCTCGACGCGGTCGATCTTTTCGATCTTCTTGACCCGGCTCTGCACCTGGGCGGCATGGCTGGCGCGGGCCTTGAAGCGGGCGATGAAGTCCAGCTCCTTTGCCAGCATGGCCTGCTGGCGCTCGAACTGGGCCTGCTGGTTCTTTTCTGCGATAGCGCGCTGTTGCTGATAAAATTCGTAATTGCCCGAATAGGTGGTCAGCGAACCGGCGTCGATTTCGACGATTTTCGTACAGATACGGTTCATGAATTCGCGATCGTGCGAGGTCATGAACAGGGCGCCCTGATAATTTTGCAAAAAAGCCTCGAGCCAGATGAGGCTTTCGAGGTCGAGGTGGTTGGAGGGTTCGTCGAGGAGCAGCGCGTCGGGGCGCATCAGGAGGATCTTGGCCAGTGCGACACGCATTTTCCAGCCGCCGGAAAGGGCGCCGACATCGCCATCCATCATCTCCTGCGAGAAGCCGAGGCCGTGGAGCACTTCGCGGGCGCGGCCATCGAGGGAATAGCCGTCGAGTTCTTCGAACTGGTGCTGCACCTCGCCATAGCGCTCGATGATGGCGTCCATCTCGTCGGCTTTGTCGGGATTGCCCATATCGGCTTCGAGGGCGCGCATTTCGACAACGAGGGCGCTCACCGGCCCTGCGCCGTCCATGACTTCGGTGACGGCGCTGCGGCCCGACATTTCGCCGACATCCTGGCTGAAATAGCCGATGGTCGTGCCGCGCTCGACCGAGACCTGGCCCTCGTCGGGCTGTTCCTCGCCGGTGATCATGCGGAAAAGCGTGGTCTTGCCGGCGCCATTGGGGCCGACAAGGCCGATCTTTTCGCCTTTGAGAAGCGTTGCCGATGCCTCGATGAAGACAATCTGCTTGCCGTTTTGCTTGCCGATGCTTTCGAGGCGGATCATTTTTGGGCCTTCTGAGAAATTCAGCAGGCCTTAACAGTGCAGTGCCACGGCCTCGTGGTTCGAGGCTGCGCTAACGCTCCGCACCTCACCATGAGGACTACTGGGGTTGCCGATGTTGCCCGTGCTCTAAAGCACGGCCCCGCCAGAGCGCAAGGGCCGCGCGGACACAGCGGCTATGCCAAAAGGTACAAACTCCAGGCCAGCGATAAATTTCGTTTACGCGGCGTCGTTGATGAGGCCTTCGGCCATGCCGTATTCGTGGAGTTTGCGATAGAGCGTCGAGCGGCCGATGCCGAGGGCGCGGGCGACGCGGGACATGCGGCCGCCGTGATAATCCACGGCGAAGGCGATGGCCTCGCGCTCGATGTCGGCAAGGGCCTGCAGGTCGCCCGAGGCATTGAGGAAACGATCCTGTACGACCTGGGGCACAGGCTCGGCGCGCAGGCGGGCAGGGGCGCTGTCGATATGGACGGGAGCGGCGAGGACCGCGGCCTCGGCGGTGGCGCGAACCACTTCTTCACGGCCGGCGGCCTGGGCGAGGATTTGCGGGAAATCGTCCACTTCAAGAAAGGCGGCATCGGCCAGGACGACGGCGCGGTAGACCGCATTTTCGAGCTGGCGGACATTGCCCGGCCAATTATAGGCAGCAAGGAGGTCGAGGGCGGCGGGGGTGGCGCCGAGGACGCGCTTGCCGGCTTCGGCGGCGAAGCGGGCAATGAAATGGGAGACGAGGGCGGTCAGGTCTTCGAGACGTTCGCGCAGCGGCGGCACGTAAATGGGGAAGACGTTGAGGCGGTAAAAGAGATCCTCGCGGAACTCGCCCGATTTGGCGAGATTGAGGAGGCGCCGATTGGTGGCCGAGATCAGCCGGACATTGACCTTTTCGGGGCGGGCGGCGCCGACCGGTTCGATCTCGCCTTCCTGCAGGGCGCGCAGCAGCTTGACCTGGGTGTCGAGGGGCAGTTCGCCCACTTCATCGAGAAAGAGGGTGCCGCCATGGGCTTCGGCAAATTTCCCCGGCTGGTCGGCGATGGCGCCGGTAAAGGCACCCTTCTTGTGACCGAAGAGCACGGATTCGACGAGATTGGGCGGGATGGCGCCGCAATTGACGGTGACGAAGGGTTTTCCGGCGCGGTCGGAACCGCCCTGGATGATACGGGCCACCAGCTCCTTGCCGGTACCGGTCTCGCCCTCGATGAGGACGGGGATGGGGCTTTTGGCAGCCTTGGCAGAAAGGGTGAGAACGCGGGCCATGGCCGGGGCGCTGGCGATCATGTCCGAAGCGGAAAAGGTGCCGGAGCGGCGGGCGTGCTCGGCGCGGATGGCGGCTTCGAGCGTGTCAAGCTTGAGTGCATTGCGCAGCGAGACGACCAGCCGCTCGGGCGAGACGGGCTTGACGAAATAGTCGGCCGCGCCCTGGCGCATGGCCGAGACGATGGTTTCGAGCGAGGAATTGGCGGTCTGGATGATGACCGGGGTCGTCAGGCCCTCGGCGCGCATGGCGGCCATGACGCCCATGCCATCGAGATCGGGCATGACGAGATCGAGGATCATGGCACCGATCTGGCGGTCGTCGCGTAGAATGGCGAGCGCCTGTTCGCCTCCGGTGGCCGTGAGCGGCTTGAAGCCGGCACGGTTAGCAATTTCAGCCGTCAGGCGCAGCTGCACCGGATCGTCGTCGACCACAAGAACCCGCGTCATGCCTATCCCAAATTCGTTTCGGTGTTCGGCACGAATCGCATGTGCCGTTTTGGGAGAGATTGAGGACAGTGGCTTAAGAGGGTGTTAATCCTAACGAATTTCTCCGGCGTCTGCCGGGCAAATAAAAAGGGCCGCGGAAAATTCCGTGACCCCCAGAATTCAGTTCGTATGGTCGTCCAGCCAGACTAGTTCCGCTCCATCACATTGTAGCGGGTGATTTCGTCTTTCACTTCCAGCTTTTTGCGCTTCAACGTGGAGACCATCAGGTCGTCATATTGGCGATTTTGCATCTCTGCCTGAATCTGCCTGTCCAGTTCCTGGTGGCGCCTTTCCAGCGCTGCGATGTGGCCTTCAGCAGTCATAGACAACTCCTTCGACATCGTGAACGAAGGCATAGTCACAAATCTTTCACGCTTTGTCGACCGCCTCCCCAAGCAGTGTTCGAAATCAGATGCAAATCGTGATCCGATGCGTTAACCAAGTGTGACTTGGTAGCGACCGGCCGGTTTCGTGGATGTTGCAGCTCGACAAGGAACAGGAAGCCCAGTTCGGGCTGGAGCTGGCGACGAAGCGCCAGGAACATGCGGATCTCGACGCCGCCATCCATACCCTGACGCAATCTCAATTTGCCGACCGGATGTTGGTGCAGCGGCTGAAAAAGCGCAAGCTGGCGCTGAAAGATCGCATCGTGCAGCTCGAAAGCATCCTGCTTCCCGACATCATTGCCTGACGCTTTCGGCGCCGGGCGCCTTGAACGCTGCCGCATTTTAGGCTAGATGCGCGCTCTGCGGAGCGGCAGGGGGAGAACTGGCCATGCTCAAGCCATCAGTTGCCATTGTCATGGGCAGCCAATCGGATTGGCCCACCATGCGGCTCTGTGCCGAAACCCTCGAAAATCTCGAGATCGAATATGAGGCGCGGATCGTTTCGGCGCACCGTACGCCCGAGCGGATGGTCGATTTCGCCATGAATGCCAAGGCCGAGGGTTTCAAGATCATCATTGCCGGGGCGGGAGGCGCGGCGCATCTGCCGGGCATGATCGCCGCGATGACGCCGCTGCCGGTATTCGGCGTGCCGGTGCGCTCCAAGGCGCTGAACGGCATGGACAGTCTTTATTCCATCGTGCAGATGCCGGGCGGGATACCGGTCGGCACGCTGGCGATCGGCGAACCGGGCGCGGTCAATGCGGCGCTCCTGGCAGCCTCCGTCCTGGCGCTCAACGATGATGAACTGGCCGACCGGCTCGATGCGCATCGCGCGCGGCAGACGTCATCCGTTCCGCAATTTCCTTCCGATATCGAGTAGCGCCTTGTCCGAACTTCCCGTCTCGCTGCGTCCCGGTTCCACCATCGGCATTCTGGGGGGCGGGCAGCTTGGCCGCATGCTGGCGCTGGCCGGCGCCAAGCTGGGATTGAAGAGCCATATCTATTGCCCGGACCCCGAGAGCCCGGCTTTCGATGTAACGCCGTTCAAGACCATCGCCGCCTATGACGACGAAGCGGCCCTGCGCGCCTTTGCCGCGCAGGTCGATGTCATCACCTATGAATTCGAGAATGTGCCGGCGGCGACGGCGGAAATTCTGGCGGGCCTGAAACCATTGCGGCCCGGCGCCAATGCCCTGGCGATTTCGCAGGACCGGCTGGCCGAGAAGGGATTTCTGGCTTCGAAAAATATTCCGGTGGCGCCCTATCGGGCCGTGCATTCGCTGGACGATCTGACGGGGGCGGTGGCGGAGCTGGGACTGCCGGCGGTGCTGAAGACCACGCGGCTCGGTTATGACGGCAAGGGACAGCGGGTGCTGCGCGAGCCGGGCGATGCGGCGGCGGCCTTTGCCGAACTGAAACCGCATCCGCTGGTGCTCGAAGGGTTCGTGCCTTTCGAGAAGGAAATTTCGGTGGTCGTGGCGCGCGGAGCCGATGGGTCGGTGAAAGCCTTTGACCCCGCCGAGAATGTGCACCGGCACCATATTCTTTTTACCTCGAGCGTGCCGGCCGATATTGCGCCGGGCCTTGCCAAGCATGCCGCCATGCTCGCCAAGGTGATTGTCGTGGCGCTCGATTATGTCGGTGTGCTGGGCGTCGAATTTTTCGTGCTTGGCGGCGAGCGGCCGGGTCTTGTTGTCAACGAGATTGCGCCGCGCGTGCATAATTCGGGACATTGGACCGAGGCGGTGTGCCTCACCGACCAGTTCGAACAGCATATGCGGGCCGTGGCCGGCTGGCCGCTGGGCGATCCCCGGCGCTATGCCGATGTGGTGATGCAAAACCTTGTCGGGGACGAGGTGGATCTCGTGCCCGGGGGCCTCGATGGCGATACCCAGCCGCATCTTTACGGCAAGGCGGAAGCGCGGCCGGGGCGGAAGATGGGGCATATCAACCGCATCGTTCGCCGCGACTAAGACGCGGGTACCGCTACCGGGCGAGCCAGTTTCTAAAGGCGTCGGCGACCGCCTTGGGATTTTCCATGGTCGGCAGGTGGCCGCTTTTGGCGAAGCGGACGATGTCGGCATGGGGGATGGCGGCGGCCATTTCCTCGGCGAGTTCGGGCGGGGTCAACGCATCTTCGGTGCCGACGCCGATCAGGGTGGGTACGGCGATCCCGGGCAGGCCGGGGCGGGAGTCTGCGCGACCGAGGATCGCCAGCTGCTGGCGGATATAGGCTTCCTGGCCCAGGCGCTCGGCCATGGCCTGCACTTCTTCGGAGAGCGGGGTATTGAGATTGCGCTTGGCGAGCAGGCTCGGCAGCAGACTGCGCGAGACGCCGATGAATTTTCCCAGCTTTACATTGTCGATGCCCTTGCGGCGGGCTTCCCGGCGCTCGTCGCTATCGGGGCGGGCGGAGGTGTCGAGCAGGGCCAGATGGGTGACGCGTTCGGGCGCCTGGCGCATGATTTCGAGGCCGACATAGCCGCCCATGGAAAGGCCTGCCAGGGCAAAGCGCGGCGGGGCGGCGGCAAGCGTGCGGCGCGCCATGGCGGGGATCGAGTCATCAAGGGTGAGATCGGCGACCATGGGCGCGATTTCGTCGCGCAGGGGCTCGACGACGTCGCGCCATAGTCGGGCGTCGCACAACAGACCGGGCAGGAAGACGATGGGTGTCAGCATGGGTACAAGCCTTTGAGCGCCATCATGAAGCGGTAGACCGCTTCGGAAATTCAGGCAATACGCCGAATTTGCGCAACTCCCATGTGGACAAGTTGGCAGAGGAGAGCTATATAGCCCGCCACGGTGACCGGCTCGGCTGGTCGGCGAAGTGGTTGTTATGGCTATTTCGCATCGAAATTTACAATTTGCCAAAGCTTTGAAAGGGCAGTTGACCTTTGCAAGTAGTCGTTCGCGATAACAATGTTGACCAGGCGCTGCGCGCCCTGAAGAAGAAGCTGCAGCGCGAAGGCGTCTTCCGCGAGATGAAGCTTCGCAACTACTACGAAAAGCCCTCCGAGAAGAAGGCGCGCCAGAAGGCCGAGGCCGTTCGCCGCGCCCGCAAGCTGGCCCGCAAGCGCGCCCAGCGCGAAGGCCTGATCGCCGCTCCGGCGCCGCGCAACTAGTCGGCGCGTGATAGCAGATTTGAAAACGCCGTCCCTTGGGGCGGCGTTTTTGTTTGGGATGAGCGCTGGCGGGTGCTTAGGCGTTGCGGACGCGCCGCAGGTCCGTGACGGCGAGAACGATGGCCAGAGCTGCAAGGCCGGGCATGAGGGTGACGAGCGCGGTGCGGGCTTCGGGGAAGAACAGCGTGCCGGCGAGGGAGGCCAGAAACCCGCCGCCCATCTGGAAGAAGCCGGTCAGTGCGCCGGCCGAGCCGGCGATTTCGCCGAAGCCGGACATGGCAGCGGCGGTGGCGCTGGGGCTGAGACAGGCGAGCGAGAGCATCCAGAAGCCGACCGGGATCATGACGGCCAATACTTCGCCGGGCCAGAGGCGCGGGCCGATGGCATAGCCGAGGCCGGCGAGCGCGATCAGGACGAGGCCAATGGCGACCAATTGCCAGCCATCGAGATGTTTTGCGAGGCGCGCGGCCACCACATTGCCGGCGATGAAGGAGCCGGTCTGGATCAGCATGGCCATGGCGAACTGAAAGGGCGTCAGGCCGATCTGGCCGATCAGCACGAAGGGCAGAAGCGCGGCCGAGGCATAAAAGCCGCCAAAGGCGGCGGAGAGCGTGCCGGCCGGCAGCAGGAAGGCCGGCGCGCGCAGGAGGCGGCCGTAATTGCCGATGATGGTGGACGGTTTCAGCGGGACGCGCCGGTCTTCGGGCAGGGTTTCGCGTGCTGAGAGACCTAGAAGCGCGATGATGGCGAGGCCGAAACCGGCCATGACCACGAACATGACATGCCAGGAGCCGACGAGCATGATGGCGCTGCCGAGGGTTGGGGCGACGGCGGGCGCGACGGTGAGCACCAGATTGATGAGGGTCAGAATGCCGATGGCTTCGCGGCCGACAAAGAGGTCGCGCACCATGGCACGCGAAAGAGCGACGCCGGCGGAGACGCCAAAACCTTGCAATATGCGGCCGAGCAGCAGCACTTCCAGGCTAGGCGCGAACGTGGCGACGAGGCCACCCAGCACATAGATGGCGAAGAAGGCGATGCCGGTGGCGCGGCGGCCGAAGCGATCCGAGAGCGGGCCGCAAATAAGCTGGGCGAGCGCGAAGGCGGCGAAATAGACGGTGAGCGTCAGCTTGCCGCCGGCATCATTGATGGCAAGGTCGGTGACGAGGGAGGGCAAGGCGGGAGCATAGAGCGTCAGGCTCAACGGCCCGGTCGCCACCATGAGGCCGCCGATGATCGCGGTGCGGCGCCCCGACATGGCGGGGGCGGCGGGGTTTTGGGCCGTGGAAGTCAGTTCGCCGCTCCTGCGCGGATGAAGAAGGCCTTGGCCTTGTCCCAGATGCCGGCATCCCAGAGGTCGGAATGGTCGGCGCCGGGGACGATCCAAAGCTCGTCGGGATTGGAGGCGAGGGCATAGAGGCGTTCGCCATTGGTGACGTCGATGGTGCGGTCGGCCGTGCCATGGGCGACCATGACGGGCTCGGTGACGCGGGCGATCCATTGGTCGGAGTGGAACTGATCGAGCATGACCCAATTGACCGGCAGAATGGGATAGCGCTCGGCGGCGACGGTGACGGCGGACAAGAATGGGGTTTCGAGCAGCAGCGCTTTTGCCTCGCGCTCGCTGGCGACATAGGTCGCAGGCCCGGTGCCGAGCGAGCGGCCCCAGATGACGATGGGGAAATTTTGGGTTGCGGCCCAGTCATAGGCGGCGATGGCGTCGGCAAGGATGCCCGCTTCGCTGATCGAGCCGGGGGAGAGCGGAAAGCCGCGATAGTCGAAGGCGAGGAAACCGAACCCTTCCGAAACGAAGCGCTCATAGCGAATGTGCTCGGCGGAAAAACTGCCCGAATTGCCCTTGTAATAGACGATCAGCGGCTTGCCCGGCCGGGGCGGCTGATACCAGCCATTGATGACGGCGCCATCGACGGGAATGGAGATTTCCGTGGCGTTGGGCAGAGCGGCCTGGGCGAGGGGCGTTATCTCGCCCGCCGCTTCATATTGCAGGGCACGCTGATTGAAATACATGAAGCCCACGGCCCCCGCATAGACAACGAGGACCAGGGCGATAAGGGCGATGGCGCCAATTCTGAGCAGCTTCACCGGCGAGTTCCCGAACAGATTCCTGCTCTGCCTATAACAGGCCGGAAGCGATCAGAGTTCGGAAATCGTCTTGTCGAGCGCCTGGACGAAAACTTCGTCGGGCTGGGCGCCGGAAAGGGCGTATTTTTCGCCGAAGACGAAGAAGGGCACGCCGCGAATGCCTTGCTGGGCAGCGGAGGTGGCGAGCTGTTCGGTGATCGAGAGCTCGTTGGCATCGTTCATGGCATCGAGCGCGTCGCCGCGGTCCCAGCCGAATTTCACGGCGATATCGGCGAGCACATTGTCGTCGTTGATCTGCTGGTGATCGAGGAAATAGGCTTCGGCAATGGCATTGGCCAGTTCGTGCTGATTGCCATTGGCCTTGGAGAGGCGGGTGATGGTGTGCGCCTTGGCGGTGTTGAACATGCGCGGTTGCCTCGAAAGATCGAGATCGATCCCGGCTTTTTTCGCTTCGCCTTCGACGCGTTCCCACATTTCCTTGGGATCGCGGCCGTATTTTTCCTTCAGCATCGCGCCGACATCGACGCCTTCGGGCGGTACGGTGGGGTCGAGATAGAAGGGATGGTTTTCAACCGAGACTTCTATGTCGTCGGGAAGCCTGGCGAGTGCCTGGTCCAGACGGGCCGAACCGACGAGGCACCAGGGGCATACGACATCGGTAAAGACATCGATCTTGAGCAGGCGAGCCATGTTGCGCTCCAATAGATGAGATTGCCCCCCACATGGAGCGCTGCGGTCCGGCCCGCAAGAAGGCACTTTGCGGTAACTGCGTCTAAGCGGCGGCGGGCGCCGGATTTTGCGCGGTGATGAGGGCGAAAGGCGGGCTCCAGGCCGCAGCCATGGCAAGGCCGAGGGCCGCGCCGAAGCCGATCCAGGCAAGCACGGGAAGCATGAGCCAGCCCCCGAGGCTCGAGGCGGCGGCAACGCGGAGGCCGGTGGCGATGGCGAGGAGAAGGACCGATGCCATGACCATGGCCAGGCTCACCGAATCGAGCGCGGCGGCCGGGAACGGAAAGGCGATCATGGCCATGACCAAGGCAATGCCCCAGGGGAGGACATTGCGGTTCTTCCGCGCCGCAAGGCCAATGGCAAGGCCGGTGGAGAACAGCAGCACGAGATGAATGGCAGCGCCAGCCCAGCCCGGCAGGCCCGCGGGGGAGAAAAAGTGCGGCTGGAGACCGGCTGCCTCGGCCAGGAAATTGGTGGCGCCGAAAGCGGCAAGCGGCAGCATGGCGGCGAGCGCCAATTGTGCCGCGGCGCCGAAATCGAGCGCGTGGAGGGTCGGGTGGACGCTATTTTCTTTGGCCGTGATGGTCGCCATTTTGCGGCTCCCGCTGTTCAGGTTCGCGGAGTCAATGGCGGCGGCGGGGAGAGGTTCCCCCTTCGGTCAACACTGTCGCGTGTTGGGATAAACTTGCGAAGGGTGACGGCGAGGACTATCTGGGGCCGGTCTTTGCAAGGAATGGGTATGGCAGATCAGGATCAGAGCGAGCGGCTCGAACGGCTCGAAAGCCGCGTCGCTTTTCAGGACCAGACCATCGAGGATCTCAATGCCGTCATCACCGAACAGTGGACCGTGATCGAGCAGTTGCGGCGCAAGATCGAGGTGATGGAAGAGCAGGTGCGCAGCGGCGGCTATATCGCCGATCCCGCAAGCGAAAGACCGCCGCCGCATTACTGACGGCCGGCCTTAACGGACCCGACCAGCCGGCGCCGGCGGTCAGCGGGTGAGCGTTTCAGCCAGGAACGGCAGGCTGATGTCCATGCGATAATCGACACTGGAGTGATTGTCGGGAAATTCCTCGTAGCGGTGGGCGATGCCTTTTTGCTCGAGGCTGCGGTGGATGCGGCGGGAGCCGTAAAGGATGTTGTACTGATCCTCGGTCCCGCAATCGAAGTAAAAACCCTTCAACTTCGCGATCGATCCGGCATGGGTTTCGACCATGCGGGCGGGGTCCCATTTGAGCCAATTGGCCCAGCGCTCCTCGATCAATTCGCAGGTGTCGAGGGTGACCGGCAGGCGCAGACCCAGGAAGGTACTGGGTTCGGGATCGGGGTCGAAGCTGGCGGCCTGGGCGAGGATCATCAGCAGGAGCGTGTCCTTGCCATCGATCTTTTGCTTGGCTTCGAAGGCGCGCATCCAGGTTTCGATGGAATTGTCGGATTTCGCCAGCATGCGCAGGCTATTGGGGAATTCGGGGATATAGAGATTTTCAAAGCCGGCATCGCCCGAATGGCTGGCCGCGGCAGCCCAGAAATCGGGGTGCAGCATGGCATGGATATGGGCGCCGAAGCCGCCTGAGGATTTGCCGAAGACGCCGCGCCTGCCGCTGCCGCCGCAGGAGAATTTTTCCTCGACGAAGGGGACCATCTCCTTGATGAGAAAATCCTCGTAGTTTCCGAGGACGGGGCTGTTCACATATTGATTGCCGCCGAGGCGGGAAAAGCAATCGGGGAAGGCGACGGCGACAGGCGGCATCTTGTTGTCGCCGATCAGGCGATCGAGCCGTTCGGGGACGTTTTCGCCAAAATTCTTCCAGGCGGTGTGGGCAGGGCCGCCGGCGGTATAGCCGACGAGGTCGACGAGCAAGGGCAGGCCTTCGCCGGTATGGCCGGCAGGAATATAGACATCGACGAGGCGCATGGTGGTGTCGCCCAGCCGGTTGCCGGCCAGGGCCTTGCTGTCGACGGTCAGCCGGTGGATGGTGCCTGCGGGATGGGTGGTGCGGCGCATATCTCGCTCCTCTTTTCCCC